>JBBCGQ010000001.1:1644444-1973333 GCA_037200845.1 Bauldia sp.
TGCCGGCGTCGATGTTGACGCCCGAATCGGCATAGGCCACGGGGCGAAGGGGACGGCGCGCCTCTTGGGCCATTCCGCGTGCCTCTCTCAATGGGATTCGGGGTTGCCGCGCGTGCCGGCATATGAGCGACAAGGCGGCGGCGAATGCAAGGCCGGCCATGGGGTTGCCCACGCTTCAGGGGGAGGCGCAACGGTCGACCGACGCCGACCGGGCCTCAGGTCGTTACCCCGGCGAAAGCCGGGGTCCAGCGCTGCCGAACCAAACTCCGCTTTCCCCGCGAAGGCGGGGAGCCAGGTCTGGAGGATGTCTCCGGCGGCGCGCCGAACGGGCTCCTGGGCCCCCGCCTTCGCGAGGGAAGGCGGGGGCCGACGGCGACCGGGCCTCGGGTCGTCACTCCGGCGAAAGCCGGGGTCCAGCGCTGCCGAACCAAACTCCGCTTTCCCCGCGAAGGCGGGGATCCAGGTCTGGAGGATGTCTCCGGCGGCGCGCCGAACGGGCTCCTGGGCCCCCGCCTTCGCGGGGGAAGCGGAGAGAGTTGGGCCGACGGCGACCGGGCCTCGGGTCGTCACCCCGGCGAAAGCCGGGGTCCAGCGCTGCCGAACCAAACTCCGCTTTCCCCCGCGCAGGCGGGGATCCAGGTCTGGAGGATGTCTCCGGCGGCGCGCCAGACTGGCTCCTGCGCCCCCGCCTTCGCGGGGGAAACGGAGAGAGTTGGGCCGACGGCGACCGGGCCTCGGTGGTCACGCCGGCGAAAGCCGGGGTCCAGCGCTCCCTAACCAAACTCCGCTTTCCCCGCGCAGGCGGGGATCCAGGTCTGGAGGATGTCTCCGGCGGCGCGCCAGACTGGCTCCTGCGCCCCCGCCTTCGCGGGGGGAAGCGGAGGGGGGGGCTGACGGCGACTGAACCTCCGCTTCGCTTTGGCTCCGCAATTGAGGGCGGTTCCCCACCCACCGCGCTTGCGCGCGGTCCCCCCTCCCCGGAACGGGGAGGGATAAGCGGCGTTCGCGTCGGCATGCGCCGATCCCTCCTGTTGCGGGAGGGGAGGGATAAGCGGAGTTCGCGTCGGCATACTCCAATCCCTCCCCGCTCCGGGGGGGGACCAAGCGAAGCATGGTGGGTGGGGCGCGCCGTTGCCGTTGAAGCGCGAAAGCCAGACGGCCCGCGCGGCGCTTGGCTTCCGTGCCCGGGAGTGCCATTTCTAGGGTTCGCGGGATCGGCCGTGCCCGGCGGCGGGCTTTCGGGCGGGACGATCAGGAGACCGGCGGCGTGACGCTTCCCAATCTTATCACCATTGCGCGGCTCCTTCTGGTGCCGCTGATCATCTGGTTCATCGTCGCCAGCCAGCCGCTGGCGGCGTTCGCCGTGCTGGTCGTGGCCGGCGTCAGCGATGCCGTCGATGGCTTCATCGCGCGCCAGTTCGACCTGCGCTCCGAGCTCGGCACCTACCTCGACCCGATCGCCGACAAGACCATGCTGGTCTCGATCTACGTGACGCTGGCCGTCGTTGCCGCGATCCCGGCGTGGCTCACCATCCTGATCGTGTCGCGCGACGTGCTGATCGTCGGCGCGGTCGTGCTGTCGTGGGTGTTGGGCGAGCCGAGTTCGGTTCAGCCGCTGCGCCTGTCCAAGGTAAATACGGTCCTGCAGATTCTGCTGGCGGCGTTCGTGCTCGGGAATCTTGCCTTCTCGATCGATCTGCCCTGGGTGACCTGGACGCTGATCTATCTGGTCGCGGTCCTCACCGTCGCCTCCGGCGCCGTCTACCTCGTCGAGTGGGTGCGCCACATGGGGGCGGGCGAGGCGGCATCCTCGCCGCCCGGCGGCGGTCGCGACGGCGAGACGGCGGCGTGACGCGTCGCCAGCAGACCCTCGTCTTCTGGATCAGCGGGCTCGTCGCGTTGCTGCTGATGCTGGCGGTGTTCCGCCAGATCCTGCTGCCCTTCGTCGCCGGCGCCGCGATCGCCTACGCGCTCGACCCGGCCGCCGACTGGCTGGAGCGGCACGGCTTCAACCGTGTCGGCGCCACGTCGCTGATCCTCGCGGCGCTCGTCGTCGCCTTCGTCGCGGTGCTGGTGCTGCTCGTGCCGCTGCTGCTCAACCAGACCATCGATTTCCTCCAGCGCCTGCCGAGCTACATCACGCGGCTGCAGGAAATGTTCGGCTCGGCGCTGGACAGCGAGTGGGGCAAGTTCCTCGGCATCGACGCCGACAGCATCCGCGCCTCGATCGCCAGCTTCATGAGCCGCGGCGTCGATGTCGCCACCGCGCTGATCGGTTCGGTGTGGACCGGCGGGCGCGCGCTGGTCGATCTGTTTTCGCTGCTGCTGGTGACGCCGTTCGTTGCGTTCTATCTGCTGCGCGACTGGGACGTGATCGTCGCCCGTGTCGACCGCCTGCTGCCGCTCGATCACGCCGAGGAAATCCGCAGCCTCGCCCGCGAGATCGACCGCAAGGTCGCCGCCTTCGTCCGCGGCCAGCTTCTCGTCGGCTTCCTGCTCGGCATCTTCTACGCCGCCGGCCTCGTCCTCATCGGCCTCAACTACGGCCTGCTCATCGGTCTCGCCTCGGGCATCCTGAGCTTCATCCCGTATCTCGGTTTTACCGTCGGCTTCGTCACGTCGATCACCATAGCGCTGGTGCAGTTCTGGCCGAGCTGGCCGTGGCTTGCGGCGACCGTCGGCGTCTTCCTCGTCGGCCAGTTGCTCGAGGGCTACATCCTCCAGCCGCGCCTCATCGGCCGCAACGTCGGGCTGCACCCGGTGTGGCTGATCTTCGCGCTGTTCGCGTTCGGCCTGCTGTTCGGTTTCGTCGGCCTGCTGGTCGCCATCCCCGCGGCGGCCGCGGTCGGCGTGCTGCTGCGCTTCGGCATCGAGCGCTATCGCGCAAGCCCGCTCTATCGCGGCGGCGACGGATCGACGGGCGTGTGATGGGGGAGCGTCGTCCGCCCGCGGCGCGTCAACTGCCGCTAAGTTTGCCGCACCGCGCCGCCATGACGCGCGCTGATTTTCTCGTCGGTGCGGCAAACGCGCGGGCGATCGACCTGGTCGACCGCTGGCCGGAATGGCCGGCGCCGGTGGTGCTGCTCGCCGGCCCCGTCGGCTCGGGCAAAAGCCACATCGTCGAGATCTGGCGCGAGGCGAGCGGCGGCGAGATGGTCGCCGCCGCCGACCTGACCGACGCCGCGGTGGCGCCGCTGGTCGCCTCCGGCGCGGTCGCGGTCGAGGACCTGCACGCCGGTCCGATCGACGAGGCGGCGCTGTTCCATCTTCTCAATCTGGCGACCGAGCGGAAGGCGCCGGTGCTGCTGACCAGCCGCGTCTGGGCGACGGCCTTGCCGCTGGCATTGGCCGATCTCGCCTCGCGGCTGCGCGCCGCGCGCCCGGTGGAACTCGGCGAGCCGGACGACGACCTGCTCCGCCGCGTGCTGGTAAAGCTGTTCGCCGACCGCCAGCTCGCCGTGGACGCCGCGGTGGTGGATTACATCGCGGTGCGCATGGAGCGCTCGCTGCAGGCGGCGAACGCGCTGGTCGACGCCATCGACCACGACGCCCTCGCCGCCGGCGCCCCGGTCACCCGCCGCATTGCCGCCGCCGCACTCGCCCGCGTCTTCGACCGGAGGCCGGAGGATGTGGACGACGACTAACCCCCGGTAAACCTCCAGCCTTGGCGAAATCGTCATATTTCGCGTTTAGGGCTATGTTTTCCGCCAATCGATCGCCATCTGAGACCCATCGTCATGGATCAGAAGACCACACCTATCGCCGCCGAGAGCGCGACCGCCGCCAGCGAGGGCGGGGCCTCCGCCCGCCTCCGCCAGCGGCCGGATCGCTTCATCAACCGCGAACTGTCGTGGCTGCACTTCAACCGCCGCGTCCTCGAGGAGGCGACCAACCAGCGCCACCCGGCGCTGGAGCGCCTGCGCTTCCTGTCGATCTCGGCGAACAACCTCGACGAATTTTTCATGGTGCGCGTCGCCGGCCTGAAAGGGCAGCAGCGCCTCGGCATCGCCATGGTGTCGGACGACGGCCAGTCGCTTTCCGAGCAGTTGTCGAGCATCGGCAACGCCGTGTCGGCGCTGGCCAGCGACCAGCAGGTGGTCTGGGCGTCGCTGCGCACCGAGCTGAGCGCCGCCGGCGTCATGCTGCTGGACGCGAAGGACCTCGACGACGCCGAGCGCGACTGGCTCGAGCATCACTTCCTCGACTCGATCTTCCCGGTGCTGACGCCGCTCGCCATCGATCCGGCGCACCCGTTTCCGTTCATCCCGAACCTCGGCCTGACCGTCGCGCTGCAGTTGACGCGCAAGACCAACGGCCAGCGCATGACGGCGCTGCTGCGCATGCCGGGCACGCTCGACCGTTTCATCCGCCTGCCGTCGACCGACGCCGTCCGCGATCGCTTCATCTCGATCGATCAGGCGGTGACGCTGTTCGTCGCCCGCCTTTTCCCCGGCTACAACGTCGAGGGCATGGGCGCCTTCCGCGTCATCCGCGACTCGGACATCGAGGTCGAGGAAGAAGCCGAAGATCTGGTGCGCTTCTTCGAGAGCGCGCTGAAGCGCCGCCGCCGCGGCTCCGTCATCCGCCTCGAGATCGAGGCCGCGATGCCGGAGAGTCTGCGCGCGCTGGTAGCCGAGGCGCTCGCCGTATCGGGCGACGAAATCTTCCTGGTCAACGGCGTGCTGGCGCTGAACGACCTGTCGCAGATTGCCGGCATCGACCGCCCGGCGCTGAAGTTCCAGGCCTACACGGCCCGTTTCCCGGAGCGCATCCGCGACCACAGCGGCGACTGCTTTGCCGCCATCCGCGAGAAGGACATCGTCGTCCACCACCCGTACGAGTCGTTCGACGTCGTCGTGCAGTTCCTGCGCCAGGCGGCGTCGGACCCGGACGTCGTCGCCATCAAGCAGACGCTCTACCGCACCTCCAACGACTCGCCGATCGTGCGTGCCCTCGCCGAGGCGGCCGAGGCCGGCAAGACGGTGACCGCCGTCGTCGAGCTCAAGGCCCGCTTCGACGAGGCCGCCAACATCAAGTGGGCGCGCGACCTCGAGCGCGCCGGCGTCCAGGTCGTCTACGGCTTCATCGAACTGAAGACGCACGCCAAGCTGTCGCTGGTCGTGCGCCGCGAGGCCGGGCAGCTCGCCACCTACGTCCACACCGGCACCGGCAACTATCATCCGCAGACGGCGCGCATCTACACCGACCTGTCGTTCTTCTCCGCCGATCCGGCCATCGGCCGTGACGTCGGCGCGATCTTCAACTACATCACCGGCTACTCCGAGCCGGTCATGCTGGAGCGCATGGCGGTGTCGCCGCTGACCGTGCGCAAGCGCATGTTGGAGCTGATCGCCGGCGAGGTCGCCCACGTCCGCGCCGGCCGCCCGGGCGCCATCTGGCTGAAGCTCAACGCGCTGGTCGACGCGCAGATCATCGACGCGCTCTACGACGCCAGCCAGTCCGGCGTCGATATCGAGCTGGTCGTGCGCGGCATCTGCTGCCTCCGGCCCGGCATTCCCGGCCTGTCCGAGCGCATCCGCGTCAAGTCGATCGTCGGCCGCTTCCTCGAGCACGCCCGCATCTTCTGCTTCGGCAACGGCTACGGCCTGCCGTCGGATCAGTCGCTGGTCTATATCGGCTCGGCCGATATGATGCCGCGTAACCTCGACCGGCGAGTCGAAGCGCTGGTCCCGATCCTGAACCCGACGGTGCACGAGCAGGTGCTGGACCAGATCATGGTGGCGAACCTGACCGATAACCAGCAGAGCTGGCGCGAGCTGCCCGACGGCTCGTCCGAGCGCATAAAGCCCGGCAAGGGCGAGACGCCGTTCAATGCGCACGAATACTTCATGACCAACCCAAGCCTCTCCGGCCGCGGCAAGTCGCTGAAGACCAATTCGCCGAAGCCGCTCAGGCGGCGCGCCAAGGAGGCGTGAGCGGTTGGCGAAGCCTCCCGCTTCCCCGGTAGAGGACGCACCGGGCCGCATCACCAACGGCGGCCCGGTCGCCATCGTCGACATCGGCTCGAACTCCGTCCGTCTCGTCGTCTACGAGCACCTCGGCCGCTCGGCCACGCCCCTGTTCAACGAGAAGGAACTGTGCGGCCTTGCCCGCGGCGTCGCCACGCGCGGCCGCCTCGATCCGGAAGCCATCGCCGCGGCGCTGACCGCCATCCGCCGCTTCGTCGCGCTGACCGAGCAGATGCGCGTCGCCTCGCTGCATGTCCTCGCCACCGCCGCCGTGCGCGAAGCCTTTAACGGCTCCGAGTTCATCGCCTCGGTCGAGGCCATCGCCAAGGTCAAGGTCGCTATCCTCACCGGCGTCGAGGAGGCCCGCCTGTCGGCGATGGGCATCCTCTCCGGCTTCCACAAGCCCGACGGAATCGCCGGCGATCTCGGCGGCGGCAGCCTCGAGGTCGTCGACATCAGCGGCACCAGGATCGGCGAGGGCGAGACCTTCCCGCTGGGCGGCCTCAGGCTGGAGGAAGCCTCGGAAAAATCGCTGAAGAGGGCCGAGAAGCTCGCCGCCGAGGCGCTCGCCGGCTCCAAGGTTCTGGCCAAGGGCGCCAAGCGCCCGTTCTACGCCATCGGCGGCACGTGGCGCTCGCTGGCGCGGCTGCACATGCGCCAGAAGGGCTACCCGCTGCACGTGATGCACCACTACGCCATCGCGCCCGACGAGGCCGCCGACTTCTGCCGCATGGTCGCCAAGCGCGACATTGATTCCATCGACTCGATCGAGGTCGTCTCGCGCAGCCGCCGCGCGCTCTTGCCTTACGGCGCCGCGGTGCTGGAGCAGGTGATCGAGAAGATGCGCCCGTCGTCGATCGTCATGTCGGCGCTCGGCGTGCGCGAGGGCCTGCTCTACGACCTGCTCGATGCCAAGGAGAAGGCGAAGGATCCGCTGATCGTCGCCTGCGAGGAACTCGCGTATCTGCGCTCGCGCTCGCCGCGCCATGTCGCCGAACTGGGGCCGTGGTCGGAAATGGCGTTCAAGGCGATCGGCATCGACGAGACCGCCGAGGAGGCGCGGCTCCGCCGTGCCGCCTGCCTGCTCGCCGACATCCACTGGCGCGCCCATCCCGAATATCGCGGCGAGCAGAGCCTGAACCTCATCGCCCACGCCGCCTTCATCGGCATCGACCATCCCGGCCGCGCCTATCTGGCGCTCGCCAATTTCTATCGCCACGAAGGCCTGATCGACGAGCAACTGTCGCCGCGCATCCGCGAGCTGGCCTCGACCCGCCTGATGGAACGCGCCCGCGCGCTGGGCGCCACGCTGCGCGTCGCCCATCTCATTTCCGGCGCCATGCCCGACATCGTCCAGCGCACGCGCCTGGAGGCGAAAGGCAAGAGCCTGACGCTGATCCTGCCGGCCGACCTCGCCCCGCTCGGCGGCGCCCGGGTGCTGCGGCGGCTGGGGCAACTGGCGAAGATCGCCGGCCTCGAAGCGTCGATCGCGGTGAGCTGATCGATCCGCGATAGTTGACAATAGACAAGCGTCGCTTATCATAGAGGCCGATGATCGAGACGTTCCGTCATCGGGCTTGAAACGGCTTTACGAGCGCGGCGACCGCAGCCGGATACAAGCGGCCTTCGTCGACAAGGTGGAACGTATTTTAGCCCGCGTCGATGCGGCGACAGTGGCGGAAGACTGCGATGCGCCTGGTTTTGGATTGCATGCGCTGCGCGGCGACCTCTCCGGATTCTGGGCCATCACGGTCAGCCGCAACTGGCGCGTAATTTTTCGCTTTGAGAATGGAAATGCCTTCGACGTTGACCTCGTCGACTATCATTGAGGACCAGAACCGTGCCGATGAAGAACCCGCCGCACCCTGGCTTGCATGTGCGTGTCGATTGCCTCGAGCCGCTCGGCTTGACCGTGACAGAAGGCGCGAAAGTTCTCGGCGTCAGTCGGCAGGCGTTGAACAATCTCGTGAATGCACGCAGCGGCATTTCACCGGAGATGGCGGTGCGGTTGTCGAAGGCGTTCGGAGGCAGCACCGAAGTTTGGTTGCGCATGCAACTCGCGTACGACCTGGCGGAAGTTACGCGTCGCGCGGGGGCGATCAAGGTGCGCCGCGTGGTACGCCCTAAAGCCGCCTGACGCGCCTACTTCTCGATCGCCACGACGTGGTTCTGGTTGACGGCCAGCGCGATCTCGCCGCGCTTCAGCTTCAGTGCGGTCTCGCCGAACAGCTCGCGCCGCCAGCCGACCATCGCCGGCACCTCGGCGCCGTCGTCGCTGGCGATCGCCTCGAGGTCGTCGACCGTGGCGATGATCTTGGAGGCGACGCCGTGGCTCTCGCTGATCATCTTGAGCAGCACCTTGAGCAGATCGACCGCCGCCGCGTTGCCGTTCATCGGCGGACGATGCTTCGGCACCTTGGGGAGCTGATCCTTCGGGATGTCGAGCGCCTTCTTCACCGTGTTGATGATGTCCTCGGCCGAGCGCGAACGCTCGAAGCCGCGCGGGATGGTGCGGAGCTGCCCGAGCGCCTGCGATGTCGTTGGCTGCTGCGCCGCGATCTCGTAGATGGCGTCGTCCTTGAGCACGCGCCCGCGCGGCACGTCGCGCGCCTGCGCCTCGCGCTCGCGCCAGGCGGCGATCGCCTGCAGCACGGCAAGCTCCGACGGCTTGCGCACCCGCAGCTTCAGCCGCTTCCACGCCAGCTCCGGCTCCATCTGGTAGGTGTCGGGGGAGGTCAGCACCTCCATCTCCTCGCGCACCCAGTCCGTCCGCTGCTGCTCGTCGAGCCTCTGCGAGAGCGCCGCGTAGACGTCGCGAAGGTGCGTCACATCGGCCAGCGCATATTCCGTTTGCCGCTCCGACAGCGGCCGGCGGCTCCAGTCGGTGAAGCGGGAGGATTTGTCGATCTTCTCGCCCGTAAGGCGCTGGACCAACTGGTCGTACGAAATCGAATCGCCGAAGCCGCACACCATCGCCGCCACCTGGGTGTCGAACACCGGGTGCGGGATCAGGCCGCCGAGGTGGTAGACGATTTCGATGTCCTGTCGGGCAGCATGAAAGACTTTGATGACTTTCTCGTTCTTCATCAACTTGAAGAATGAATCGAGCTCGATGTCGGGCGACATCGCATCGACGATGACGGCCTCCTCGGGGCTCGCCAACTGGACGACGCAAAGCTTCGGCCAGTAGGTCGTTTCCCGCATGAATTCGGTGTCGACGGTGACCGCTTCGAACCGCGCCATCCGCTTGCAGGCGGCCGCAAGTTCGGCGGTCGTGGTGATCAGGGTCATGCCCCTACATAGCCCGCGAGTCCGGCGTTGTCGCTATCAGCGGACGCGCGGGAGGCCGAAATTTTGGGCTGTGCGACCAAGCGTCCGGCGTTGGCTGTTGCCGATTTGCCACGCTGCCGGCGTTAGCCTTCGCGCCTAGGCGATCCTTGACAATGCCATGCGCCCGTGCGCTTTTCGCGCCGCCCGAAACGGCGGATTCCCGGGCCGGATTTGGCCATTTCCATAGGTTCTGCGATGCACCGTTACCGAAGCCACACATGCGGGGCGCTCCGCGCTGCCGACGTCGGCGAGACCGTCCGCCTGTCCGGCTGGGTGCACCGCGTCCGCGACCACGGCGGCCTGCTGTTCATCGACCTCCGCGACCACTACGGCCTGACCCAGGTGGTCGCCGATCCGGACAGCCCGGCCTTCAAGGTCGCCGAGACGGTGCGCTCCGAGTGGGTGATCCGCGTCGACGGCAAGGTGCGCACCCGCCCGGCGGGAACCGATAACGCCGACCTGCCGACGGGCGCGGTCGAAGTCTTCGCCGCCGGCATCGAGGTGCTGTCGGCCGCGGCCGAACTGCCGCTGCCGGTGTTCGGCGACGCGGAATATCCGGAGGAGACGCGGCTCAAGTACCGGTTCCTCGACCTGCGCCGCGACAAGCTGCACCGCAACATCCTGAAGCGCGCCGAGATCATCTCGTCGATCCGTCGACGCATGACCGGCGCCGGCTTCTTCGAGTTCCAGACGCCGATCCTGACGGCGTCCTCGCCGGAAGGCGCGCGCGACTTCCTCGTGCCGTCGCGCCTGCATCCCGGCAAGTTCTACGCCCTGCCGCAGGCGCCGCAGCAGTTCAAGCAGCTCACCATGATCGCGGGCTTCGACCGCTACTTCCAGATCGCGCCGTGCTTCCGCGACGAGGACGCGCGTGCCGACCGCTCGCCCGGCGAGTTCTACCAGCTCGACATCGAGATGAGCTTCGTCGAGCAGGAGGATGTGTTCCAGGCGGTCGAGCCGGTGCTCCGAGATCTCTTCGTCGAGTTCGGCAACGGCCGCCGCGTCACGCCGAAGTTCCCGCGCATCCCCTACGCCGACTCGCTCCGCAAGTACGGCAACGACAAGCCGGACCTGCGCAACCCGATCGAGATGCAGAACGTCACCGATCATTTCCGCGACTCCGGCTTCAAGGTGTTCGCCGGCCAGATCGCCGCCGACCCGAAGGTCGAGGTGTGGGCGATCCCGGCGCCGACCGGCGGCAACCGCGCCTTCTGCGACCGCATGAATTCGTGGGCGCAGGGCGAGGGCCAGCCGGGCCTCGGCTACATCTTCTTCCGCGAAGGCGAGGAGGGCGGGGCGGGTCCGGTCGCCAAGAACATCGGCCCGGAGCGCACCGACGCCATCCGCGCGCAGCTCGGCCTCAAGGTCGGCGACGCCGTCTTCTTCGTCGCCGGACGGCCCGAAAAATTCACCGCGTTCGCCGGTCTCGCCCGCACGCGCATCGGCACCGAACTCAAGCTGGTCGACGAGGACCAGTTCGCGTTCTGCTGGATCGTCGATTTCCCGATGTACGAGTGGAGCGAGGAGGAGAAGAAGATCGACTTCTCCCACAACCCGTTCTCCATGCCCAACATCGAGCACGAAAAATTCCTGGCGCTCGACCCGGCCGACAAGGACACCATCCTCGCCATCAAGGCGATCCAGTACGACATCGTCTGCAACGGCATCGAGCTGTCGTCGGGCGCCATCCGCAATCACATCCCGGAAATCATGCGCAAGGCCTTCGCCATCGCCGGCTACGGCTCGGACGTGCTGGAATCGAAGTTCGGCGGCATGCTGCGCGCGCTGACCTACGGCGCGCCGCCCCACGGCGGCATCGCGCCCGGCATCGACCGCATCGTCATGCTCCTCTGCGGCGAGGAGAACCTCCGCGAGGTGACGCTCTTCCCGATGAACCAGAAGGCGGAGGACCTGATGATGCAGGCTCCGTCCGAGGTGACGCCGAAGCAGTTGCGCGAGCTGCATATCCGGCTGGATCTGCCGAAGTAGCGTCCCCCGCCGTCATGCCGCGATGACATCGAGGTTTAGTTCGCCGGCGTAGTACCGCGAATGTCATTCGCGGGAGCAGGAACCGACACAGGCGCCGGGGGCGGAGTAGTAGGAGCCGCAGGCGCCGGTCCGGCGACGCCGCTGACGCTTACGTTGAGCAGGTCGAACAGCGAGAACGGCGCCGTCTTAGCCGCCTCAACAAGCGCCGCTATCGTCATCGGCTGGTCGGGCGCGGCGCGCGCCGTGATCGTGCCCGGCGTGCGGATGAACGTCTGCAGCACGCCCGAAAGCTGCGCCTGCATGTCCTTGTTGCCGAGCAGCATCAGCATGAACGGCAGCCCCTTGGCGAACTGCTCGCGAAACTTCACCGGGTCGAGGTGCAGCGTCGTCGCCTGCGTCGTGATCGCCTTGTCGACCAGCGAATCGTCCTTGAACGACACCGTGCCGCCCTTCAGCGACACGGTCTCCGGCGCCTTCGCCACCGCCGCCATGTGCTGCATGTCGGTCGGCGGCGGGGCGGCGAGATCGGCCTCGCCGGACACCGTGCCGACGCCCTTCATCCCGAGGCTGAAGTCGCGCACCGTGACGTCGCCGTTCGCCGCCCAGTCGAGCTTGCCGCCGCCGTCGATCACGACACGGTCGTAGCCGTACCTGGCGAGCAACTGCTGCGCGCGCGCGTCGGGGATGAGCGATGCCGGCACGTCGGCGCCGGCGAGCGACGCCGACACTGAGGTCGGCACATGGTCGATGTAGTTGCCGACGTCGGCGCGAAAGCGGCCGAGCTGCACCGGCGGCAGCGCCGGCACGCCGCTCACGTCGATGCCGCCGAGCTCGACGTATCCGATCGGCGGGACGAGCGCGCTGTAGTCGATGTTGGTGCCGTTCTGCATCGCCGTCATGGCGGCCGAGATCGTGGCGAGCGGCGGCACGGTCAGCCCGCCGAACGCCAGCTTGCCGATCTTGACGGTGCCCTGGCCGCTGAGGCCGCTCTCCGCGTCCTCGATCGAAAACGCGCCGATCGCGTCGATCGAAGCCTGGACGAGCGTGAGCTTGCCGAGATGCAGCTTGTCGCTTTTGGACAGCGCGATATCGAGATCCGACAGCGTAAGGCTGCCGACGCCGAACGGTGCGATGCCGGCGAGGCGGTCGACGATAAGGCTGAGTGGCGATGCGTCCGACGCCGGCGGAACGGCGCCGAAGTCGGGCGGCGGCTTGCCCTTCGGCTGCCGCATGCTGAAGGTGTTGAGCGCGACGCCGGCGATGGTCACCGCGATGCTCTTGTTGCCGATGTCGAGCGCGACGTCGCGATAGGCCGTGCTGCCGACGGCCGTGCGCCACACGCCGTCGCCGACCCCGCCGGCATACCGCGCCGGGTCGTAGACGGCGAACATCGCGTCGAGATCGATGTTGCGGGTCTCGGCGCCGGTCGCGGTCATCGACACCAGCGGCGGGATCGCGGCCGGCGGCCCGGCCGGGTCGACGCCCGGCGAATCCGTGCGCAGCGACTGCGCGCTGAGCGCCGCGATCTTGCCGTCGCGCAGTCCCTCGAGCTTGACGCCGCCGTAAGTGCTCCACGTCGCGACGGTGCCGATCGTCTCGACGACGTTGACCGTACCGGCAGTGACGCCGTTGGCGCTGGCATGCAGCAGCGGCGCGAAGGCGCGCACCGCCGAGGCGAAGGGTTGCGCATCGTCCCAGACGAAGCCGGTGGCGATCGGCAGCGCCGGCGCCTCGATCGCCGCGTGGTCGAGGCGTATCGAGTAGACGCCGGCGTCGAGCTGGCCGCCGTCGATGTCGATCTCGCGCGCCGCGAACGTGCCGTCGTTCGTCGGCGTGTAGCCATCGACGGTCACGCGCGTCGCGGTGAGGGCAAACCCCGGCTTCTCCGCCGCGATGCTTAGCCCGCTAAGCGTGGCGCGGCCGGTGACCGGATCGGTGGTCAGGCTGCCGTAGCTGGCGCGCCAGTCGGGCGAGGCGTCGATGCCGTCGATCCAGGCGACCAGCGCATCCTCGACCGGCTCGGCCGCGTGCGCCGGCACCGCGCCGGCAGCCAGCGCGAGCAGTGCCGCGCAGATCCTGACCAGCCGCATTCCGCTCCGGCCTTCCCGTCTAGTTGTTGGCCTCGACCGACGGCGACAGCAGGTCGGGCAGCGTCGTCGGCGCGTGGCCGGCCGTCCGCATGGCCTCGCCGAGCGGCACCGGCTGCGCCGGCGCGAACGTGATCGTCAGCGAACGCGGGTCCTTGAGGAAGACCTCGACCGCCTTCTGGAACTGGTCGCGGAACGCGACATTCTTCACGAACGACAGCGCGAAGGGCAGGGCGCCATCGACGAGCTGCTCGCGCACGTCGTCGCGCGTGCCGCCGAGCAGCTTCGCCTGCATGTCGAGGATGCGCTCGACGATGCCGGCGTTGTCGAGCCGCACGCTGAGCGCATCGAGCTTCGCCGCGGCGCGCGCCTCCTTGGATTTCGCCGGGTCGGTCAGCCCCTTGACCGACAGGCCGCTCGCCTTGCCGGTGAAGGTCAGCTTGCCGACATTGGCGGCATCGATCGACAGGACGTTCACCGTGACCGTGTCGGCTTTCGTGTCGTAGGCGCTGTCCATCGCGATGCTTGCATCGACCGTGTCGTAGTCGAGCATGGTGACGATGGCGCCGGCCATGGAATTGGCGATGAGCGCGGTCGGCAGCTTCACGCCGTCCGCCTTGAACAGGATGTTGGTCGGCGTGCCGTCGGCGATCGGGCCGACGTCGACGGTGAACGAGGCGACCGCGATCGGCGCCGCGAAATCGCCGCCGCTGACCGCGACGCCGCCGACCGTGGCCTTGGCGAACGGCCGCACATGCGCGCGCGCCTTCACCTCATCGGCCGAGGGCACGACGACGTCGTCGACCGCGGCCGTGGTCCACGTCGTGGTGTCGCCGCGGCTGATCGCGCTGCCGTTGTCGAACGCGATATGGGTGGCGGTGAAGCCGCCGCCGGTCCGCTCCGCGGCGCCGCTGATGACCAGCGCCGGGACGGTCGCCGTGCTGCCGCGCGGCGTCGCGACCTTGACGTTGGCGAGCGTGATGGTGTCGCCGCTGGCGGTGGCGCCGTCGTAGGTCAGCGTCGCCTCGCCGGTCGCGGCGACGGCGGCTGCGAGCAGCGAGGCGACCGCATCGGGCGCCGGCGCGGCTTCCGCGCTCACGGCCGCAAGAAGCAATAGGCCGCAAACGGCCACGGTCGATTTCATCTTGAATCTCAAAGGGATGCCTCGGCTCCCACGCCTCACGCCCTGTGGATATTGACCGCACTTCAAGGCAAGGACAAGGCGTGGCCGGCGCCTTCGTCAGGCCGGCATGAAGTCGTCTTTGTTCAGCGGCAGCCCGTTATGCCGAAGGATCGCGTAAGCCATGGTGACGTGAAAATAGGTATGCGGCAGCGAGAAGGTGAGCAGGTAGTCGGAACCCGACATCCGCTTCTCCTCGTCGCCGGCCGGGAACACGATCGTCTTTTCGTGGGCGCCGGCAAACTGCTGCGCGGTGAGACCGTCGAAGTGCGCCAGGGTCCACGCAAGGCGCGCCCTGATGTCGTCGATGCCCTCGCTCCGACCCTCGTATTTCGGCACCGGAACGCCGGCGAGCCGCGCCGTGCCGCGGACCATGTGGTTGGTGAACGCGAAGACCTGCTCGACCAGCGAATACATATCCGGATAAAGCCGCGCCGCGACGAGGATGGCGACGTCGAACGCCTTCTCGTCGGCATAGGCGACCGCCTTGTCGAGCGTCTTCGAGAAGGTCGCGATCAGGCCACGATAGACGGGCACCGTGACTTCGTAGGTGGAAAAGGGCATGGGATGAATCCGGGGAGGGGGCGAGGGGCGCGAGGCTACCATCGCCGGAGGAACGGAACGAGCATGAAACAGATCGGAAGTATCGCCGTCGTGACGGCTCTGGCGCTCATCGGCGCCGCGCCCCGCCTGCGCCTCATCGGACGACGCGTGGGAAGCCTTCCGCAAGGACGTCGCGGAGCAATGCCTGAAGGCGGCGGCCGACCTCTTCGCCGATCCGGCGGCGACGGTCGATCCGTTCGGCTCGTCGAGCTACGGCCTCGCCCTCATCCGCGGCAAGGCGAAGGGCGCCGACAACGACATCGCGGCGATCTGCGTCTACGACAAGAAAACGAAGGCAGTGGAGATCGGCGGCGAACTGCCGCCGCCCGCGACGCCCTGAGGCGCGAGGCTCACGCCAGCCCGACGGCCTTGATGGCGTGCAGCACACCGCGGCCGAGGATGTTGATCCAGTAGCCGTGGTTGTTCGCGATGTCCCAGGCGGACCCGACGAACACGCCCATGATGGAGCCAAACACGTATGTCATGACGGGGAGGATACCCTGTCAGATGTTGCAGGGCGGATAAGGCTGCAACCGGAATTTGTGATGATTTTTCTGGGGTGTATTTAGGGTTTGGTTAAGGTTGGGGGGTGGAAACGAAAGCAGCGCAGTACCACCCTCGAGTTCTAGAGAGGGTCGCCATCTTGAAAGCGGTGCCCATTTGAACGGCAATTTGCGCAAAGGGCCCGGGTGCTGCCGACGTCATATAAGGCCGGCTCGCCACACGAGGTGCATTGCGGTCCGAGAAACGCAGGGAAAAGCTCGGGCGCAGCTTCCAGTCGAGCAGGGAGACTCGTGATGTGGTGTCCCTTGGAACGGCCTTCTTCTAGAAAGCGAATCGCCGTCGATGGAAGCCGCCGTTCAACGTGGTGCCTCTTCCGATGAATCTCGCCGAGCTCTGCGAGGCGTATCGTGGCGGCGCGGTCGTTCAACCGAAACCGAGCGGCGATATCAGCCGCAGTGGTCTGCGGGGTATATTCAGAGCGGTCATATGGAGCGGCGAAAGCGGCTGCAAAACTGTCAGCCGCCCGCTCGTCTCGAACGATCGCGGGTACGACTCGTTCAACCAACGATCGAGCCTTGCTTCGATTGCGGGATCGGGCGGGCCGGAAGATCACATGGCCAAGCTCGTGGAATATCGACCATATGGCTCGTCGATCACCCCTCTTAGCCCCCATCAATGTCGTTTCGGGGAAGCTTATGACCCTTGTCTCGACGTCAAAATGACCCTCTAGACCCGGCATCTCTGAATCGGATCTCGAAATAAAATCAGTGATCAGGCCTCGCTGTTTGAAGGCAGCGAGGACCTCGAATGGATCCAGGAAAATTTGCGCTTCGAAACCTAGCCGAAGTCGTAGGTCCGTGGCGATCCGATCATAGTCCGCGACCGTGTACGTGGTCATACACAACTCCACTCATTCAGATAGTTTCGCTACGAGCACCCCGTCGTGCTGCCGCACGTGTCGCACTTGAGACACGTCCCGTTCCTGACCAGCGTGAAGTTCCCGCACTCGCCGCAAGCATCGCCCTGATAGCCGGCGAGCCGTGCTGCGCTGGAGCGTTCCGCCTTTGACGGGCCGTCGGCCTTCGCGGTGATGGCCGGCTTCGCCGTCTCGGCTCTGGCTTCCACCCGCGGCGCCTCGATCGCTTTTGCCTTGGGCACCGCGATCGCGGCGGGGGCGAGTTCCGCCAGGCCGACGCGGATCTGCTGCTCGGTCTGCTCGCGTTGCTTGAGCGCCGTCGCCCCGATCGAGGTGACGTTGCTGGAGGTGCGGGCGGTCACCACGCCCGGAGGCGGGGCGTCGGTGTCGCGCGCGCGGCCGATGGCGTCGGCGCCCGATTCGACCAGGCGCGGACGGCGGCCGCGGACAAGACCGTGCGAGACCGCGGCTTCCGGCGCCGCCTTGGTCTGGTTCTCGCCGGCGCCGATCCCGGTCGCGCTGATGTCGCCCGGGTTGACGTGCGCGAGGTCCTGCCGGTCGAGATACGAGATCGCCAGTTCCCGGAAGATGTAGTCGAGCACCGAGGTGGCGTTCTTGATGGTCTCGTTGCCCTGCACGAGGCCGGCCGGCTCGAACTTCGTGAAGGTGAAGGCCTCCACGAACACTTCCAGCGGCACGCCGTACTGCAGGCCGACTGATACGGCGATGGCGAAGCTATCCATCATCGCGCGGAAGGCAGAGCCTTCCTTGTGCATGTCGATGAAGATTTCGCCGAGGCGGCCGTCGTCGTATTCGCCGGTGCGCAGATACACCTTGTGGCCGCCGACGTTGGCCTTCTGCGTGTAGCCCTTGCGCCGGTTCGGCATCTTCTCGCGGTCGCGCACCGCCTTTTCGATGATGCGCTCGACGATCCGCTCGGTGACCTGCTCGACGCGCGCCGGCATCGGCTTGGCCATGAACTGCTCGACCGCCTCGTCGGCATCTTCCTCGTCGTCGGCGAGGAGCTGCGAGTTGAGCGGTTGCGACAGCTTGGAGCCGTCGCGGTAGAGCGCGTTAGCCTTCAGCGCCAGCTTCCACGAGGTCATGTAGGCGTTCTTGCAATCCTCGACCGTCGCGTCGTTCGGCATGTTGATGGTCTTGGAGATCGCACCCGAGATGAACGGCTGCGCCGCCGCCATCATCAGGATGTGACTCTCAACCGAGAGAAAACGCTTGCCGAGGCGACCGCACGGATTGGCGCAATCGAACACCGCGTAGTGCTCGGTCTTGAGATGCGGCGCGCCTTCCAGGGTCATGGCGCCGCAGCAATGCAGGTTCGCCGCCTCGATGTCCTTCTTCGAGAAGCCGAGCCGGGCGAGCAGGTCGAACGCCGGGTCGTTGAGATCGGCATCGCTGAAGCCGATCGTCTTCAGGAAGTCTTCGCCGAGCGACCACTTGTTGAAGGCGAACTTGATGTCGAAGGCCGAGGCGAGGCCGGCCTCGAGCTTCGCCAGCGCCGCCTCGGTGAAGCCCTTGGCCTGCAGTGTCGCATGGTTGATCGCCGGCGCCTGGCGGAGCGACCCGTGGCCGACCGCGTAGGCTTCGATCTCGGCGATCTGGTGCTCGGCGTAGCCGAGCGCGCGGAGCGCCTCCGGCACGGCGCGGTTGATGATCTTGAAGTAGCCGCCGCCGGCCAGCTTCTTGAACTTCACCAGCGCGAAGTCCGGCTCGATGCCTGTCGTGTCGCAATCCATGATGAGGCCGATCGTGCCGGTCGGCGCGATGACCGAAGCCTGCGCATTGCGGTAGCCGTGGATCTCGCCGAGCGAGACGGCGCGCTCCCAAGCCTCCTGCGCGTGGCTGACCAGCCGGACGTCCGGGCAGGAAGCCGTATCGAGGTGGACGGGATTGACGTGCAGCCCCTCGTAGCCCGACGACTGGCCGAGCGCGGCGCGGCGATGATTGCGCATGACGCGCAGCATCGAGTCGCGGTTCTTGGCGAAGCCCGGGAAGGCGCCGAGCTCGCCGGCCATCTCGGCCGAGGTGGCATAGGAGGTGCCGGTCATCAGCGCCGTGATCGCGGCGGCAATGGCGCGGCCTTCCTTCGAGTCGTAGGGCACGCCGTTCGACATCAAGAGGCCGCCGATGTTGGCGTAGCCGAGGCCGAGCGTGCGGTACTCGTAGGAAAGCTGCGCGATCCGGTAGGACGGGAACTGCGCCATCATCACCGAGACTTCGAGGACGACGGTCCACAGGCGGCAGGCGTGCTCGAACGAGGCGACGTCGAAGCTGCGGTCCTCATTGCGGAACTGCAGCAGATTGATAGAGGCGAGGTTGCACGCCGTGTCGTCGAGGAACATGTACTCCGAGCACGGATTGGAGGCGCGGATCGGCCCCGACTCCGGGCAGGTGTGCCAGTCGTTGATCGTGGTGTGGAACTGGATGCCGGGATCGGCCGACTGCCAGGCGGCGTTGCCGATGTCTTCCCAGAGGGCACGGGCGTCGAGCGTCTTGGTCACCTTGTTGGTGACGCGGCCGTTAAGGTTCCATTTTCCCCCGCTCTCGACCGCCTGCAGGAACTCGTCGGTGACGCGCACCGAGTTGTTCGAGTTCTGGCCGGAGACGGTGAGGTAGGCCTCCGAGTCCCAGTCGGTGTCGTAGATCGGGAAGTCGATGTCGGTGTAGCCCTGCTTGGCGAACTGGATGACGCGCAGGATGTAGTTCTGCGGCACCAGCGCCTTCTTGGCGGCGCGCACTTCGCGCTTCAGCGCCGGGTTCTTCGCCGGGTCGAAGCACGAGTCGCCGGGGCCCTCGCAGTTGATGCAGGCCTTCATGATCGCCTTGAGGTGCTGGGCGACGACCTTGGAGCCGGTGACCAGCGCGGCGACCTTCTGCTCCTCCTGGACCTTCCAGTTGATGTACTTCTCGATGTCCGGGTGATCGACGTCGACGACCACCATCTTGGCGGCGCGGCGCGTCGTGCCGCCCGACTTGATGGCGCCGGCGGCGCGGTCGCCGATCTTGAGGAACGACATCAGGCCGGACGACTTGCCGCCGCCGGAAAGCTTCTCGCCCTCGCCGCGCAGCCGCGAGAAGTTGGAGCCGGTGCCCGAGCCGTACTTGAACAGGCGGGCTTCCCGCACCCACAGGTCCATGATGCCGCCCTCGTTGACGAGGTCGTCCTCGATGCCCTGGATGAAGCAGGCGTGCGGCTGCGGATGCTCGTAGGCCGACTCGGAGGCCGAGACGCGGCCCGTGCGGTGGTCGACGTAGAAGTGGCCCTGCGACGGGCCGTCGATGCCGTAGGCCCAGTGCAGGCCGGTGTTGAACCACTGCGGGGAATTCGGCGCCGCCTTCTGCGTCGCCAGCATGTAACGGAGCTCGTCGAAGAAGGCGCGCGCGTCGTCCTCGGTGTTGAAGTAGCCGCCCTTCCAGCCCCAGTAGGTCCAGGTGCCGGCAAGCCGGTCGAATACCTGCCGCGAATCGTGTTCCGAGGTCGTGCGGTCGGGCAGCGGCAGCGGCTTCAGCGCCGCGTCGTCCGGCGCCGAGCGCCACAGCCACGACGGCACGGTCGATTCCTCGACGCGCTTCAGCCGCGTCGGCACGCCGGCCTTGCGGAAATACTTCTGGGCGAGGATGTCAGCGGCGACCTGGCTCCACGTCGCGGGCACTTCGATGCCCTCGAGTTTGAACACGATCGACCCGTCGGGATTCTTGATCTCGCTCTTGGTCGTCCGAAACTCGATGCCGTCGTAAGCCGACTGGCCAGCCTTCGTGTAGCGCCGTTCGATCCGCATGATTGTTGCCCCAAAACCTTCCGAAATGGCGATCCCTGCCGTCACCCGGCAAAGAACAAATTGATCCCTATGGATTCCGTCTGAAACCCGTCCTGAACCTAACCGGTACCCGACTCTGTCCGCCGCCCTGGCTGGGCTGAAACCCCCAGCTCTTGTGCCTATCATCGGCACGAACACTAAATATAGCGTTACCAGGAACGATTTCCACTATCTCGTTGTTAGCCGCCTTCGCCGAATCCACAGCGGAAAAGAGGCACTTGCCCCTATCCCGAAGCGTGGCGAAAACGCCCGCAACGAGCTCTAACTCGCACCTATTTTTGGTAGGACGGGGCCCAACGCGCCCCGCGTCAAAATCATGACGCTTGAGTGACGCTATGGCGAGTCGGACGGGACCGTCAACGCGAACGCTCCCGAAAAATCCCCTTGCGCCGGGTCCGATTTTTGATCCGAAGGGTAGCGGGGATAACCGGCACCGTCTGAGAGCAAGCGTTTACAGTGACCTCCGCGCCGCTGTTGCCGACCTGCCACTAGAATCGGCAGGATTCGGGTTGCATCCCATGATACAAATGTTGATCAGGAACGCGACGTGGGCGGGCGAATCGGGGGACCGAGCATGCGTACCATTCCGGCTGTTGTTTTCTCCGCGGCCCTTGTCGCGGCAAGCCTTTCCAGCGTCGCATTCGCGCAGCCGAGCGGCGTGGTTTTGGCGGTCGTGCAGCAGTCGGAAGCCGACGGCAGCACCGGCAAGCGCACGCTTGAGATCGAGGCGCCGGTCTACGCCGGCGACCACATCATCACCGGCCCGACCGGCCAGGCGCAGGTCAAGTTCCGCGACGACACCAAGCTGGTCGTCGGTCCGAACTCGATGATGATCATCGACGCGTTCGTCTTCTCCGACAACGACACCGCCCGCAACATCTCGATCAACGCGGTCAGCGGCGCCTTCCGCTTCATCACCGGCAAGAGCCCGAAAGACGCGTATTCGATCACGACGCCGACGGCGACCATCGGCGTGCGCGGGTAGGGGCGCCGGTTGGTCACCTCTCCCTGAGGGAGAGGGCCTCGTCTCTTGAGAGCGAAGCGAACTAGAGACGAAGGGTGAGGGGTTAGGGACTTTTCACCCCAAGACTCCCATACCTAACTTCACCCCATTCGCCGAGAGACACCCCTCCCCAAAACCGCGATGCGGTTTTGGCCCTCCCACAAGGGGAGGGCTCATCCTCGCTGCGCAATCCGGACTCCGCTTTTTGAACCCTCCCCTTGTGGGAAGGTCAAACCGCCAAAGGCGGTTTGGGGAGGGGGTGTGTCTCAACGTCCGCCCGTTGCCACCAACGCGCACCGAGTGACGCCCCCCGAAAAATCCGCGGCGCGCCAACGTCGTTAACCGAGTCCTAAGGAAGAGGGTTAGCGAAGCGTAAACGCGTGATACCAAATTCGCTCCCTTTAGGAGATGCGGCGCCTTCGAACGGGAGATGCCGCGATGCTATTGCGCCGGGTGGTACTGGGTCTGTTGTTTGCGACCCTTGTGGGAGGCGGCACACCGGCCGCGATGGCAGCGCCGAGCGGGGTCGTCCTCGCCGTCGTCCAGTCGGCCCAGATTGACGGAACGACGGGCCAGCAGATCCTGCAGGCCGAGGCGCCGGTCTACGCCGGCGACAAGATCGTCACCGGCAACTCCGGCGAAGCGCAGATCAAGTTCCGCGACAACACCCATCTCGTCGTCGGGCCCAACTCCAATCTCGTCATCGACGCCTTCGTCTTCAACGACAGCGGCACGGCGCGCGACATCTCGCTGAACGCCGTCTCCGGCGCCTTCCGCTTCATCACCGGCAACAGCCCGAAGGACGCCTATTCGATCACCACGCCGACCGCGACCATCGGCGTGCGCGGCACCGAGTTCGATTTCGACGTCGACCGCCGGGACGGCACCACCCGCGTCGTCCAGTTCGAGGGCAAGACGCGCATCTGCACGCGCCGCCCGACCGACCCGGCGCAGTACGCCAAGTGGCGCCAGACCTGCGTCGAGGTCCAGGACGCCTGCGGCCTGTCGGTCGTGCCGCCGGACGAGGACATGGTTCACCGCGTCAAGGGGCGCGAGGATCGCAACCGCGACCTCAACTGGTACTTCCGCTACGTCCGCAGCCAGGAAGGCCTGATGGAGGAATTCCACGTCCACACCGGCACGTGCGGCAACATCGCGCTGACGGTGCCCGTTGAGGACAGCGGCGCCACGCCGCCGCCGCCGGAGCAGCCGACGCCGCCGACGGAGGAAAATCCGTGCCCGCCGCCGCCCCCGCGCCACTGCGAGGTCAAGCACGACCATCCGTGGAAGGGCATCCACTGGCCGCACAAGCCGAAGCACGTCCGCGATCCGTTCCCGCACGTCGAGCACGTCAAGTGGTTCAAGCATAAGGACAAGGACCACGAGCACGACCACGACCACGACGTCCGCCCCGGACGGAAGGGCGAGCACAAGCCGTTCCACTTCCACTTCGGCGACAAGCCGCAGCACATCGGCGACAGGCCCGATCACGACGGCGGGCCGTGGTTCAAGCACAAGGACAAGGACGGCCGCGACCAGCACGTCGCCTTCGACTTCCACGGCAAGGGCAAGGACAAGCCGCGTGGCGACGTCCGCGACGACGATCATCGCGACGAGCGCGGTCCGCATGGCCGCGACTGGAAGCACGGTTTCGACAAGCCCGACACCGACCACCGCGACCGCCCGCCATACGGCGACGATCGCGGCGGCAAGGACAAGGGCAAGGATTGGGGCCGCGACGGCAAGGATCGTGACGGCAAGGACCGCAACGACCGCAAGCCGCGTGGCGAGCAGGGCGAGCACGGCTTCCCGCCGTTCGGCAAGGACGACGACGACCGCCGCGGTCGCAACAAGGACGATCACAACACGGGGCCGTTCGACCATCGCGACCAGTACGACGGCGACGGCAAGGGCAAGGACCGAGACGGCAAGGATCGCGACGACCGTAAGCCGCGCGGCGAGCAGGGCGATCATGGCTTCCCGCCCTCCGGCAAGGACAAGGGCAGGGACGACGACCGCAGCAGTGGTCCGTTCGATCATCGCGACGGCCCGAAGGGTGACGACCGCAGCGGCGGCAACGATCAGCACCGCGACGGCCCGGATGGGAAGGGCAAGGACGGCGATCGCAACGCTGGTCCGCGCGATGACGGCCGCAACGGCCCGAAGGACGACGATCAGCACCGCGATCGTCCTGACCAGCACACCTCCGGCCCGAACGACCAGCACCCGTCGGACAACGGCGGCTGGCAGCAGGACCAGAAGCCGAACGGCGGCCGCGATGGCAAGGACCGGAACGGCGGCGACGATCAGCGCTACGGCGACAACAACCCGCCGTCGCATGACGACCGCACGCCGCCGGGCCAGCAGTCGCAGCACGATCAGCCGGACCAGCACGGCAAGCCCGACCAGTCGTCGGGCGGCCGCGACGGCAAGGACCGGAACGGTGACGACGATCAGCGCTACGGCGACAACAACCCGCCGTCGCATGACGACCACACGCCGCCGGGCCAGCAGTCGCAGCACGATCAGCAGCAGGACCAGCACGGCAAGCCCGACCAGTCGTCGGGCGGCCGCGACGGCAAGGACCGGAACGGCGACGACGATCAGCGCTACGGCGACAACAATCCGCCGTCGCATGATGACCGCACGCCGCCGGGCGGACGGCAGCACGATCAGGACCAGGCGCCGCCGGCGGACGATAGCCGCTACGCGCCGCCGCAGCCCGATGCGACGCCGCCCGCCGACCAGCAGCAGCAACAGCCGCCGGCCGAACAGCACGACGCGCCGCCGGCCGATGCCACGCCGCCCGCGGACGACAACCGCTACGCGCCGCCGGCACAGGATCCCGCGCCGCCGCAGACGGAACAGCATCACGACGATGCCGGCCCGGCTCCGGATCAGAACCCGCCGCCCGCGCAGCAGCCGAGCGACAACAACAACGGTGGCGGTGGCAACTGGAACGGCAACGGTGGCGGAAACGATCGCCCCGACCAGCACGACCAGCCGGACGATCAGCACCAGCCGCAGCCCGGCGACCGCAACGACGCGCCGAACGGCAACCCGCCCGGCCGCAACGACGATGGCAACGGCGACGACCATCGCGGCGACAACAGCTCGGGCGGCAACCCGAACCAGCAGGGCCAGAACGGCCAAGGCCAGAGTCAGGGCCAGCAGGGCCAGAATGGCCAAGGCCAGAACGGGCAGGGCCAGCAAGGGCAGGGCCAGCAGGGCCAGAGCGGCGGGCAGCAGGGCCAGCAGAACGGTGGCCAGAATGGCGGCGGCCAAAACGGCGGTGGTAACAACGGCAGCAACGGTGGCAACGGTGGCAACGGTGGTGGCCGCGGCCGCTAGCCGCCTTGGCGGGTGAAATAAAAAGGGAGGCCAAATGGCCTCCCTTTTTTCATCTGGGCGCGGGACGCAAACCACCTTGTTTCTGATCTGACGCGGGGGCCACCCCCCTCCGCTTCCCCCGCGAAGGCGGGGGTCCAGGTGGAGTGGCTTGATCCGGTGTCACGAGGGACCTGGGCCCCCGCTTTCGCGGGGGAAGCGGAGGAGGTGCGGCTTGCGGCTCCATCGCCGGCCGCGACCACCTGTATCCGGACGCCGGCGGCACCCCCCGCTTTCCCCGCGGAAGCGGGGATCCAGGTGGAGTGGCTTGATCTGGTGTCACGAGGGACCTGGGCCCACGCTTTCGCGGGGGAAGCGGAGGAGGTGCGGCTTGCGGCATCGCCGGCCGCGACCACCTGTATCCGGACGCCGGCGGCACCCCCTCCGCTTCCCCCGCGAAGGCGGGGGTCCAGGTGGAGTGGCTTGATCCGGTGTCACGAGGGACCTGGGCCCCCGCCTCCGCGGGGAAAGCGGAGGGGTGCGGCTCACGGCTCCATCGCCGGCCGCGACCACCTGTATCCGGACGCCGGCGGCAACCCCCCGCTTTCTCCGCGGAAGCGGGGATCCAGGTGGAGTGGCTTGATCTGGTGTCACGAGGGACCTGGGCCCCCCGCCGCCGCGGGGGAAGCGGAGGGGTGCGGCTCACGGCTCCATCGCCGGCCGCGACCACCTGTATCCGGACGCCGGCGGCACCCCCCGCTTTCCCCGCGGAAGCGGGGATCTAGGTGGAGTGGCTTGAGATCCGGTGTCACGAGGGACCTGGGCCCCCGCCTCCGCGGGGGAAGCGGGGGGTGCGGCTCACGGCTCCATCGCCGGCCGCGACCACCTGTATCCGGACGCCGGCGGCACCCCCCCCGCTTTCCCCGCGGAAGCGGGGATCTAGGTGGAGTGGCTTGATCCGGTGTCACGAGGGACCTGGGCCCCGCCTCCGCGGGGGAAGCGGAGGGGTGCGGCTCACGGCTCCATCGCCGGCCCGCGACCACCTGTATCGGGCGCGGGTCGCACCCACTCTCCGCTTTCCCCGCGGAGGCGGGGATCCAGGTGGAGTGGCCTGATCCGATGTCACGGTTTGCACGAGGGGCCTAGGCCCCGCTTTCGCGGGCGAAGCGGAGGGGGTGCGGCTCCGTCGCTGCCTCCATCGCCGGCCGTGACCACCCTCTGGCTATCCGGATGCGGGTCGCAACCATCCTCAGCTTTCCCCCGGGCAGGCGAAGACCCGAGAAGTGACGTGACGCCGGCGCCGCGATTGCGTGATGGACCTGGGGCCCCGCTTTCGCGGGGGAAAGCGGAGAGGAGGGTAGCTCTGAGTTTCAGCTTCGGCGCCGAGCGAGGCTTGGCCCGGCCGCGCGCGCCTGACGCCGGCGCGGAACGCGCCGGTACGATCGGAGCCCTAGGAAAAAGCCTCAGCCCAAAACTACGGCGTCCACGGCTCGTAGTCGGAATCGCCCGGCGTTGTCGGCTTGGCGCGCAGGATCGAGCCCGGCGGGCGGTAGGCCTGTGCCGTGCCGGTAAGGTTCGGCTGGTGTGGCTTCTGCCATTCGCGCGTTGCGTAGTCGCCCGGGGGATTGTCCTGCCGGAAGTGCATCCAGCCGTGCCAGGCGGCCGGAATCGCCGAGGCCTCGACGGGGCCGTTGTAGACAACCCAGCGCCGCGTGCCGTCGGTGTAGTAGCGGTTGCCGGCCTCGTCGGTGCCGACCGGCTTGCCCTTGCGCCACGTGTAGAAGCGCGTGCCGAGCGTCTGGCCGTTCCACCACGTGAAGAACTGCAGGAGAAACTGCTTCATGGGGACTCTGACTAGCCGATCAGGGTGTCGGTGTCCAAGGGAGGGGGGACGCGGCATTTGTCGCGCCCCATTTGAAAGAACGCCCACGGTTTGATGGTCAAACCGTGGGCGCCCGGAAACTAGAAGAACGACTTGCGCTGCCACCAGCCGCTGCGCTTCGGCCGGCTGGGGTCCTCGACCTCCGGCTCGGGCTTGGGCGCTGGCGGCGCCGGCTCGGCCGGCTGCTCCGAGCGCAGTTCGCTCGGCCGTTCGATCGGCTGCGGCGTCGTGTCGATCTCGTCCGGCAGCGAGGTCTCCGGCAGGTCGATGCGCCGCGGCGCCTCGAAGGCCGGCCGCGCGTCGAGCGTCGGCGTGGTGTCGATCTCGTCCTCGAAGGTGTCGCGGCGGATGAAGTTGCCGCTGGGTTCGAAGGGCGGCGGAGCATCCTGCCGCGGCGGGCGCGCGTCCATCTGCGGACGGTGCTCGCCGTTCTGCCGGTCGGCGTCGAACGGACGGTTCTCGCCCGGCGCGCCACCCTCGCCGTTGCGGCCGCGCCGACCGCGGCGACCACCGCGACGTCCGCGCCGACGCTTCCGCGGCAGGCCGTCGGGGCCAAGCTCCGTCGCGCCACCGCCGTTACCGCCACCGTTGAACGGCCGCTCGCCGCCTTCGCTGTGCACCGCTTCACCGTCGCCGGCTTCCGCCGCGATGGCGTCGCCTTCCGGGCGCGGCTCGCGCGGCTGGTCGTTGCGGAATTCGCCCTGCGGGCGCTGGCCGCCCTCGAAGCGCTCGCCGCCGCGTCCGCGGCCGCGCCGCCGGCGGCGTCCGCGCCGCTGGCCTTCGCCGCCTTCGCTGCCGCGCTCCTCGCCGCCGCGATCCTCGCCGATGAACTCACGCTCGCCCTGCGGCGCGTCGTTGTCCTCTTCGATCTCCTCGACGTTGCTCTCGCCTTCGACCTCGATGGCGTCGGCGACGTCCGGCTCGATCGAGGCCGGCGTCACCTGCGTGAACGTCGGCCGCTCGCGCACCTCGACCGGCTCGCCGCGCTCGATGACGAAGTGCGCGCCGTTGGCGATCGTCTCGTCGGCCGAAACCGTGATCGTCAGGCCGAAGCGCTGCTCAAGTTCGGCCAGCGTCGCGCGCTTCTGGTTGAGGATGTAGAGCGCGACCACCGTCTTGGTGCGGATGATAAGGTCGTGCGTGACGCCCTTGAGGAGCTGGTCCTCCAGCGAGCGCAGCACATGCAGCGCCACCGAAGCCGGTGCGCGGACATGGCCCGTGCCCTGGCAGACCGGGCACACCGACGTGGTCGACTCGAGCACGCCGGTGCGAATGCGCTGGCGGGACATTTCGAGCAGGCCGAAATGCGAGATGCGGCCGACCTGGATGCGGGCGCGGTCGTTCTTCAGCGCGTCCTTCAACTTGCGTTCGACCGAGCGGTTGTTCCGCTTCTCTTCCATGTCGATGAAGTCGATGACGATGAGGCCGGCGAGATCGCGGAGCCGGAGCTGGCGCGCGACCTCTTCCGATGCCTCGAGGTTCGTCTGGAGCGCCGTGTCCTCGATGTTGTGCTCGCGGGTCGAACGCCCGGAGTTCACGTCGATGGAAACCAGCGCCTCGGTCTGGTTGATGACGATGTAGCCGCCGGAGCGCAGCGTCACCTGCGGCGAGAACATCGCGTCGAGCTGCGTCTCGATGCCCGAGCGCGCGAAGATCGGCTGGCCTTCCTTGTACGGCTTCACGTTCTTCGCATGGCTCGGCATGAGCATGCGCATGAAGTCCTTGGCCTCGCGGTAGGCGTCGTCGCCGGCGACCAGGACTTCGTCGATATCCTTGTTGTAGAGATCGCGGATCGAACGCTTGATCAGCGAGCCTTCCTCGTAGACCAGCGTCGGCGCCGTCGACTTCAGCGTCAGCTCGCGCACGGTTTCCCAGAGGCGCAGCAGATACTCGAAGTCGCGCTTGACCTCGGCGCGCGTGCGCGAGGCGCCCGCGGTGCGCAGGATCACGCCCATGCCGGGCGGCACCTCGAGGTCGGACACGACCTGCTTCAGACGCTTGCGGTCGGTGATCGACGTGATCTTGCGGCTGATGCCGCCGCCGCGCGCCGTGTTCGGCATGAGCACCGAATAGCGGCCAGCGAGCGACAGATAGGTGGTCAGCGCCGCGCCCTTGTTGCCGCGCTCTTCCTTGACGACCTGCACCAGCAGAACCTGCCGGCGCTTGATCACTTCCTGGATCTTGTACTGGCGGGCGCGCGGACGGCGGCGCTCCGGCAGTTCCTCCAGCGCATCCTCGGCGCCGACCGATTCCACGACGTCGTCGCTGACGACATGGTCGCCGTCGTCGCGGCCGTTGCCGTTCGACTCGTTCGACGCTTCGCCGGCGCTGGCCTCGCTTGACGCAGCCACGGCGTGCTCGTGGTCGTGATGCTCGTGATCGTGGCCGTCGTGATCGTGCTGATGGTCGTGGTCGTCGTGCTCGCGATCGCCGTCGGCCTGGCCCTCGCCGTTGATCTCGGTCGGCTTCTCGTCGCCGGCATCGTCGGCCGGCGACTCGCTGACCGATGCACCTTCGCCGGCGTCGGCCGCCGCGGCGTCGCCGCCGTTGCGCCGTCCGCGGTTGCGCCCGCGGCCGCCGCGTTCGCGCTCAGCCGAACGTGCTTCGGCCTCCGCGATCTCGGCTTCCTCCGCCTCGATCAGCGCCTGCCGGTCGGCGACCGGGATCTGGTAGTAGTCCGGATGAATTTCGGAGAAGGCGAGGAAGCCGTGACGGTTCCCGCCGTAATCGACGAACGCCGCCTGCAGCGACGGCTCGACCCGCGTAACCTTGGCTAGATAGATATTGCCGCGAAGCTGTTTCCGGCTGGCGGACTCGAAATCGAATTCCTCGACGCGACTGCCGCGGAGGACGACGACGCGCGTCTCCTCGGGGTGGGCGGCATCGACGAGCATCTTGTTGGGCATGGAACCAAATCTCCACGGCCGCGCCCACTTAGCCGCCGTCGAGCGCTATGCGCCCGCAACGCGACACCACGGGAGGGACCGGCTTGTCTGTGATGGATGGGGGCGCGGGCACCGCTTGCCACCAGCGACACCTTCCCGCCGGCGGAAAACGCCGGGGCGGTGGTCGCGTGGGAGGGTGGCGTATGTCGGTGCATTGTGCGCCGTGGCTTTCATGTCGTGACCGGCCGGGGCGGATACAAGCTCCGGCCATTCGGCAGCGACCCCTTGCGCAGGGACGCAACACCGGCGGACATCGGGGTGGGCACTCCGGTTACCGCGCCGTATTCCAGCGCATGATCACGGCAGAACCGCCCGTTACACCTTGGCCCCCTTCCTCTGCGGCAACTCAAGCCACCCTTGGGAAGGCAGCCCAGACCACGGGAAAGTCTCACGGACAAAGATGAATTCCGTAAGTTTGTTGTAGGGGCGGGGCCGAGTCTTTGCAAGGTCGTGGATGGACTTGCCGCACGGCAATAAGCGGTTAACCAATCGGCCGGCATCCTCTAAACAGGGCGGGCATTGATGCGCCCTCGGACGATCAGGGGCGACGTCCGTGAACGAGGCTGAATGACTGTGTTTCCCGCCCTCGGGTGGCTTTTGCCAGCCCTGTTGGTCGCCCTGTCGCCGCTCCGTCCGGCCCTTGCCGAGGAAGCCGCGCCGGCGGCTGTCCCCTATGTTCTGGACGCCCGCGTCGTCGGCGACGACAGCAAGGTTCGGTTCGTGGCGGACATATCGGCGCCGATCGACGCCGCCGTCTTCGCGCTGGCCGATCCCTACCGCATCGTCGTCGACCTGCCCGAGGTCCATTTCGTGCTGCCCGAGATGGCCGGCACGACGGGCAGGGGACTGGTCTCCGCCTTCCGCTACGGCTTCATCTCCAAGGGCAAGTCGCGCATCGTCATCGACGTCACCGGTCCGGTGTCGATCGACAAGCAGTTCACGGTGCCGGCCGCGAACGGCCAACCGGCCCGCCTGGTCATCGAGGTGACGCCGACGACCAAGGAAAAATTCGCCGACGCGGCCAAGGCCTATCGCGACAGCCACGAGGTGGCGCTGGCCAAGACCGATGACAGCCAGACCGAAGGTGCCGCCGACCTGCCGCTGGTCGTCCTCGACCCCGGCCACGGCGGCATTGACTTCGGCGCCCGCGGCTCGAACGGCACGCAGGAGAAGGACGTGGTGCTCGCCTTCGCCAAGGTGCTGGGCGACAAGCTGGTCGCGACCGGGCGCTACCGCGTCGCCTACACCCGCCGCGACGACTCGTTCATTGCGCTCGGCGAACGCGTGCAGATCGCCCGCGACCAGCACGCCGCGCTGTTCGTCTCGATCCACGCCAACTCGTTCCCGGGAAATTCGGTGCGCGGCGCTATCGTCTACACGGTCTCCGACGAAGCCTCCGACAAGATGGCCGCGGATCTGGCGACATCGGAAAACCAGTCCGATGCGCTGGCCGGCATCGACATCGACCAGCAAGATTCCGATCAGGTGAAGGACATCCTGTTCGACCTGACGCGGCGCGAGACCCACAACTTCGGCATCGCCTTCGCCCAGGCGCTGGTGAAAAATCTCGGCACCGCGACACGCATGTTCAAGGTTCCGCACCAGCAGGCGAGCTTCAAGGTGCTGGAGGCCCCGGACGTGCCGTCGGCGCTGCTGGAACTGGGCTACCTGACCAACCCCGAGGACGAGAAGCAGTTGGCCTCGGCGGAGTGGCAGGGGAAGGTCGGCGACGCGATGGTCGGCGCGATCGACGCGTATTTCGGCAAGGCGACGGCGGCGGCCAGCGCCAAGCCGTAGGCTGGCCTGTTGCCGCGCGGCAACTCTCAGTAGCAATAATGTCCGTTCGCCGGTCGGTTGTACCTTCTCTGCGCCATTGGCTGGCGTGAGGAGTTTAATTCGCCGCTGACGGTGGTCATCGGCAACCATCTGATTTTGTTTGCCTATGCTCGACGCGGTCGGTCCGTTCGACCTCTGCTTGGCAAAGGGTTGCGGACGCCTGCAGCCGTATCGCATGTCTAATTTTTCCACACCCCCAAGTTGACCAAAAGAGAAACAGCGTCCTAGAGTTGTTCTCCGGCCAGGGACAACCAGGCCGGCGGGGCGCGGGCGTCACTTTCTTCAGTGCGACTTGAGCCTTGCAACGGCGCGCGGCCATCCCGCGCGGCGAACGCTGATTTTGCGCCCCGTCCAACAGGCCGGCGGCGGCAGAGGTCGAACGAACGGCGACCGATCAACAGGAGGGTCAACGTGAAAATTTCTTATGGAATACTGGCAGCGGGAGCCAGCGTGTGCACCCTGGTACTCGCCGGCTGCAGCCCCGGCGGAGGCGGCTTCGCCGGAAACGCTCGAGTGCTGGTGGCGACAACGGCCCTCAATGCGGGAACCGGCGCGGTAACTTCATTCAGCAATGCGACGACCGATCCCGATCGAGCCGCGCTGATCAATCGCAACCTGAACAACACCCCCAACGACCCCACCGACGACACCGTCACCGTCACGGTAAATCAGGGCGGCGCCATCGCCGGACCGAAGACGTTCGTCTACAATTCGACCACCGGTGTGGTGGCGAGCAACGCCGGGTACGCCTTCGCCGCGTTCAAGCCGACAAACATAAGCGACCAAAGCATTCTGATCGCGGGCGCCAGCGCCAGCGGCCAGAGCTTTGCTGGCCTCGAAGTGACGGTGGATTCGGCGACCTCGGCTACTGAAGGCGCGGGCTTCGGCGGCAACGCACTCTCCGGACCGGTTCCGACCGGCACGCTGACCTACGCCGGGGCGGCCGTCGGCGCAACGCAGGTGGCGGGCAGCAGCACGACCTCGGCTTATGGCGGAACATCGTCGATTGCGGCGAACTTCAGCAACGGCACGGTCGCAGGCACGCTCGACTTCACGGGCTCAACGGTCGACGTGACCTTCAACGGCGCGATGTCCTCCGACAAGGCGACTTACACCGGCTCGAGCTTCACGCTCGGCGGTCAGGCCGCTACCGGACAGGTCAAGGGCGGATTCTTCGGCCCGAACTACGTTGAGACCGCAGGCGTTTTCGATCTGCAACGGGATACGACGAAGGTCGGGGGTGTATTCGGCGGTCAGTTGCCACCGTAGAAATTTGACCCCTATGAATTTCTCGCGCGCCATGAACAGGAGGCTCCCGGGTCTCCTGTTTGCATTGTTTTTGCTGCTGCCATTCGCGGCGGCACACGCCGATAATTTTTCTACGCTGAAGAGCCTGATCGAAAGCGGCCGATACGATGCGGCGCGCGCTTTCGTCGCCAAGGCTTCGGCAGGTACTGCAAACGGCGCGCTGGAAATCGCCTTTGTCGATGCGCTCATTCTCAAGGTCGAGGGTCGCTACGACGAGGCGGCCAGGAGGATGCGCGCGATACTCTCCCGCAACCCAAATCTGACGCGTGTGCGTGGCGAACTCGCCGACACTCTCCTTCGGATGGGCGACACCGAAGGCGCCTCATTCAATTTCCAGCGTTTGGCGGACTCGAGTACCGACGCGCAGCAGCGCAGTTTCTATGACAGCTACCTGAACGCGATACGCCAGAAGCGTCCGTGGACCCTGGATGCATATGTCGCGCTCGCCCCAAGCACCAACATCAACAATGGCGTTAGCGGCGATACGGTGGTCATCGGCGGCGTGCCGTTCGACGCAGCGAGCCACGAAAGCAAAAGCGGCATCGGCGCCAGCTTCGGCGTGGCCGGGACCTACCGCTTCGACCTCAGCCCGAAGTGGGATTTGACCTTCGGCGGTCGCTCGAGCGGCAATCTCTACGCCGACTCGACGTTCGATCAGGTGTACGGCTCCGCGTTTGCCGAGTTCGCGTACACAGCGCCGAAGTGGCGCGTCGGCGTTGGCCTCGCCGGCGATCGCGCGGTGATGGGCTGGCGCGGATACAATTGGGACTACGGCCCACAATTGTCGTTCAGCCGCGATCTCGGACGCTTTGGCGGCGTCGTCGCCACGGCAGGCTGGCGGAAGATCGGCTACGATGACCTGACAGGCCTGAGTGGCGACGAAACTGATTTCGCCATCCGCTATCGCCAGAGCCTGACACCGTCCTCATCGTTCGGTCTCGGCTTCGCCTATTCAAGGGCAAATACGGACGCGACATTCAATGGCTATGACGGCTACAAGCCGTCGATCGAGCTCTACAAAGAATTGCCATGGGGAATGCTTGGCAGCGCCCAGGTGGCGTATCAGTGGCGGACCTACCGCGCCAATTTCCCGCTGACCGGACGGCCGCGCGCGGACGGCCAGTTGAGCATCGACCTCGCGGTTACCTTTCGTAATCTTTCATGGAAGGGCTTCGCGCCGAAGATCGAATACACCTACACACAGAACGACTCGAACGTGCAGCTCTATTCCTACAGGTCCCACACGATCGGCCTCTTTCTCAGCAAGAAGTACTAGGCGCGGGCCGGCAAGAATAGTTGCTGAAAAACAACGCGATCCGCGCTACTACCGACGCGAGCCACGGCGGCCCTAGTTTCTCCACAAACGCTGCCGCATAACCGCGGTTATCGGCCGGCACCGCGTTGCGTCGGAAAGTGCCGACTTCCGCCGGTTTTCGGTGCCATCGGCCGGACTTGTGGACACGATATGATACTACGACTCATCGGCTACCTTTTCGGGATCGGTGCCGTGCTCTTCCTTGCCGCTGCGGGTGCTGTTGCCTGGTACGTCTCGGGGATGACCCAGGACCTGCCTAACTACGACGTGCTCGCCAAGTACGAGCCGCCGGTGATGACCCGCGTCCATGCCGCCGACGGCCAGTTGGTCGCCGAGTACGCCACCGAGCGCCGGCTCTACCTGCCGATCCAGGCGATCCCCGACCAGATCAAGAACGCCTTCATCTCGGCCGAGGACAAGAACTTCTACCAGCACGCCGGCCTCGATTATCAGGGCATCGCGCGCGCCTTCCTGCAGAACGGCGAAGGCTACCTCACCGGCAACCGCAACCGCCTGGTCGGCGCCTCGACCATCACCCAGCAGGTCGCCCGCAACTTCCTCCTGACGCTCGACCAGACCTGGCAGCGCAAGGTGCAGGAAGCGATCCTGTCGCTGCGCATCGAGCAGGCCTACTCGAAGGACAAGATCCTCGAGCTCTACCTCAACGAAATTTTCCTCGGCCTCGGCTCCTACGGCGTCGCCTCCGCCGCGCTCACCTACTTCGACAAGTCGGTGCACGAGCTGACGCTCGCCGAGACCGCCTACCTCGCGGCGCTGCCGAAGGGGCCCAACAACTACAACCCGTTCAAGTATCCCGACCGCGCGCTCGAGCGCCGCAACTGGGTGATCGACCGCATGGTCGAGAACGGCTACGTCAGCGCCGCCGACGGCGAGAAGGCGAAGAAGGATCCGCTGGGCGTCAAGCTGCGCACCACCGGCCCGACGATCTTCGCCGCCGACTATTTCGTCGAGGAAGTGCGCCGCCAGCTTTCGTCCATGTTCGGCGAGAAGACGCTGTACGAGGGCGGCCTGTCGGTGCGTACCTCGCTCGTCCCCGCCATGCAGGTGATGGCGCGGCAGGCGCTGGTCGACGGCCTCACCGCTTACGACACCGGGCTTGGCTGGCGCGGTCCCGTGCAGCACGTCGACGACATGTCGGGCGACTGGGGTCCGAAGGTCGCGGCGGTGACGCCGCTTTCCGACCTCACCGACTGGCGCCTCGCCATCGTGCTGAACGTGTCGCCCGACCAGGCGCAGATCGGGCTGCGGCCCGACCTCGCGACCGGGACGACCAAGGTCGACGCCGCCCGCGACATCGGCGTCATCCCGTTCAAGGGCACCAAATGGAAACTGGTCGCGGCGGCGGCCGGCCAGAAGGGCACCGCCGTCAAGGCGATGGGCGATCTGCTCCACGTCGGCGACGTCGTCTACGTATCGCCGGCCGACGGCGCCGCCGGCGCCTACAATCTTCGCCAGGTGCCGCAGGTCGAGGGCGCGCTGGTCGCGATGGACCCGCACACCGGCCGCGTGCTCGCCATGGTCGGCGGCTTCTCCTATGCCGAAAGCCAGTTCAACCGCGCCACGCAGGCCTATCGCCAGCCGGGCTCCTCGTTCAAGCCGTTCGTCTATTCGGCCGCGCTCGACAACGGCTACACGCCGTCGTCGGTGATCATGGACGCGCCGATCGAGATCGATCAGGGTAATGGGCTGGGCATGTGGCGGCCGGAAAACTACTCCGGCGAATACTACGGCCCATCGACGCTGCGCACCGGCATCGAGCTGTCGCGCAACGTCATGACCGTGCGCCTGGCGCAGGACATGGGCATGCCGTTGATCGCCGAGTACGGCCGCCGGTTCGGCATCTACGACAACCTCTCTCCGGTGCTGGCGATGGCGCTCGGCGCCGGCGAGACGACCGTGCTGCGCATGACCGCCGGCTACTCGGTGTTCGCCAACGGCGGCCGCGAGGTGCGCCCGACGCTCATCGACCGCATCCAGAACCGCTACGGCCAGACCATCTTCAAGCACGAGGATCGCGTCTGCGAGGGTTGCGACGCCGACAGCTGGCACGGGCAGGACGAGCCGCAGATCGTCGACAACAGCGAGCAGGTGCTCGACCCGATGACCGCCTACCAGATGACGTCGATGCTGGAAGGCGTGGTGACGCGCGGCACCGGCACGGCGGCCAAGGCGATCGGCAAGCCGGTCGCCGGCAAGACCGGCACCACCAACGACCAGAACGATGCGTGGTTCGTCGGCTATTCGCCCGATCTCGTCGCCGGCGTCTTCATCGGCTACGACAAGCCGAGGAACCTCGGCGAGGGCGAGACCGGCGGCTCGCTCGCCGCGCCCGTGTTCACCGAATTCATGCAGCAGGCGCTCGCCGACAAGCCGCCGATCCCGTTCCGCGTGCCGCCGGGCATGAACTTCATCCCGATCGACCGCCACACCGGCCTGCGCGCCGAAGCCGGCGACCCGGGCACGATCCTGGAAGCCTTCAAGCCGGGCACCGCGCCGCCGGATACGTATTCCATCATCGGCTACACCGACACGATGGGCCGCCCGCTGACGGTGGCGCCGGAATCGGACCGCGCCGTGATCTCGGGGACGGGCGGGCTGTACTAGCCTCGTGAGCCAGCGCCGACGGTACGCCGCGGGTTTGTCCTTGATCGGGCTTGTCGCGACGGTGCTTGGCGGCTCTTCCGTGCCATCGGCCGCGCAGGCGTGGGATGAAAACAATGGCGTCGGTTTGGCAAGGGAAATTATCGACAAGTGCCTGGCATTCCCGGCCACTGCTTCCGCTGAACGATGCTGGAAGCAAACAATCGATGGCTGCGCCGATGACATGCCGTCGCATGGCAACCAGCGTGAGCTGAATTTTTGCTCCGGGCTCGCGCGCCTGGCTTGGGGGCAAAGAATGGCGGAGGCTTACGAGCGGGTACTTAGAGTCGCGCCGGTCGCTGACCGACCCGCCTTCATACAGGCGAATGAAAATTGGCGCGCGTGGGCGGACGGCTTTTGCGCGCCCTACCGGAACTTCTCAGGCACTATCGCCGCCCTGCTTTTCAACACTTGCCACGGCAAGCATGCCGCGCAGTGGAGCGAGGATCTCGAAAACTTCGCGTGGTGGTACGACCACTAGCGACCTCACGCTCCGTCAGCCCGCGATTCGAGCGCCCCTCAATCGCTGCCGGTCTCGATCGGCAATCCCGCCTGCGCCCATTCGATGATGCCGCCGCCGAGCACGTAGGCGTCGGCGTTCCTGGCCGCGAGCCGCGCCGCGTGGACCCGCGTGCGGTTGCCGCTCTGGCAGAAGAAGACCACCGGCTGGCCTTCCGCCGCCGGGATGTCGCTCGCCTCGAATTCGCTGAGCGCCACGTTGACCGAGCCCGGGATGCGCGCCTGCGCGAATTCGCCGGCCTCGCGCACATCGACCATCAGCGCTCCGCCTTCCATCAGTTGCGCGGCGGCTTCGGCATCGATTGTTTTCATGGCGCTTGCATATAGGTCGCGGCGGGCGCGAGATCAGGGGACAGGGCGGGCACTCGCATACGCTTCGGAGAAGAAAAATGCCACTCGGCAAACGCAAGTTGGGGTCGCAGGGCCTCACCGTATCGGCGATCGGCCTCGGCTGCATGGGCATGAGCCAGTCCTATGGCCCGGCCGACGAAAGTGAATCGATCGCCACGCTTCATCGCGCCATCGAACTGGGCTGCACCTTCCTCGACACGGCCGAGGTCTACGGCCCGTACACCAACGAGGAGCTGCTCGGCCGCGCGCTCAAGGGCCGCCGTGCCGAAGTCACCATCGCCACCAAGTTTGGTTTCCGGCTCGAGGCAGGGAAGCAGAAGGGCACCGACCGCGACAGCCGCCCGGCGACCATCCGCGCCGCCGTGGAAGGTTCGCTTCGCCGCCTCGCCACCGATCACGTCGATCTGATCTACCAGCATCGCGTCGATCCGGCGGTGCCGATGGAGGACGTCGCCGGCACGGTCGCCGATCTCATAAAGGAAGGTAAGGCGCGCTATTTCGGACTGTCCGAGGCCGGTGTCGCCAACATCAGCCGCGCCCACGCCGTCCATCCTGTGTCGGCGGTGCAGAGCGAATACTCGCTGTGGGAACGCAACCTCGAAGGCGACGTGATCCCGGCGCTGCGCGAACTGGGCATCGGCCTGGTGCCGTTCTCGCCGCTCGGCCGCGGCTTCCTGACCGGCGAGGTCAAGCGCGCCGAGGAATATCCGCCGAACGATCACCGCCACACCGATCCGCGTTACGTCGGCGCCAACTACGACGCTAACGTCGCGGCGGCGAAGGTCGTGCGCGACATCGCGTCGGCCAAGGGCGCGAAGCCCGGCCAGATCGCACTCGCCTGGGTGCTGCACAAAGGCGACGACATCGTTCCGATCCCCGGCACCAAGCGGCGCAAATATCTGGAAGAGAACGTCGCCGCGGCGGACATCAAGCTGGGGCCCGCCGACATGCAGGCACTCGACGCGGCGCTGGCGCCCGGCAAGGTCTCCGGCAAGCGCTACAACGACCGCACCATGGCGACCATCGACCGATAGCCATAGCGGCGGCGGGCGAGGGTGGTTTACACACCGCCCGCCGCCGCCTACATAGCCGCGATCATGCGCCCCGAAATCCAGACAACCGTCGACGAGATCCAGCAGGTGACCGGCCTGCTGAGGAGGCATCTTTGACTGGGATCGCGCCAAGCAGCGCCTCGCCGAGCTGAACGCTCAGGTCGAGGGCCCCGACTTCTGGAATTCGCCGGAGAAGGCGCAGAAGCTGATGCGCGAGCGCCAGCAGCTTTCCGACGGCATCGCTGCGGTGGAGAAATTCGAGCGCGAGGTTGCCGATCAGGTGGGCCTGATCGAACTCGGCGAGGCCGAGGGCGACGCGGCAATCGTCGAGGAAGCCGAGGCGACGCTGAAGGCGCTCCGCGCCGAGGCTGAGCGCCGCCAGATCGAGACGATGCTGTCCGGCGAGGCCGACGGCAACGACGCCTATCTTGAAATCCACGCCGGCGCCGGCGGCACCGAGTCCCAGGACTGGGCGGCGATGCTGATGCGCATGTACACGCGCTTCGCCGAGCAGAACGGCTACAAGGTCACGATCCTCGAGTATCACGATGGCGAAGAGGCCGGCCTGAAGTCGGTGACGCTGGAGGTCAAAGGACCGAGCGCCTACGGCTGGCTGAAGACCGAGTCCGGCGTCCATCGCCTAGTGCGCATCTCGCCGTTCGACAGCCAGGCGCGGCGGCATACGTCGTTCGCCAGCGTCTGGGTCTATCCGGTCATCGACGACACCATCAACATCGAGATCGACGAGAAGGACATCCGCGTCGATACCTACCGCGCCTCGGGCAAGGGCGGTCAGCACGTCAATACCACCGACTCCGCGATCCGCCTGACGCACATCCCGACCGGGATCGCCGTTGCCTGCCAAAGCGAACGCTCGCAGCACAAGAACCGCGCCACCGCCTGGAAGATGCTGCGCGCGCGGCTCTACGAACTCGAGATCGAGAAGCGCGAGGCGGCGGCGGCGGTGGAGTCCGCCTCCAAGACAGACATCGGCTGGGGCCACCAGATCCGCAGCTACGTGCTGCAGCCGTACCAGTTGGTGAAGGATCTCCGCACCGGCGTCGAAAGCACCGACCCGCAGCGCGTCCTGAACGGCGACCTGCTGCCGTTCATGGAGGCTTCGCTCGCGCAGCGCATCGGCGCCGACACGGAAGCCGCTGCCGCGACCTAGTTTGCCGCTCGTCCCCTTTGTCGGCAGGTACGGGATTTCTCCTCCTCCTCGCTCAACCCCGATTTCGCCGGAAGAGCGGAGATAGAGAGGAAGCCGCAGCGACCTAATTGGCGCTGTCGTGCAGCCCGTTGCCGTTCGGTGCCCGGCGCACCTTCGCGCTCGGCTTCGCCGGGGCGCGCGTCTCGTCAAATTTCTTCTGCGCGCTTTCCACCCGCTCGGCATTCTTCAGCGCCCATTCGCTGAGCGCACTCACCGGGACCAGCAGGTCGCGGCCGAGGCTGGTCAGCGCGTAGTCGACGCGCGGCGGCACGGTCGGGAACACCGTGCGGGTGACGAACCCGTTGCGTTCCAGCGCCCGCAGCGTCGTCGTCAGCATCTTCTGCGAGATCGAGCCCAGCGCCCGGCGGATTTCGCTGAAGCGGCGCGGTCCGTTGCTGAGGTCGCGCACCACGAGCAGGGTCCATTTATCGCCGACCTGCGCCAGAAGGGCGCTGATTCGGCGGCAGGGTTCAGTGAGGTGCAGGGAACCCGGTTTCATAAAGGTGCCTCCTTGTCGGCCGGCGTCAGGCGGTCACTTATCGCCTGTCACACACTTTTCTATACCACGCCCTCAAGGACAGCGCCTCACCATGCTCAAAATCGGAATTTTCAGCGGCACGACCCGTCCGAACACCCGCGGCGAGACCGTCGCCAAATGGGCCCTCGACATCGCCAAGGCCCGTCCGGCCGCCGATGTCAGTTTCGAGTACGTCGATATTGCCGACTACAACCTGCCGAACCTCGACGAGCCGCTGCCGCCGTCCATGCTCAAGTACGAGCATGAGCACACGAAGAAGTGGTCGGCCAAGGTCGCATCGCTGGACGGGTACGTGTTCCTGACCCCGGAGTACAACCACAGCTTCTCGGGCTCGCTCAAGAACGCGATCGATTTCGTCTATCACGAGTGGACCAACAAGGCGGCCGGCTTCATCAGCTACGGCACGACCGGCGGTGTCCGCGCGGTCGAGCACCTCCGCGGCGTCATGGCCGAGCTGCAGATCGCGGACGTCCGCGCCCACGTCTCGCTGTCGCTCTATACGGACTTCGAGAATTTCTCGGCGTTCAAGCCTGCCGAAAGCCACAAGGCCCAGGTCAACTTGATGCTCGATCAGCTTACGTCGTGGGCGACCGCGCTGAAGGGCGTGCGCGAGAAGGCGGCAGCGGCCACCAAGGCCGGCTAAGCCTTATCCTGGCGTGCCGCCGGCTGCGGCCATCAGCGGCGCCAGTTCCTTGCCGGCCTTTATCCAGATCATCGGGTCGATGGCAGCCCCGTCGACCCGCACCTCGTAGTGGAGGTGCGGGCCGGTGGAGCGCCCCGTGGAACCGGTGTGTCCGATGATCGCGTCCTTCGCGACGACCTGGCCGACGACGACGTCGATCTCCGACAGGTGGCCGTAGCGGGTCGTGATGCCGTTGCCGTGGTCGATCTCGACCATGTTGCCGTAGCCGCCGCTGTACTCGGCGGTGATGACCGTGCCGCCGGCGGTGGCGCGCGCCGGGAAGCCGGAGGGCGCGCGGAAATCGACGCCGGTATGCATCGCCGGGCGCCCGAGGAACGGATCGAGGCGCGCGCCGTAGCCGCTGGTGATCGGCGAACTCATCGGGCGGGTGAGGGGGAGCTGCCCGACGATACGGCGAACCGCGCCGAAGCGCTCGATCTCGCCAGATATCAGATCGACGCTGGAACGGAAGGTGTCGGGATCGGCGTCTTCGTCGATCTCGACGAGCGGCCCGCCGACGCCATCCTCGGTGGCGGCGCGCGACGGCGGCACCCGCTGGCCGAGGCCCTTGAGGATGTTGGCGATCTTGTCGGTGTGCTGCGACACGCGCGACGCGATCGTATCGACGTAGGCGACCTGGTCCTTGGCGAGCGCATCGAGCGATGCATCGACCGCGGCCAGTTGCGCCTGCGGGCTTTTGGCGGCGACGTCGGGCTGATCGCCGGAGCGCAGGCCCGCGAAGGCCAGCGGCAGCACGCCGGCCTGCACCGGCGCGATGCTGCCGGTGGTCTGGTCCTTGTCGACTTCCGAATCGGCCGGGCCGTTCAATTCGTCGTCCTGCGGGTCGTCCGGCGTGGCGTCGGCGGCGGCCGGCGCTGGAATGTCGGTCGGGTCGATGCCGGCGCGCTTCGCCGCCTGGCTGAGGCCGGCGATCGAGTCCTGGCGCGCGTCGAGCGCCGCCTGGCGGCCGGAGAGGCGGTCCATCTCGGCCTCGACGGCTTCCTGGTTGAGGAGCTGGCGGCTGGTCAGCCGATCGATGTCGGCCCTGAGCGATGCGATTCGGTCCTCGTAGGCGTGCTGCATCCGCCCCTTCGAGGCGATCGAGGCGGCAAGCAGATCGTCGCGGAAGACCAGGTAGCCGGTGGCGGCGAGATACAGGAGCCCGAACACCAGCGCGGTGCCGCCCACGACGGCGATAAGCCACGGCCGTATCGTGAAGCTCCGCACATTCTCGCCCTGGGCGATAATGATGCGATGAGGCGGCTTACGACGGGCGAAGGAATGCGAGAAGGGAATTCCGGCAGCCATTACGCACTCTCACCGATTGTTGCGCTTCGCAAGAAACCGATGAGGCGATTAGACCCGGTTAAGGTTAACAATCCCTAACGGATCAGCATTTCTGCGGGGTTCAGAGGGCCTCGGCGGCTGCCAGAACCGCCTCGACATGGCCGGGAACCTTCACTTTGCGCCATTCCTGGACGATCCGGCGGTCCGGTCCGATGAGGAAGGTCGCCCGCTCCACGCCCATGTATTTCCGCCCGTACATCGATTTTTCGACCCACAGGCCATAGGCCTCGATGGCCTGTTTCTCGGGGTCGGCGGCGAGGGTGATTCCCAAGGAGTGTTTCGCTTTGAATTTGTCGTGCGCCTTCACGGTATCGGGCGAGACGCCGATGACGACCGCGCCCGCCTTGGCGAAGGCCTTGGCGGACTTGGTGAAATCGATCGCTTCCAGCGTGCAGCCGGTCGTGTCGTCCTTGGGATAGAAGTAGAGGACGACCTTCTTCCCCTTGAGGGCGGAGAGCTTGATCCGGCCGCCGCCGTCGGTTTCGAGATCGAAATCCGGGGCGAGTTTCGCCTTGGTCGCCGTCGTCATGATGTCCTCGTCTTTTCGTGCGCTGCTGCGACTGTGTCACTGCGGCCATGGCGACGCCAGCCGCCCCTCGCCTTGGCCCCGGTTCCTGATTATGAAGGGCAGGGCGACGTGATCGGGCGTCGAGTCCGCGTGAGGGAACCGCCGGCGAGGGCGTCATAAACCTGAATCTGCGCCTTAATCAGCATCCCTCCGAGCAGGCCAGCCGTCCGCTGCGCCAGCGGCCGCCGCGCGCGCGCCTGGCGGTGCGCGTTGCGCTGATCGTTCTCCTCGTGCTGGTCATCGCCGCGCTCGGCGGGACGCTGATCCTGCTCACCGGCCCGACCGAATTCGGCATCGTGCGCGAGCGCGTCGCCTCGATCATCCGCCAGAACCTCGGATCGGCCTACGACGTTTCGGTCGGCCGCGCCGTCGTCGACCTCGATCCCGTGCTCGGGCTGACCGTTCGCGTCGACGACATCGACGTCAAGGATGCCAACAAGTCGGTGGTCGCGCACGTTCCCTCGACCCGCTTCGCCATCGATCCGTACGCGCTGATCGGACTGCGCGTCGAGGTGAAGCAGGTCGAACTGTCGAGCCCCGAGATTTCGTTCGCGCGCGGCGCCGAGGGCTCGATCTACCTCGGCACGGCGGATACGCCGGCGCCGCAGCGGCCGGCGACCGCCGCGCCGACGCCGTCGCCGGCCGAGATCGACGCCGCCGACGGCGGCTTCCCCGATCTGCTCGCCGCCCTCTACCTCATGGATCGCGGCATCGAACCGCAACTCGAAGGCGCCATCAACGCCGGCTTCGAGCGCTTCGCCGTCGTCAACGGCACCGTCAACCTGTCCGCCAACGGGCAGGAGCGCCGGTTCCCCGGCACCGACCTCAACGTCGCCCTCGACAAGACGACCGCGGCGCTGAACGTAACGCTGGCCACCTCCGGATACGGCGGCCGCTGGACGGCGACCATCGACCGCGCCGTCGATGCGAGCTCAGGCAGCCACGTCATGTCGGCGGTCTTCTCCCAGCTCACCATCGCCGACATCTTCCCGACGCTGGGCGACGACGACTCGCTGCTCACCGCCGACATCCCGCTCTACGGCCGCGCCAACATCCGCTTCGACAAGAACGGCGCCGTCGAGGATGCCGACGCCCGCCTCGATTTCGGCGCCGGTATGATCCGCTTTGGCGAGGATCGCGACTCCGTGCTGCTCGACGAGGCGACGGTCAAGGTCCACTGGGACGTCCCCAGCCGCTCGATGATCCTCGATCCGTCGACGTTCTACTTCGGCCAGAGCCGCGGCGTCGTCACCGGCCGCGTCTTCCCCGAAGGCGACGCCGCCGACCGCCGCTACGGCTTCGAGCTCGAGTCGCCGGGCGCGATCCTGGCGCCGGAGGATTCCGGCGAGCCGCCGATGATCGCGCAGCGCATCGCCGTCAACGGCGTCGTCGACATGAACGCCAAGGTGCTGAACATCGAGAACGCCGTCATCCAGGCGCAGGACGCGGCCGTCGCCGCCGCCGGCAGCCTCGGCTTCTCCGGCGTCACGCCGTCGCTTGCCATGGCCGCGACCTTCTCGCCGATGGACGCCGGCGCGCTGAAGCAGATGTGGGTGCCGCTGATCGCGCCGGGCGCGCGCCGCTGGGTCATGCAGCACGTCAGCGCCGGCCATCTGGTCTCGGGCCGCTTCGAGGCATCCATCCCCGCCGGCGTGCTGTGGACCGGCAAGCGCCCGGTGCTGCCGGACGACGCCATGCGGCTCAACATGCAGTTTGCCGGCGCCGCCTTCTCGACGTTCGGCAAGCTGCCGCCGATCGTCAACGCGTCCGGCAATATCGTGGTTTCCGGTTCGACCGTCGGCATCGACCTCGAGAAGGGCGAAGTGAAGGTGCCCTCCGGCACCGTGTCGGTCGACAACGGCGCCTTCGCCGTGCCCAACACGGCGAAGCGGCCGGCCGACGGCATCATCGAGGTTCAGCTTTCCGGCAATGCCGCAGCGCTGGCCGAGGTCGCCGACTCCGATCCGATCCGCGCCCTTGCCCGCCGCAAGTTGTCGCCGGGCGATCTCTCCGGCACCGGCACCGCCAACGTCTCGATCCGCCTGCCGCTCCGCGACGGCATCACCGACGCCGACGTCGACTGGAAGGTCGTGGTCAAGACCGACGACGTCGCCAGCAAGAAGCCGGTCGAGGGCCGCAACGTCAGCGCCGCCGACGTCGCCATCACGGTCACCCCCGACGACGTCGCCATCTACGGCAAGGCCAAGATCGACGGCGTCGGCGCCGACGTGTCGATGTCGTTCCCCATGGGCCCGGGCGGCGCCGACAGCGCGCCCGGCGACCGCCGCGTCCGCCTGCTGCTCGACGAGGAGGCGCGCAAGCGCTTCGGCGTCGGGCTCGACGAGGTGCTGTCCGGCACGATCAGCGCGCTCGTCACCGACGCGCCGAACGGCGGCGGCCAGCACTACGACCTCGACCTCCGCCGCGCCCGCGTCATCCTGCCAGGCATCGGCTGGACCAAGGGCGTCGGGGTGCCGGCCTCGCTCACCTTCGACGTCAAGCCGGCCAACGCCGGCTACGACGTGCAGAACGTGGTGCTGACCGGCGACGGCTTCGGTTTTGCCGGCTCGGCAAAACTCGACGAGACCTACAACCTGCAATCCGCCGACATCACGCGCATGTCGCTCCACCCGGGCGACTCGGTCGCGCTGAAGCTGACGCGCGGCAAGAGCGGCTACGCGCTGACGGTGCGCGGCGACTCCTTCGACCTGCGCGGCATGATGGACCACGTCCGCGACAAGAACGACCAGTCCGGCGGCTTCCCGGATCTCGCGCTCGACGCGCGCATCGATCGCCTCATCGGCTTCAACCAGGAGGAAGTCGACAACGCCGCGCTGACGCTGGTCTCGGTCGGCGGCGAAACGCAGAAGGTTACCTTTGCCGGCAAACTCGGCGGCGACGACATCTCGCTGGGCTTCGCCGTGCAGCCGAACGGCACGACGCTTCAGGCCAACGCCAACGACGCCGGCCGGCTGCTGCGCTTCACCAACGTCTACACCCACGTCGATGGCGGCACGGTCGCGCTGACCGGCAAGGCGGCGCGCTCCGGCCCGCTGCTCGGCACGCTCGAGATCAGCGGCTTCAACGTCAACAACGAGCCGGCGCTGAGCAAGGTGATCGCCGCCGATCCCAGCCAGCCGGCGACGGCCGCCAACCTGCGGACGGTCCACTTCGACCGTATGGTGGCGCGCTTCCGCCGCACCGATCACGTCATCGCGGTCGAGGACGCGCTGCTCTCGGGCGACGCGGTCGGCGCGACCTTCTCCGGCCGCTACGATCTCGCCGCGGCGCAGGTCGATATCACCGGCACCTACCTGCCGGCCTATGCGCTGAACAACCTTTTCACCAAGATCCCGATCATCGGGCTGGCGCTCGGTGGGCCGGGCGAGGGCCTCTTCGGCGTCACCTTCCGCGTCGCCGGGCCGATCGCGCAGCCGGAGGTGTTCTTCAACCCGCTCTCGGCGGTGGCGCCCGGCATCTTCCGCAAGATTTTCGAGTTCCAGCGCCCGTCGCAGTAGTCGGCGGTTCGATTGAGGGCGCGCGCGCCGGCCTAGACGAAATCGCCGCCGCCGCTCGGGCGCACGAGCACGTGCTTCTTGCGCCCGTGCGACAGCTTCACCACGCCGTCGGCGTTGAGATCGCCGGCCTTCACCGTCGCCGCCGCGTCGGTAACGCGAACGTCGTTGACGCTGAGCGCGTTATTGGCGACGGCGCGGCGCGCCTCGCCGTTGGATGCGGCGAGGCCGGCTCGCACGAACAGCGCCAGCACCGGAATGCCGGCGGCGAGTTCCGTCAGCGGCACGTCGATCGTCGGCAGGTCGCCACCGGCGCCGCCTTCCTCGAAGGTCCGGCGCGCGGTCTGCTCCGCCGCATCGGCGGCATCGCGGCCGTGCAGCATGGCGGTCGCCTCGTTGGCCAGCACCTTCTTCGCCTCGTTGACCTCGGCTCCCTGCAGTTCGGACAGGCGGCGCACCTCGTCGAGCGGCAATTCGGTGAACAGGCTGAGGAAGCGCGCGACGTCGGCGTCTTCGGTGTTGCGCCAGAACTGCCAGTATTCGTAAGGCGACAAACGATCGGCGTTCAGCCAGATCGCGCCGGCCGCCGTCTTGCCCATCTTGGCGCCCGATGACGTCGTGATCAGCGGCGTCGTCAGCGCGTACATCTGCGGCAGGCCCATGCGCCGGCCGAGATCGATGCCGTTGACGATGTTGCCCCACTGGTCGGAGCCGCCGAGCTGCACGATGCAGTCGTGGCGGCGCGCGAGCTCGGTGAAGTCGTAGGCCTGCAGCACCATGTAGTTGAATTCGAGGAACGACAGCTCGTGCTCGCGCTCCAGCCGGAGCCTGACCGAATCCATCGCCAGCATGCGGTTGACCGAGAAGTAGCGGCCGACGTCGCGCAGGAAGTCGATATAGTTGAGCGGCGCCAGCCACTCGGCGTTGTCGATCATCAGCGCACTGTCGAAATCGACGAAGCGGGCGAACACCTGCTTCAGGCTGTCCTTGTTGGCCTCGATGTCCTCCAGCGAGAGCAGCTTGCGCGCCTCGTCCTTGCCGGAAGGATCGCCGACCCGCGTCGTGCCGCCGCCCATCAGCGCGATCGGCCGGTGGCCGGTCTTCTGCATCCAGCGCAGCATCATGATCTGCACCAGGCTGCCGACGTGCAGGCTGGGCGCCGTACAATCGAAGCCGATGTAGCCGGTGATGCGCCCGGCAACGGCCTTCGCGTCCAGCCCTTCCGGGTCGGATATCTGGTGGATGAAGCCGCGCTCGGAAAGCGTGCGCAGGAGGTCGGACTTGAATGCCGTCATAACCGCGTTATCCCTGAGAGGCCGCCTAGATAGCAGGCCGGCCGGGGAATTTCACGTCGGCGGTATCTGATGGCGGCAATGACGGTCCTCGGCATGATGAGCGGCACCTCGACGGACGGGGTGGACGCCGCCGTGCTGGTGACCGACGGCCAGTCGATCACTGCCTTCGGGCCGCGCCTGTTCCGCGCCTACACCGACATGGAGCGGTCGGCGCTGCGGGCCGCCGTGGCCGAGGCGCCAACGCTGACCGATCGCGCCGAGCGGCCGCCGGCGCTGGCCAAGGCCGAGCGGATAGTTACAGACGCCCACGCCGCGGCAGCCGAACTGCTGCTGCGCCAGAATCCCGCGATGAAAATCGAGCTGGTCGGGTTCCACGGCCAGACCGTGTTCCACGCGCCCGAGCGAGGCATGACGGTGCAGATCGGCGACGGCCCGGCGCTGGCAAAGCACCTTGGCGTGCCGGTCGTCCACGATCTCCGCGCCAACGACGTTGCCGCCGGCGGGCAGGGCGCGCCGCTGGTGCCCGTCTATCACCGCGCGCTGTTCGTGCGCACGCGCTTCTCCGGCAGCATGGCGATCGTCAACATCGGCGGCGTCGCCAACATCACCCGCATCGGCGCTGACGGTTCGCTGGCCGCCGGCGACACCGGCCCGGGCAACGCGCTGATCGACGATTTCGTCCGCGCCCGCACCGGCCGCGCGATGGACGCCGGCGGCACGCTCGCCGCCGCCGGCCGCGTCGATGCCGCAGCGCTGGACGCGCTGCTGGCGTCACCCTGGTTCGCGCGGCCGTTCCCGAAGTCGCTCGACCGCAACGCGTTCTCCGCCGCGCCGGTCGCAGACCTCTCGACCGAGGACGGCGCCGCGACGCTCGCCGCCTTCACTTCTCGAACCATCGTGAAAGGCATTGTGATGGCGGGCGGCGCCGACCGCGTCGTCGTTGCCGGCGGCGGCGCCAGCAATCCCGTCCTCATGCACAACCTCGCCGCCGAAGCCGGCGTACCGGTGGCGAGCGCGGCGGACCTTGGCTGGTCGCCCGATTTCCTCGAGGCCGAGGCGTTCGCGTTCCTGGCCGTCCGCAGCCTCCGCGGCCTGCCGCTGACCTTCCCCGGCACGACCGGTGTTCCACAGCCGACCACCGGCGGCCTCGTCGCAAGGCCGTGACAGCGGCGGGGGCGTAGGCTATCAGCCGAGGATGAAACTTGCTGATGTTGCAGGGGCTTTGCGGGCGCAGGTGACGGGCGATGGCGCCCTCGAGGTCGCGCGCCTCGTCCACCCGGCCGACGCCGAGGGCCGCGCCGATCTCGCCATGGCGCTCACCGACGACGCGATTCCCGCGCTGGCCGAGACCAAAGCCGGCGCCGCCATCGTTAAGGCCGGCGCCAGGGTTCCGGACGGTGTAGCGACGATCGCGTATACCGGCCACGAGCGCATGGCGCTGGCGATCCTTACCCGGCTATTCGACCGCGGCCCGCGCCCCGCGCCGGGCATCGACCCGCATGCCGCCGTCGCCGCCGATGCGAAGATCGCGGAAGGCGCCAGCGTCGGCGCCCTCGCCGTGGTCGGTGCGCGCAGCACCGTCGGCGCCAACTCCGCCGTCCTGCCCGGCGCCACCATCGGCGCCGACGTCGTCATCGGGCGCGACTGCGTCATCCATCCCGGCGTCCGCATCGGCGACCGCGTCCGGATCGGCGACCGGGTGATCGTCGCCGCCAACACCGTGATCGGGTCGGACGGCTTCTCCTACATCCCGGTCCGCAACCCGGACGGCACGCGCAATCCGATTCCGGCGCCGGTCCGCATCCATTCGCTGGCCACCGTCGTCATCGCCGACGACGTCGAGATCGGCGCCGGCACGACCATCGACCGCGGCACGCTGCGCGATACGAAAATCGGCCGCGGCACCAAGATCGACAACCAGGTGCAGATCGCCCACAACGTCGTCATCGGGGAGAGTTCGCTGATCTGCGGCATGGTCGGCATCGCCGGTAGCGTCACCATCGGCGACCGCGTGCTGATCGGCGCCAGCGCCGGCATCGCCGACCACCTCACCATTGGCGATGATTCCACCATCGGGGCTGCCGCCGGCCTGGCCTCGAACGTTGCCGCCGGCACCGTGTTTTCGGGTCTGCCGGCCGCGCCGCACGCGGCGACGCTGGAGCGATACATGAACATTGGCCGCCTGCGGACGTTGTATCCGAAGGTCGCCGACCTCAAGCAGCGGCTGGAAGCTCTGGAAAAGACGGGCAAGGGTGGCTAGCAAAAGACGGCAACGGCAGGGAGACCGAGAACAATGGCCGACGTAACGGCTGACGTGATCGCCATCATCGCGAAGAAGGTGCCCGAGGACAGGCGGGCCGGCATCAAGTCGACCGACAGCCTGCAGGCGCTGGGGCTGGAATCGATCGACGCGCTCGAGATGATCTTCGACCTCGAGGAGAAGTTCGGCATCCAGATTCCGTACAACGCCAATAGCGCGACGACGGATTTCTCCACCGTCGGCGACGTCGTCAAGGCGATCCAGCGGCTGGTCGACGAATCGAAGTCGGCGGACGCCTCGACGTGAACGGCGCCCACCGCGTCGTCGTTACCGGCTTCGGCGTGCTTTCGCCGGTCGGCCTCGACGCCGCGACGTACTGGGAAGCCTTGAAGGCGGGCAGGAGCGGCATTGGCGTGCCGACGTCGGTTTCGCCCGAGTTGCTGCAGAAGGAAGTCGTCGCGGAGATCAAGGATTTCGATCCGCTCCGCCATTTCAGCGAGCGCGAGATCTCGGCGCTCGACCGCGTCTCGCAATTCGCGGTCGTGGCGGCGCGCGAGGCGGTGGCGCAATCCGGCCTCACTTTCGACCGCGGCCTCTCCGAGCGCACCGCCTGCATCGTCGGCACGGGCATCGGCGGCGCCCATACGCTCGACGATTCCTTCAAGCGGCTCTATCGCGAGAACGCGGCACGCGTCTATCCGCTGAGCGTGCCCAAGCTGATGCCCAACGCTCCGGCGAGCCAAGTGTCGATGTACGTCGGCATTCGCGGCCCGTCGTTCGGCGTCGTCAGCGCCTGCGCCTCGGCGACGCACGCCATCGGCCTCGCTTATCAGATGGTGCGCGCCGGCATGGCCGATGCCGCCGTCGCCGGCGGCTCGGAAGCCTGCATCACGCTCGGCACGCTGAAAGGCTGGGAGGCACTCCGCGTCATGGCCAACGACGCCTGCCGCCCGTTCTCGCGCGACCGCAAGGGCCTGGTGATCGGTGAGGGTGCCGCCATGCTGGTGCTGGAAACCCTGGAAGGGGCGAAGGCCCGCGGCGCCGCGATCCTCGGCGAGGTCGTCGGCTTCGGCATGAGCGCCGACGCCGAGGACCTGACCAACCCGGACGTCGGCGGCATGACCCGCGCCATCACCGGCTGCCTCAAGGATGCCGGCCTCGCCCCGGCCGACCTCGCCTACGTCAACGCCCACGGCACCGGGACGCTGGCCAACGACCAGACCGAGACGGCGGCGCTGAAGGCATCGCTCGGCGAATGGGCGGCCAAGATCCCGATTTCCTCGACGAAATCGATGGTCGGGCACGCGCTGGGCGCCGCCGGGGCGCTGGAATTTGTGGCGGCGATGCTGGCGATCCGCGACGGCGTCGTGCCGCCGACCATGGGCTACCTCGGCCCCGACCCGGCCTGCGATCTCGACTACGTCCCCAATGCCGCCCGCGAAATGAAGATCGACACCGCGATCTCCAATTCCTTCGCTTTCGGCGGCCTCAACGCCGTGCTCGCCGCCCGGCGTTTCATTTAGGCAAATATTCCCGCACGAAATCCTCGACATCGCGTCTCAAATCATCATGTTTGACTCTGGCGCCAATTTGCGGAGCGCCCCAGCCAGACGAGGGTGACTGAGGCGGCATGCTTCTCGACACGATGAACATCGCGATCCTGATCGGCGCGGCGCTCGTCGTGGCGGCGGCTTTCACCAGCCTGCTCTCGCTCCGTTTTGGCGCGCCATTGCTGCTTGTCTTCCTCGGCGTCGGCCTGCTCGCCGGCGAGGACGGCATCGGCATCCAGTTCGACAACCTGCGCGCCGCCTATTTCGTGGGCTCGATCGCGCTGGCGATCATCCTGTTCGATTCCGGGTACATCACCCGCTTCGCCATGCTGAAGATCGCGGCCCTGCCGGCACTGGCGCTGTCGACGGTGGGCGTCGTCATCACGGCCGTGCTGGTCGGCTTCGCCGCGCAGGCCATCTTCCACGTCACGTGGAGCGAGGGGCTGCTGTTCGGCATCATCGTCGCGCCGACCGACGCGGCGGCGGTCTTCTTCCTGCTTCGCGTCGGCGGCATCACGCTCCGCGACCTCGTGCGCTCGACGCTCGAGGTGGAATCCGGCTCGAACGACCCGATCGCCATTTTCCTGACGCTGGCGCTCATCGCCGCGATCGGCAGCGCCCACGGCTTTAGCGAGGCCGGCGTGTCGATCATCGGCGAACTGCTGCTGGAAGGCGTCGTCGGCGCCATAGTCGGCGTCATCGGCGGCTACGCCATCATCCAGATCGTCAACCGGACGAAGTTCGACACCGCGCTTTATCCCGTCGTCGTGCTGGCGATGGCGCTGCTCATTTACGCCGTCGCCGCGATGACCTGGGGCAGCGGCTTCCTCGCCGTCTACATCGCCGGCCTCATCTCCGGTAACGCCCGCATGCGCCACTCGGTGACGCTGGCGCGCTTCCAGGAGGGCATCACCTGGCTGGCGCAGATCGCCATGTTCCTGACGCTCGGCCTGCTGGCGACACCGTCCGAATTTCCGGCCGTCGCCGTCGGCGCGCTGACGCTCGCGGCGTTCCTCATCCTCGTCGCCCGCCCGGTGGCGGTGTGGGTGTGCCTCGTCGCTTTCCGCTTCACACGGCAGGAAATGGCGTTCATCTCGTGGGTGGGCTTGCGCGGCGCCGTCTCCATCCTGCTCGCGACGCTCCCAGTCATCGCCGCGCTCCCCAACGGGCGGCTGATGTTCAACGTCGCCTTCGTCGTGGTGCTCGCCTCGCTGCTCATCCAGGGCTGGACCATCGGGCCGGTCGCCCGTTTCCTCGGCCTGATCGTGCCGAAGCGTTCCGGCCCGATCGACCGCATCGAGCTGGAGCTGCCGGGCGGCGCCAACCACGAGATCGTCGCCTACGTCGTCCATCCCGAAAGCGCCGTCGCCAAGGGCCAGCGTATCCCGCGCTGGGCGCGCCCGTCGCTGGTCATCCGCAACGGCCGGACGCTGCGCCCGCACCGCTTCGGCCGCCCCGAAGCCGGCGACCGCATCTACGTCATCACCACGCCGGAATATGTCGGGCTGCTCGACCGCCTGTTCTCCGGCCGCGCGCCAGGCGCTGATGACCCGCGCCTCTACGGCGAGTTCGCGCTGACGCCCGACATCAAGATGATCGACATTGCGCGCACCTACCCGATGACGCTGCCGCCGGCCGACGAGAACATCACCGTCGGCGCGCTGCTCCGCCGCGAGCTCGCCGGCGACATCGAGCCCGGCGACCGCATCACCGTCGGCTCGGTCGATATCATCGTGCGCCGCGTCAACGCCGCCCACGAGATCCAGGAAGTCGGCCTGGCGATGGAGCACGCCGCGGCCGCCCCGCCGCGCATCCCGCTGTTCCAGTCGCCGCGCGAGCTGATCGCGATGATCAGGGCGTGGCTCGGCCGGAAGCCTTCGCCCTAGCCGCTGCCGTCGAGCGTCAGCCGCGCATCGAAGTTCGGTGCGTGGAGCTCGAACGTCGCTTCTGGCGTGCGGGCGAAGAACCGCATCACCAGGAACATCGCCACCGGGAACGTGATCAGCCACAGCGCGCCGATGCAGATCAGCCACGGCCACGCCACCTGCGCGATCAGGAACGGCGCCAGTATGCCGTTGGCGGCAAGCCACCAGCCGGTCCAGCGCTCGGCACCGCGGAACAGGGGCGCGGCCAGCAGCGTAGAGAGCGACATCAGCGTGTAGCCGAGAAGGTCGAGGCCGGTGGTGAACTGACCCTGGCCGCAGCACGCAAAGATCGCGACCGCGGCGCCGTCGCCGCGGATGTCGTGCGGGATGACGACGGTGAGCTGCGTGACATAGACCGAGGAAACCAGCGTCGCATACATCACAGCCAGCCCCAGCGCCGACAGGCTGAACGCGCGCCGGCGCACGGGCGCCGCGACATGCACGGCCGCCATCGTCAGCACGAAGGACGGAGCGAGCGCCAGCGACGGCGCGAATATGAGAATGCGGTCCCACGGGTCGTGCAGGACGCCAGCGACCTGCAGAAGTTGCGGTATCCCGTAGCCCACGCTGGTGATGAACGCGGCAAGCGCCGCCCAGAAGCCGAACCGACCGGTCACGTTCGCCCTCGCCTGTTGTTTGCGGAGGCTTAGTGGATCGCCGGCCGACGTCCCTTGATCTGGGTCAACAACCGCCAACGGCTCGCAGCGTCTCGATGAGTCCCGCTTTCGCGGGAACGAGCAGGAGGTGCTAAGCGGCGGTTTCCATCGCCAGGCGCCGGTCAACGTAGGCGGCGCAGTCTTCCAGCAGCTCGTCGATGTTGCTTTCGAAGAAGTGGTTGGCGCCCTTGATGATCTGCTGATCGATCTTGATGCCCTTCTGCGTCTTCAGCTTGTCGACCAGCGCCTGCACGTCCTTCTGCGGCACGACCTTGTCCTGGTCGCCGTGGATGATGAGGCCGGACGAAGGGCAGGGGGCGAGGAAGGTGAAGTCGTGCAGGTTGGCCGGCGGCGCGATCGAGATGAAGCCTTCGATCTCCGGCCGGCGCATCAGCAACTGCATGCCGATCCAGGCGCCGAACGAGAAGCCGGCGACCCAGCAGCTGCGCGCATCCGGATGCACCGACTGCACCCAGTCGAGCGCCGCCGCAGCATCGGACAACTCGCCCGAGCCGTGGTCGAACTCGCCCTGGCTGCGGCCGACACCGCGGAAGTTGAACCGGAGCACGGCGAACCCGCGCTTCGCGAACATGTAGAAGAGCTGATAGACGATCTGGTTATTCATCGTGCCGCCGAACTGCGGGTGCGGATGCAGGATGATCGCGATCGGGCCGTTCTTCTTCTTGGCCGGCTGGAAGCGGCCTTCGAGGCGTCCGGCAGGGCCGGTAAAGATGATTTCGGGCATGGGGCCTCGGAATTTGGGGGCAGCGGCGGCAGGGCACCGCTCAATCCGTGGCCCTCATATCACGATCGAGGGGGTCGAATTCAAGCATAACCGGCATTCCGGCCGCCGCTGCATTGCCCGGCCGGTTCGCCTTTGGCCGGCTGCCGCGCTAATTTCCGCGCCATGTACCAGCCGCCGCATTTCCGGGAGGACGATCCCGCCGTCCAGCACGCGCTGATCCGCGCCCATCCGCTGGGGCTGCTGGTCACGAGCGGCGCCGGGGGCCTTGAGGCGAACCATATTCCGTTCATCCTCGATGCTTCCGACGGCCTGCTGCAGGGCCACGTCGCGCGGCCGAATACGCAGTGGCAAAACTTCGACCCAGCGACGGAGGCCCTGGTCGTGTTCCAGGGGCCGGAGGCCTACATCACGCCGTCCTGGTATGCGACGAAGGCGGAGACCGGCAAGGTCGTGCCGACGTGGAACTATGCCGTCGTGCAGGTCCACGGGCGCCTTCGCGCCGTCGAGGATCGCGACTGGCTACGCGCCCAGATCGAGGCGCTGACGCGGTCGCAGGAGGACCGCCGCGCGCATGGCTGGCATGTCGCCGACGCGCCCGAGGCCTACATCGAGGCGCAGATCCGCGGCATCGTCGGCATCGAGATCGCGATCGCGCGGATCGAAGGCAAATGGAAGGTGAGCCAGAACCGGCCGGAGAGCGATCGTGCCGGCGTGGTTGCCGGGCTGAGCAACGGCGGCGACGAGGCAGCGTTGGCGATGGCCGGACTGGTCGCGGCGCGCCGGAAGGCCGGAACATGAGCCGCACCTACCTCGACTACAACGCCACCGCGCCGCTGCGCCCCGAGGCGCGCGCGGCGATGATCGCGGCGCTGGATGCCACCGGCAACGCATCGTCGGTCCACGGTGAGGGCAGGGCGGCGCGGAAGGTGGTCGAGCAGGCGCGCGCCGAGGTCGCGGCGCTGGTCGGCGGCGACGCCCGCTATGTCACCTTCACCAGCGGCGGCACGGAAGCGAACGACACGGTGCTGACGCCGGACTGGAGCTTCGCCGGCAAGCCGCGCCGCGCCGATGTCCTGTTCCACGGCGCGACCGAGCATCCGTCGGTCACCGCCGGAGGCCGCTTCGCGCGCGATGCCGTGAAGCCGATCCCGGTCGATGGCCAGGGCATCGTCGACCTCGCGGCGCTGGAGGCGATGCTCGCCGCCGCCACCCGCGAGGGCAAGCGCGCACTGGTCTCCGTGATGCTCGCCAACAACGAGACCGGCGCCATCCAGCCGGTGCGCCGGGTCGCCGATGTCGCCCACGCCCACAACGCCACCGTTCATACCGACGCGGTGCAGGCGGCCGGTCGCATACCGGTCGACATTGCGGCGCTCGGCGTCGATGTCTTGACGCTGTCGGCGCACAAGATCGGCGGGCCGCAGGGCGCCGGCGCTATCGTCCGCGCCACCGACGCGTGGAGCTTCGCGCCACTGATGACCGGCGGCGGCCAGGAGAAGCGCCAGCGCGCCGGGACGGAAAACGTCGCGGCCGTCGCGGGCTTCGGCGCGGCGGCCAAGGTTGCCGCCCCGCTGCCGGAATGGAGGGTCTGGCGCGACCGCCTCGCGGCCATGGTGGGGCCCTCGGCGACCGTGTTCAGCGCGAACGTCGAGCGCCTGCCGCAAACCCTGTGTTTCGCCGTCCCCGGCCTCCCCGCCGAGACCCTGCTGATCGCCCTCGATCTGGCGGGGATCGCCGTCTCCTCCGGCTCCGCCTGCTCGTCGGGAAAAGTCTCGCCAAGTCATGTACTTGCGGCCATGAACGTGCCGGCGGCCCTAGCAAAATGCGCGATACGCATTAGCTTAGGCTGGGCCTCGACGGAGGCTGATTTAGATTCATTCGCAACTGCCTGGCGCCATGTGGTAAGTCACCTCGCGCCCGGAACGATTCAGGCGGCCTGAGCCGCCTCTCCGGAATGCTCGACCCGCGGTCCTTGAAACCGCAGTGGATGGAGTGAAGGAATGCCCGCCGTTCGCGAGACGGTCGATCAGGTCCGCCAGATCGACGTCGATCAGTACAAATATGGCTTCGTCACCGACATCGCCTCCGACCGCGCCCCGAAGGGCCTGTCGGAAGACACGGTGCGTTTCATCTCGGCCAAGAAGGGCGAGCCCGAGTGGATGCTCGAATGGCGCATGGGCGCCTATCGCCGCTGGCTGACCATGACCGAGCCTACCTGGGCGAAGGTGAAGTACCCCAGGATCGATTTCCAGAACCTCTATTATTACTCGGCGCCGAAGAGCACCAAGGGGCCGAAGAGCCTCGACGAGGTCGATCCGCAGTTGCTCGCGACCTACGAGAAGCTCGGCATACCGCTGCGCGAGCGCGAAGTGCTGGCCGGCGTCGAAGGCGCGCGCGTCGCCGTCGATGCGGTGTTCGACTCCGTCTCCGTGGTCACCACCTTCCGCGAGGAGCTGAAGAAGGCCGGCGTCCTCTTCTGCTCGATGTCGGAAGCGATCCGCGAATACCCGGAGATCGTGCGGAAGTATTTGGGCTCCGTCGTCCCGGTCACCGATAATTTCTACGCGACGCTGAACTCGGCGGTCTTCTCGGACGGCTCGTTCGTCTACGTGCCCGAGGGCGTGCGCTGCCCGATGGAGCTGTCGACCTACTTCCGCATCAACGAGAAGAACACCGGCCAGTTCGAGCGCACGCTGATCATCGCCGAGAAGGGCGCCTACGTCTCGTATCTTGAAGGTTGCACCGCGCCGATGCGCGACGAGAACCAACTCCACGCCGCCGTGGTCGAGTTGGTCGCGCAGGAAGACGCCGAGATCAAGTATTCGACCGTCCAGAACTGGTATCCGGGCGACGCCAACGGCAAGGGCGGCATCTACAACTTCGTCACCAAGCGCGGCGACGCCCGCGGCGACCGTGCCAAGATTTCGTGGACGCAGGTCGAGACCGGCTCGGCCATCACCTGGAAGTACCCGAGCGTGATCCTGCGCGGCGACGACAGCGTCGGCGAGTTCTATTCGATCGCGGTGTCGAACGGCCACCAGCAGATCGACAGCGGCACCAAGATGACCCACCTCGGCAAGCGCACCAAAAGCCGCATCATCTCGAAAGGCATCGCCGCCGGCGTCTCCAACAACACCTACCGCGGCCTGGTCACCTCGCACCGCAAGGCGACCGGCGCGCGCAACTATACCAACTGCGACTCGCTGCTCATCGGCGACAAGTGCGGCGCCCACACGATTCCCTACATCGAGGCGAAGAATTCGTCCGTGACGTTCGAGCACGAAGCGACCACCTCGAAGATCAGCGACGACCAGTTGTTCTATGCGCGCAGTCGCGGCCTTGACCCGGAAGCGGCGGTGGCGCTGATCGTCAACGGCTTCGTCAAGGACGTCATCCAGCACCTGCCGATGGAATTCGCGGTGGAGGCGCAGAAGCTGATCTCGATCTCGCTCGAGGGGAGCGTCGGGTGAGCAGCCGTTACTGGTTTGCGGTCCTGTCGAGGACGGGCGTCGGCAACCCGCGCATGTCGCCGGTCAGCAGCGAAGGCTGGCTCGTGGTGGCCGGCTTCGTCGCGTCGATGTTTGTCGGCGCGCTGCTCTTCGTCTGGCTGATGATCGCCGACCATCCCGCGGCGGGCGTCATCCTGTTTGTGCTGTTCGCGGTCGTCGGCGCCGGAGGTTTCCTGTGGGCGTCGGTCGCCAGGGGCGACAAGGCGCGCACCGTGGCCGAATACCGCGCGATGCGGTCGGGCGGAACGATGTCCGCAAATCCGTCATGAAGGCGAAAAGTGAAATGACCGCGCTGCTTGAAATCCGCAACCTGCACGCCTCCATCGACGATCGCGAGATCCTGAAAGGCATCGACTTCACCGTGAACGAGGGTGAGGTGCACGCGATCATGGGGCCGAACGGCTCGGGCAAGTCGACGCTCGCGTATGTGCTCGCCGGCCGCGACACGTACAGCGTCACGGAAGGCGAGGTGCTGTTCAAGGGCGAGAATCTGCTCGCCATGGACATCGACGAGCGCGCCGCCAAGGGCGTCTTCCTCGCCTTCCAGTATCCGATCGAGATTCCCGGCGTCGCGACCATGACGTTCCTGAAAGCGGCGCTGAATGCGCAGCGCAAGAAGCGCGGGCTGACCGAAATCTCCACGCCGGATTTCGTCCGCAAGGTCCGCGAGGTCTCCGACAAGCTCAACGTCACGCAGGAGATGCTGCGCCGTCCGCTCAACGTCGGCTTCTCGGGCGGCGAGAAAAAACGCAACGAAATCATGCAGATGGCGCTTCTGGAGCCGTTCCTCTGCGTCATGGACGAGACCGACTCCGGCCTCGACATCGACGCGCTCCGGGTCGTCGCCGACGGCGTCAACATGCTGAAGTCGCCCGAGCGCGGCTTCGTCGTCATCACGCACTATCAGCGCTTGTTGAACTACGTCGTGCCGGATGTCGTGCACGTGCTTTCCGCCGGCAAGATCGTGAAGACCGGCGGCAAGGAACTGGCGCTGGAACTGGAAGCCAAGGGCTACGCCGAGTTCACCGGCGCCGCCGCGTGAGGCCATGACCGCCGAACCGCGCATCATCCGCACCGAGGCCGAGCAGGCGCTGAGTCTCCAGTTCGAGGACACGCTCGGCGATCTGCCGGGCGGCGAGCGCGTCGCCGCATTTCGTGCCGCGGCGTTCGACAAATTCCGCCGTGCCGGCCTGCCGCATCGCCGCGTCGAGGAATACAAATACACCGATCTCCGCGCCCTGATGAAGAAGGCGGCGCTCCCCGCCCGCCGCCCGACCGAGACCGCGGCGCATCGGGCGCTGACCGAGGCGCGCGATCCGCTTGAGGGTGTCGAGCGCCACCGCCTCGTGCTGGTCGACGGCCATTTCTTCGATGCGCTCTCCGATCGCCCCGGCTTGGCCGCGGTCGGCGTCGATGTTTCCTCCGCCGCATTGGCGATGAAGGCCGACGGCGAGGTCGCCGCAAGACTGTTCGCGACGCCTGAGATGGCGGCCGGTGACATCGCGCTGGCGCTGAACGCGATGTTCGCGACAGACGGCGTCGAGGTCACGGTACGCGACGGCGTCGCCATCGATAAGCCACTGGAAATATTGCACATTTCGACGGGCGCCGAGGCGCATGCGTCAGCCGTCCGCAGCGCCATTCGCATCGGGGCCGGTGCCAATCTCAAGGTCATAGAGACCTTCCGCGGCCCCGACGGGGTCGCCCATCAGGTGAACGCCACCACCGAGATCAGCGTTGGCAAGGGCGCGACCGTCGCCTGGACGCGGCTGCAGGCCGAAGGCGACTGGACGCAGCACCTCGGCACGACGCTGCTGTCGCTCGCCGCCGGCGCGCGCTTCGATCATCTGACGGTGACCGCGGGCGCATCCGTGTCGCGTTCGCAGGTTTTCCTGACCACCGGTGGCAACCAGACGCGCCTCGGCATCTACGGCGTGACCATGATCGGCGGTCGCCAGCATGCCGACACGACATTGCTGATCGACCACGCGCTGCCCGGCGCCACCACGCGCGTGCTCGTCAAGAGCGCCGTCGACGACGAGGCGCAGGGCGTCTTCCAGGGCAAGATCGTCGTCGAGCCCGACGCGCAGAAGACCGACGCCAGGATGATGTCGAAGGCGCTGCTGCTTTCCGACTCCGGCGAGTTCGACGCCAAGCCGGAGCTCGAAATTTTCGCCGACGACGTCCAGTGCGGCCACGGCGCCACGTCGGGCCGCATCGACGACGAGCACCTGTTCTACCTGATGGCGCGTGGCGTTGCCCGCGCCGAAGCCGAGCGCCTGCTGATCGAGGCGTTCCTCGACGAGGCGATCGACGCCATGGACGATGGCGCGATCGGCACGGCGCTGAAGCGCACCGTCACCGCCTGGCTCAACAAGCGCGGCACGAGGGCGGCATGAACGCCCCCGCAACCGGCATCTACGACGTCGAGGCGATCCGCCGCGACTTCCCGATCCTGTCGCGCCAGGTCTACGGCAAGCCATTGGTTTATCTGGACAATGGCGCCTCCGCTCAGAAGCCCAAGGCCGTCATCGACGCGGTCACGCACGCCTATACGGACGAATACGCCAACGTCCACCGCGGCCTGCATTTTCTCTCCAATGCGGCGACCGAGGCGTACGAGAAGGCGCGCGAGACGGCGCGCCGTTTCATCAACGCGAAGCACGCCGACGAGATCATCTTCACGCGCAACGCCACCGAGGGCATGAACCTCGTCGCCGACGCCTTCGGTCGCGACGGCATCGGCGAGGGCGACGAGATCGTGCTGTCGATCATGGAGCACCACTCCAACATCGTGCCGTGGAACTATCACCGCGAGCGCAAGGGCGCCGTCATCAAGTGGGCGCCGATCGCCGACGACGGCACATTCCTGATCGACGAATTCGAGAAGCTGCTGACGCCGCGCACCAAGATCGTCGCGATCACGCACATGTCGAATGTGCTGGGCACGGTCGTGCCGGTGAAGGAAATCTGCCGCATCGCCCATGCGCACGGCGTGCCCGTCCTGATCGACGGCGCGCAGGGCGCCGTGCACCTGCCGGTCGACGTACAGGACATCGACTGCGACTTCTATTCGATGACCGGCCACAAGCTTTACGGCCCGACCGGCATCGGCGTGCTCTACGGCAAGCGCGACCGGCTGAAGGCAATGCCGCCCTATATGGGCGGCGGCGAGATGATCGCTGAGGTTACGACCGAGCGCGTCACCTATGCCGAGCCGCCGCATCGCTTCGAGGCCGGCACGCCCCCCATCGTCCAGGCGATCGGCCTCGGCGCCGCGCTGGAATACATCGAGGGCATCGGCCGCGAGAAGATCGCCGCGCACGAGGCGCACCTGGCCGAATACGCCCACGAGCGCCTGTCGCGCATCAACAGCCTGACCATCTACGGCCATGCCAAGGGGAAGGGCGCCATCGTCGCCTTCAACATGGCCGGCGCCCACCCGCACGATGTCTCGACCATCATCGACCGGGCTGGGATAGCCGTCCGGGCCGGCACGCATTGCGCCCAGCCGCTGCTCGCCCGATATGGCGTGACGGCTACGTGCCGCGCCTCATTCGCGCTCTATAATACCGTCGAAGAGGTCGACGCCCTGGCAGAGGCCCTGCAGAAGGCCCACGAGTTTTTCGCGTAAGATATGGAATCGATGAGCGATACCGCCGCCACCCCCGCACCGTCCGAGCCCGAGGCAACCGCCCCGGCGCCGACGACGTTGCACCCGACCGGGACCGCGATCCCGCCGGAGGAACTGGAGCGCCTGACAAGCGACATCGTCGCGGCGCTGAAGACGGTCTACGACCCCGAAATCCCGGCCGATATCTACGAACTCGGCCTGATCTACCGCGTCGACATCGACGACAGCCGCAACATCGACATCGACATGACGCTCACCGCGCCGGGCTGCCCGGTCGCCGGCGAGATGCCGGGCTGGGTGGAGAACGCCGTCAGCCTGGTGCCGGGCGTCGGCAACGTCACGGTAAACATGGTTTTCGATCCCGCCTGGGACCAGTCGCGCATGTCCGACGAGGCGCGGGTGGCGCTCGACTGGTACTAGCCAGACGCTTGTTTCTACAGGCGAAAGGCCTATTTTAAACGCATACGCCGGCCTTGAACCGGCGTGGAGAATGAACCGATGGCCCGTCCCAAGCTTTCCGTCATCTCGCTGACCGAGCGCGCCGCCGAGCGCGTGCGCGAACTCGTCGAGGGCAACGACAAGTCGCTCGTCGGCGTCCGTGTCGGCGTCAAGAACGCGGGCTGCGCCGGCATGGCCTACACGCTCGATCCCGTCGAAGTACCGAACCCGGCCGACGACGTCGTCTCCGACCACGGCGTCAACGTCTACGTCGACCCGAAGGCGGTGCTGTTCCTGCTCGGAGCGACCATGGACTTCGAGGCGACGAAGCTGCGCACCGGCTTCACCTTCAAGAACCCGAACGAAGTCTCGGCCTGCGGCTGCGGCGAGTCGGTGATGCTGAAGCCGGCCTCGGAACGCGCCGCGGAAGCCGCGCACTGAATTTCCGGAAGGTCCAATGCCGATCCTGCACGCGTATGCGATCGCGGTCCTGTGGCTGGGCTGGCTCGCCTATTGGGCGGTCGCCGCCGGCAACGTGAAGGCGACCGCTAGCGAGGAAAGCTGGCAGTCGCGCCTCGCCTACAGCGCCCCGCTATGGCTGGCGGCGTTTCTGCTGCTCGACCGCCACCTCGGCCCGTTGAGCCAGCGCTTTCTTCCCGCCGATATCTGGATACCAACGGCCGGCGTACTGATCACTGCGGCCGGTTTCGCCGTCACCATCTGGGCTCGTGTTCAACTGGGCACGAACTGGAGCGCCCAGGTGACGGTGAAGCACAGTCACGAACTGATCCGTACCGGACCGTATGGGCTGGTCCGCCACCCGATCTACACCGGCCTGACGCTCGCCTTCATCGGCACCGCCGTCGCCATCGGCGAATGGCGTGCGCTCGCCGCCGCCGTGATCGCCATTGCCAGTTTCTGCTACAAGCTGAGCATCGAGGAACGGGTGATGCTCGAGACGTTCGGCGACGAGTACCGGGACTATCGTCGCGCGGTAAGGGCGCTCATTCCGTTCGTGATCTGAAAGGGCGTCCCCGTGGCCGACGTCGATCACCTGACCGAACTGTTCGCGCCGGTTCGCGGCGTGACTTTCAAGCGCATGTTCAGCGGCTACGGCATCATGAAGGACGGCATGATGTTTGCGCTGATCGCTGGCGACGTACTCTACTTCCGCGCCGACGATGCGGCGGTAGCACGGCACAAGGCCGAGGGCGCGCCACAATGGCAGCCGCACATGCGCGGCAAGACCATGACGACGATGCCGTACTGGCAGGTGCCGGAGCGGCTGTTCGACGAGCCGGACGAATTTGCCGAGTGGGCGCGCGAGGCTTTCGCGATAGCGAAGCGGCACAACGCGGAGAAGGCGAAGAAGAAGCCGGCAGCACGAAAGAAACCGGCCGCCGCGAAATCCGCCAAGCCCAAACCAAAAGCGGCGCCGAAGCGCCGCTGAGATCCCGTATTCGACTGAGCTTATTCCGTCTCGGTCGGCAGCTTCACCGGCCGGCGGAGGAAATCCGGCATGTGATCGCCGAGGCCCACCACCGGCGGGCCGTCGTCGCGATCGCGCCGGTTGTTGTCGCGGCGCTGGTCGTCGCGGCGCGGCTGGTCGTGGTTGCGCGGGCCGCGATGTTCCTCGCGGCGATGTTCCTGCTGCGGCCGCGGCTCATGGCGCGGCGCTTCCTCGCGCCGCGCTGCCGGGGCGGGCGCCTCGACCGGGGCAGCACGTTCGGCTTGAACCGGAGCAGGACGCTCCGCCTGAACCGGCGGCGGACGTTCCGCCTGAACGGGAGCGGCAGGCCGCTCGCCGCGCGGAGCCTCGTGGCGATCGCCGCGTCCACCGCGGCGCCCACGTCCGCCGCGGCGGCTTTCGCCCTCGCTGCTTTCGTCGCGCTCGCTGCGGCCGAGGTTGATCGAGACGGCGCGCTCGGCGTCGGCCTCGACTTCCATCGGCGGGATCGGCATGCCGATCATCTTCTCGATGCCGGCGACGTACTTGCGATCGAGCGAGGTCGCAATGGTGATCGCGGTGCCCTTAAGGCCGGCGCGGCCGGTGCGGCCGATGCGGTGGATGTAGTCTTCCGAGTGCGTCGGCACGTCGAAATTGAAGACGTGGCTGACCGCCGGAATATCGAGGCCGCGCGCCGCGACGTCGGAGGCGACGAGCAGCGTCAGCTTGCCCTTGCGGAAATCGTCCAGCGTCTGCGTGCGCGAGCGCTGGTCCATGTCGCCGTGCAGGCCGCCGGCGTTGAAGCCGTGCTTGACCAGCGAGCGCTGCAGGGTGGCGACGTCGCGCTTGCGGTTGGAGAAGATGATCGCGTTCTTGAAATCGGTGGCGCCGCGGATGAGGGCGCGCAGCACGGCGCGCTTGTCGGCCGGCTCGCGGCCCGCGTTGACGATGTGCTGGCTGATCGTCGCCGCCGCGGTCGCTGGCTTGGAGGCCTCGACGCGGATCGGGTCCTTGAGGAAGGCGTCGGCAAGCCGTTTGATCTCCGGCGGCATGGTCGCCGAGAAGAACAGCGTCTGGCGCGAGGGCGGCAGCATCTTGCAGATGCGCTCGATGTCCGGGATGAAGCCCATGTCGAGCATGCGGTCGGCTTCGTCGATGACCAGGATCTCGACACCGTTCATCAAAATCTTGCCGCGCTCGAAGAGGTCGAGCAGGCGGCCCGGCGTCGCGATCAGGATATCGGCACCGCGGTCGAGCTTCTTGATCTGGTCGTCGAAGGAGACGCCGCCGATGATGAGGGCGACGGTGAGCTTGTGGTTGCGGCCGTAGCGCGTGAAGTTTTCCTCGACCTGCGCCGCGAGTTCGCGCGTCGGCTCGAGGATCAGGGTGCGCGGCATGCGCGCCCGCGCCCGGCCCGACTCCAGCATGGTCAGCATCGGCAGCACGAACGACGCCGTCTTGCCGGTGCCGGTCTGCGCGATGCCGACGACGTCGCGCCGGGTCAGTACGTGGGGGATGGCCTGCGCCTGGATCGGCGTCGGCGACGTGTAGCCGCTGGCCTCGACCGCGGCGAGGACTTTCGGGGAGAGTCCGAGATCCTGAAAGCTCATTCGGGAGTGATGGTACCTGTTGCCGCGCTCGACCGGAGGGCGCTGGCGGGCGGCCGGCGCTAAGCGCCTGCGGCCGATGAATTAACGAGGCGGAACATAGGCACTCCCCATGTCATGTCAATGACCGCCGCGCATTGCAGTAAATACCTGTAGTCGCAGTGAAACCGCCGTCAATTCGACGCCGGGCCGAACTTGTGCTGGGTCGGCGAGGTCACGAACAGCTTGTAATTCTGGTTGGCGTTGCCGTTCGCATCGAGGGTCTGGATCAGCACCACGAGGCCGTCCGCGTCCGATTCGGACGTAAAGTCGACGATATCGGCCTTGAGGTCGGCCATCTCCTTGATCTCGACGGTGTCCTTAACGGTCGCCCCGCCGGCATCGTCGTAGGCGACCCACTGGATGAACAGCCGCGCCGTCACCTCGTCGCCGCCGCTCCGCGAAACGATGACGCGGTAGATGCCGTTCTTGCCGTCGGCATCCCAGGTGCCGCCGACCCGCACGTCCTCGACATTGCCGGGCAGGGTCTTGAGGCCGTCGAGGATAGCGTCGGCGAAGGCGGGCAGGGGCGACAGCGCGATTGCCGCGGTCACGGCGACAATTGTGAGGGCGGAACGTAGGGACATGGGTGGCCTCCTCCGCGGGGACGGTTAGCTTCCCGGACGATGGGGCGGATGTCCAGATCATGTTGAAGGCGTTTGGGGCACGCCTTGAGGGGAGGAGAGACACCCCTCCCCAAAACGCCTTCGGCGTTTTGACCCTCCCACAGGGGGAGGGTTGATCCTTGTTGAAACATCACGCTCCAACAAACTCCCCTTGAGCCCTCCCCTTGTGGGAGGGCCAAAACCGCAACGCGGTTTTGGGGAGGGGTGTGCCTCAACGAGCTCGGACGCTCGTCGCCAGCCTCAGATATCCAGATCCTGCGCGAACTCCGCGCGCTCCTGAATAAACTTGAACCGCAGCTCCGGCTTGTTGCCCATCAAGGCATCGACGGCGTCGGGCGTCCGCTGGCCCTCGGCGATGGCGACGCGCAGCAGCGTGCGCGTGCCCGGGTCCATCGTCGTTTCCTTGAGCTGCGACGGCATCATCTCGCCGAGGCCCTTGAAGCGGCCGACCTCGACCTTGCCGTTGCCCTTGAACTCCGTCTTCATCAGCCGCTCGCGGTGCGCATCGTCGCGCGCGTAAACGGTCTTGGCGCCCTGCGTCAGCCGGTAGAGCGGCGGCACGGCGAGATAGAGATGGCCGCCGCGGATCAGCTCCGGCAGTTCCTGGTAGAAGAAGGTGATCAGCAGCGAGGCGATGTGGGCGCCATCGACGTCGGCGTCGGTCATGATGATCACGCGGTCATAGCGGAGATCGTCGATGCGGAAGGCCGAACGCGTCGAGACGCCCAGCGCCTGAAGGAGATCGGCGAGCTGCTGGTTCTGCGTCAGCTTCTCGCGGCCGGCGCTGGCGACGTTGAGGATCTTGCCGCGCAAGGGAAGGATCGCCTGCGTCGTCCGATTGCGCGCCTGCTTGGCCGAGCCGCCGGCGCTGTCGCCCTCGACGATAAAGATTTCGGTTTCCAGCTTCGTCGTCGACGAGCAGTCGGCGAGCTTGCCGGGCAGGCGGAGCTTGCGCGAGGCGTTCTGCCGGCCGATTTCTTTTTCCTGCCGGCGGCGCAGCCGCTCCTCGGCGCGCTCCACCACCCATTCGAGCAGCCGCGTCGCATCGTTGGGCGAGGCCGCAAGCCAATGATCGAACGGGTCGCGCATTGCGTTCTCGACGACGCGCGTCGCCTCCGCCGTCGACAGCCGGTCCTTCGTCTGCCCGACGAATTCCGGCTCGCGGATGAATACCGACAGCATCGCCGCCGCCGAGGTCATCACGTCGTCGGCGGTGATGATGCCGCCCTGCTTGTTGCCGGAGAGTTCGGCGTAGGCCTTGAGGCCGCGCGTCAGCGCGTTGCGGAGGCCCGTCTCGTGCGTGCCGCCTTCGCCGGTCGGGATCGTGTTGGCGTACGAGCGGATGAAGCCGTCGCCCGGATACCACGCCACCGCCCATTCGACCGCGCCGTGGCCGGATGCCTTCTCGGTGCGGCCGGCGAAGATCGGCGCGATCGTCTTCTCGCCGGCGAGCTCGGCCGCCAGATATTCGGAGAGGCCGCCGGGGAAATGGAACGTCGCCTTCTCGGGGACGTCGGTGCCCTTGACCAGTTCGGCCGGGGCCGACCAGCGGATTTCGACGCCGCCGAAAAGATAGGCCTTGGCGCGCGCCATCTTGAACAGGCGCTCGGGACCGAACTTCAGCCCGCCCTTGAAGATCTGCCCGTCCGGCTTGAATCGGATGCGCGTGCCGCGGCGGTTGTGGACTTCGCCGAGGTCCTTGAGCTTGGAAGTCGGCACGCCGCGCGCGAAGGTCTGCTTGTAGAGCCGCCGCCGCAGCGCGACCTCGACCTCCAGCACCTCGGACAGCGCGTTCACCACCGAGACGCCGACGCCGTGCAGGCCGCCCGAGGTGTCGTAGACCTTGGAGTCGAATTTGCCGCCCGAGTGCAGCATCGTCATGATGACTTCGAGCGCCGACTTCGGCTTGAACTTCGGATGCGGATCGACGGGAATGCCGCGGCCGTTGTCGGTGACCGTGACGAAGCCGTCCGGCTCCATCTCGACTTCGATCCAGGTCGCATGGCCCGCGACCGCCTCGTCCATCGAGTTGTCGATGACCTCGGCGAAGAGGTGGTGCAGGCCCTTCTCGTCGGTGCCGCCGATGTACATGCCCGGACGGCGGCGGACCGGCTCCAGCCCCTCCAGCACCTCGATGTCGGCGGCCGAGTAGCTGTCGTCGCCGACCGCCTTCTTCATCGGCACCGCCTTCTCGCGCTTGGCGGCCTCGGCCACGACCTTCAGCTTGCCGATGCCCTTCTCGACCTCGGCGAAAAGGTCGTCGCCCGCGCGGCCGGTCTTTTTCGGCGCGCGGCTGGCAGCGGGGCGGGATTTCGGCGGCTTCTTGGGCATAGTCTCTCGGCAGGCTATCGAATCGCGGCGGCAGTCTGGCATGGCCGCCCGCGTCTCAGGTAGCGCCGGTGCGCGGGATTGCCTAGGGTTTTGCCGATGGAGCTTACCTTCTCACCCTTCCGGCCGGCGGACCTCGCCGAGTACGCGTCGTGGTTCGCCGACGGCGAAACCTCGCGTCACATCTCCAATCCGGACGCGCTGTGGCTGGCCCACGTCATGGGCGAGGCGGGCGCCTGGGCGGTCCGCGACGCCGCCGGCGCCCTGGTCGCGGTTGTCGAGGCCGAGGGCGACGCCATGCGCGGCTACGTCTCGGTGACAGTCGAGCCCTCGCGCCGCGGCCACGGCATCGGCGCCGACGCGATCAAGCGGTTCCACGCCGGCCCCGGCGCGCGCTTCGCGGTGCTGGAGGGCCGCATCTCGCCGCAGAATGTCGCGAGCCTCGCCATGGTGCAGAAGGCCGGCTTCGTCCTCATGGCCTCCGAGCCCGACGTCGACGGCCTGCTGCGCTACGAACTCAGGAAGCCCGGCCGGTGACCCGCGCCGTCATCATCGGCGGCAGCGGCCACATCGGCACATATCTGGTGCCGCGGCTGGTCGAGGCCGGCTTCGAGGTCGTGAACGTCACGCGCGGCAAGCGCGCGCCGTATTCGCCGCACGCCGCGTGGAAGAAGGTGACCACCGTCGTCGCCGACCGCGAGGCGGAGGAGCGGACAGGGACCTTCGGCGCGCGTATCCGCGACCTGAAACCCGATATCGTGCTCGACATGATCTGCTTCACCCGCGCCAGCGCCGAGCATCTGGCAACCGCGCTGCGCGGCAAGGTCCGGCATTTTCTGCACACCGGCACGATCTGGGTTCACGGCCACGCGACGGTGGTGCCGACGAGCGAGGCGACGCCGCGCAGGCCGTTCGGCACCTACGGCATCGAGAAGGCTGCGATCGAGGAACTGCTGCTCGATCAAGCCCGCCGCGGCGACCTGCCGGCAACGCTGATCCACCCCGGCCACATCGTCGGTCCCGGCTGGGCGCCGGTGAACCCGGCCGGCAACTTCAACGCCGCCGTCTTCACGACGCTGGCGCGGGGCGAGGAGCTGACGATCCCCAATCTCGGCATGGAGACGGTGCACCACGTCCACGCCGACGACGTCGCGCAGATTTTCATGAAGGCGATCGCCAACTGGAGCGCCTCGGTCGGCGAATCCTTCCACGTCGTCTCGCCGGCGGCGGTCACGCTCCGCGGCTTCGCCGAGGCGATGGCCGACTGGTTCGGGCGCGAGGCCGACCTGGCGTTCCTGCCGTGGGAGGAGTGGAAGGCGCGCCAGACCGACCCCGGCGACATCGAGGCGACGTGGTCGCACATCGCCCACAGCCCGAACGCCAGCATCGCCAAGGCCGCGCGGCTGCTCGACTACCAGCCGCGCTACACCTCGCTGGAGGCGGTGCGGGAGTCGGTCGCCTGGCTGGTCGACCACGGTCAGGTGAAGACGGGCAAGCCGTAGCGCCGGCCTAGTGCTCCGCGACCGCGCCTTCGATCTCGGTGCTTTCGATCTGCACGACCAGCATCTTCAGCGGCGCCGATCCGCGATTGAAAACCTGCGTCGGCTTGTTGAGCGGCTCGACCAGAGCCTCGCCCGCCTTGAAGGTCTTCACCGCGTCGCCGTAGTGCAGCTCCATCTCGCCCTCGAGGACGTAGACGTAGGTCGGCACCGGATGATGGTGAAGCGCCGTGCGCCCGCCCGGCTCGATCGTGAGGCGGATGGAGAACAGGCGTGGCGCGCCGACATCCGGATAGGCCAGCGTCGCGCCATCGACGGTCTCGGTCGCTTCGAGCAGAGGCTCGCCGGTCGAACCCGCGGCTTCATACGGTTCCTCGGCCGATGCGGCCGACATGACCAGCAAGAAGACGGCGGCAATAGCGGGCAGTGACGTGCGCATGCGGTCCTTCCGATGGATTGGCGCTGACGATTGACGCACGCCAGCCTAACCGCCGGGCGACAATTTGTCAGCGCCGCGCACGACGCCGGCGCCTGCCGCGGCGCGCCGGCGAATCTCGGAAGGCTAGTTGGTCGCCGGCGCCAGCAGGTAGCCGCCTTCCCAGTGCCAGACCTGTTTGTCATCGACCGATACCTTCACCACCGCCTGGAAGCCGGCAAGCTTGCCGCTGCCGGCGTAGAACGCGCACATGCCCGACGGGCCGGCGGTGAAGTTGACGATGCAGTTGCCCGCCGCGGTGCTGCCGGCGCCGTCGTCGAGGACGACGTTGTTGGTCGAGAAGTTCGGATTGTTGGTGACCGGCCCGTAGTAGAGAACCTTCGTCCCCTTGGGCAGCGCGCCCAGCGAAGACTCGAGCACCGTGCAGAAGCTCGGTACGTCGCCGGAATACTTGCTGCACTCCTTCGACAGCGTCAGCGGCTTGAGCGCCGGCCCGGCCGCGAACGCAGGCGCCGCGCCGAACGACAAGGCCAGCACCGCGCCGGCGGACATCGCGTACACGAAACGATGGGACATGACTTCCTCCTGTCAGGTTACGGAAGTCACGCGATAGCGGAGCGCGAATTTCGAGACATCCCCCGATCGTGCTATGTTTCGCTTTCGACCATGGGTTCAGCCGCAGCGAGGGCGCCGATGGGAAGGTCGACCGCCGCCAGAGCCGCAACGCGCATCAAGCAGCTCTGCTGCCTGGGTGTCGGCCGCGAGGCCGTGATGCCCGCGATCTTCGACGAATTGAATAGGCTGCTGCCCAGCGTCTCGATGCTGGCGTTCTTCCTCGACGGGAAACAGAAACTCGCCGGCGGCTACACCAACAATCCGGAAGCGGCGACGACGGGGCCGCTCTACCTCAGCGAATTCCACGGGCGTCGCGGACGCGAACTGGGCGGCGCCTTTCCCGACAACGTGCGCACCCAGATCGGCGTGCAGGACTACGCCGATGCGCTGGGCGCCATCGACGTCGACCAGCCCACCTTCGACCGCAGCGACTTCTACAATCTCATCTACCGCCCGCAGCGCATCTACTGGTTCACGCGCCTGCTGGTGCGGGAAGGCGGCAACGGCCGCGCCGTCGGCAGCCTCACGCTCTACCGCGGTCTGAAGGAGCGGCCGTGGTTGGAGGCCGAGCGCCGGCGCCTCGCATCGCTTGAGCCGTTCTTCGTTCAGGCATTGGCCCACACCGGCGAAAGCGGCGAGCCGCTCGCCGATAGCGGCCGCAGCGGCGTCGTCGTCGCTGACGCCACCGGCAAGCTCGTATCGTGGTCGCTGGAGGGCCGCCGCCTGCTCGATCTCGCCACCCATCCGGTGGTGACGGATCAGACCGACTTCAGCCGCTGGGGCACGCTGCCGCCGCCGCTCGTCCGCATCTGCCGCAACCTGGTGCGCGTCTTTGGCGACGATCCCTCGGCGCCCGCGCCGGTGCACTATCATCGCAACCCGTGGGGCGGTTTCCTTTTCCGGGCCGAGTGGCTGAAGGGGGCGGGCCCGGCGATGGATCGCATCAGCATCGCGGTGACCCATCGTGAGCCGCTGCGCCTGGCGCTGACCCGCCGCGTCGGCGATCTGAACCTCAGCCGCCGGCAGTCCGAGGTCTGCGTGCTGCTCGCTAACGGCGCCTCGAACGAGGCGATCGGCGAGCGCCTTGGCATCAGCCGCCACACCGCGATCGCCCACGGCCGCTGGATCTACGACAAGCTCGATGTCCACAACCGGGCGGAACTGGTGAACCGGCTCCTGGCGCCGGGCGCCATCCACTAGCGATATCTCGACAAATTATTTCGCCGGCCTACTTTCCGGGGCGCATCCTCCCGCCGGAAAGATCCCCGTGACCGCGAAACAGACCCAGCCGATCGACCTCTACTATTGGGGCACGCCGAACGGCTTCAAGATTTCCATCCTGCTCGAAGAGCTCGGCCTGCCCTACACCCCCCACTTCGTCAACATCGGCAAGGGCGACCAGTTCAAGCCCGAGTTCCTGGCGATCGCGCCCAACAACCGCATCCCGGCGATCGTCGATCCCGAGGGTCCGGACGGCAAGCCGATCTCGATCTTCGAGTCGGCCGCGATCATGATCTACCTCGCCGAGAAGTTCGGGCGCTTCCTGGGCCGCAATCCGCGCGAGCGCGTGGCGGTGCTGGAATGGCTGGAGTGGCAGATGGGCGGCGTCGGCCCGATGTTCGGCCAGTACGGCCACTTCCGTAACGCCGCGCCGGAAAAGATTCCGTACGCGCTCACCCGCTACGGCAACGAGGTCCACCGCCTCTACCGCGTGCTGAACACACGGCTGGAAGGCCGCGAGTACGTCGCCGACGAATACTCGATCGCCGACATGGCCTTGTTCGGCTGGGTCCGCAATTGGCAGAACCGGGAAGTCGATGGCGCCGAATTCCCGAACGTCGTCGCCTGGAGCAACCGCCTCGAGGCGCGGCCGGCCGTGCAGCGCGGCATCGCGCTGAAGGCGCCGCCCGCGCCGGAATCCAAGCCCGAGGAAAAGGAAGCGGAGCGGAAGATTTTGTACGGGCAGCGGTAGTCCGGAACGCCGCTTCAACCTCCCCCTTGCGGGGAGGTCGAAACCGGCAAAGCCGGTTTCGGGCGGGGGTTGCGGCGCGAATTGATAGAGCCCGACCCCTCCCCAAAACCGCTTCGCGGTTTTACCCTCCCGCAAGGGCAGGGTTGAAGGAAAACTACATCCCCTTCCGCGCCGCCGACCAGACGACCCAGAGGAAGATCAGCATCGAGATCAGCGTCAGCAGCGAGCCCGGGATGACGAGCGGCGCGACTGCCGGATTGGCCAACGTTCCATAGATGCCGATGGTTAGACTGAGTGCTCCGAGCAGTGCCACCCAGTAGTGAATCTTGGCTGCCATCGTCGAAGCCGACTGCGGCGCGCCACGGTAGAACAGCCCGAACAGCATCAGCGAAGCCCAGCCGACCAAGTTGATGTGCGCGTGAAGCGGCGCCAGCGTGAAGTTCTCGTTCGTGCCCATCCATATGCCGAGCGCCATCCCGCATAGGGCGAATACGATGCCGGTGAGCATGAAACGATAGGGCAGGGTGATCATGGCGGGATGGGCCTCCGGGACGAGAGAATCGACGAAAGCAAGTCTATCTCGGTCTGCCCGCAATTTGAGCAACCGCTGTTTGTGGCGCCTCCGCAACAGTGTTGCGAGAAGTTAACCGATTGGGTTTACTGCTCATCTGGCGCCGCCTTTCAGCCATAAACTGAGACTGAAGGTGAGTGCGATCAGGCGACCTGCCGCAGGGGGGCAAGCAGCCTGGTATTCACGGGGTCGAAAACGGCGCCTTGGCGGCGAACGGAAACCCGTTGCCAGGACGCTTGGGAGTCCGGCGTTTTTACCGGGCGCCTTTGGGTTGCACGAGTGCCTACGAGGAAAGCATGGAAGCGCGGGTTATCGACAAGAAGAAACTGCCCAGCCGCCACGTGACGGAGGGTCCGGAGCATGCTCCGCATCGCTCCTACCTCTACGCGATGGGTCTGACGAGCCAGCAGATTCACCAGCCGCTCGTTGGTGTCGCGACCGCCTGGAACGAGGCGGCGCCGTGCAACATCTCGCTCCAGCGCCAGGCGCAGGCCGTCAAGAAGGGCGTTGCGGCGGCGCACGGCACCCCGCGCGAATTCTGCACCATCACCGTCACCGACGGAATGGCCATGGGTCACGACGGCATGAAGTCGTCGCTGGCCTCCCGTGACGTGATCGCCGACTCCGTCGAACTCACCATGCGCGGCCACAGCTATGACGCGCTGGTCGCCATGGCCGGCTGCGACAAGAGCCTGCCCGGCATGATGATGTCGATGATCCGCCTCAACGTGCCGTCGATCTTCATCTATGGCGGCACCATCCTCCCCGGCCGCTACAAGGGCCGCGACATCGTCGTGCAGGACCTGTTCGAGGCGGTCGGCCTCCACTCGGTCGGCAAGATGGACGACGTCACGCTCGACGAGATGGAGCGCGTGGCGTGCCCGTCCGCCGGCTCCTGCGGCGGTCAGTACACTGCCAATACGATGGCCATGGTCGCCGAGGCGATCGGCCTGGCATTGCCCTATAGCTGCGGCGCCCCGGCGCCCTACGAGATCCGCGACGCCTTCTGCTCCGCCGCCGGCGAGCAGGTGATGGAGCTGCTCCGCACCCAGTTGCGTCCCCGCCAGATCGTGACGCGCCGGGCGTTCGAGAACGCCGCCATGACCGTTGCCGCGACCGGCGGCTCGACCAACGCCGCGCTCCATCTGCCGGCGATGGCCCACGAGGCGGGCATCGAGTTCGACCTCTTCGACGTCGGCGAGATTTTCCGCAAGACACCCTACATCGGCGACCTCAAGCCGGCCGGGAAATATAACGCCAAGGATTTGTTCGAGGCCGGCGGCATCCCGCTGGTCATGAAGGCGCTGCTCGATGGCGGGTACCTCCACGGCGACTGCATGACCGTGACCGGCAAGACCGTCGCCGAGAACCTCGAGAACGTGAAGTGGAACGACGACCAGCAGGTAGTCCGCACCACGAAGAATGCGATCACGCCGACCGGCGGCGTCGTTTCCCTCAAGGGCAACCTCGCCCCTGACGGCGCCATCGTGAAGGTGGCCGGACTTAAGAGCCAGCACTTCGTTGGCCCGGCGCGCGTCTTTGACACCGAGGAAGCCTGCTTCGAGGCGGTCAACAAACGCACCTACAAGGAAGGCGAGGTTCTCGTCATCCGCTACGAGGGACCGCGCGGCGGCCCCGGCATGCGCGAGATGCTGTCGACCACGGCGGCGCTTTACGGCCAGGGCATGGGCGACAAGGTCGCCCTCATCACCGACGGCCGTTTCTCCGGCGCCACGCGCGGCTTCTGCATTGGCCACGTCGGCCCGGAAGCGGCGGTCGGTGGCCCGATCGCGCTCGTGAAGGACGGCGACATCATCGATATCGACGCCGTCGCGGGGACGATTTCGGTTCGTCTTGACGACGCCACATTGGCGGCGCGGAAGAGAGAGTGGAAGCCGCGGGCAAATTCGTACAAGAGCGGGGCCATTTGGAAGTACGCCCAGGGCGTGGGACCGGCGAGGCAAGGAGCCGTGACACACCCGGGCGGAGCGGCGGAAACGACGACCTATGCGGATATCTAGCGTTCTGAGTTCGGCAGTGGTGGTGTCGGCGCTTGGCGTCGGCTCCGCCTTCGCGTTCGAGATCAAGGACCTCAACGCCGAGACGCCCCCCAACCAGGCGTTCACCTTCGGCCTCGACCAGTACAAGAGCGGCGACAAGACCACCGCCGCCGAGGCGCTCGACTTCGCGGCGCAGAAGGGCATCGCCGGCGCGCAGTGGAAGCTCGCGCGCATGTACGCCGACGGCGACGGCGTCACCCGCGACGACGCCAAGGCGTTCCAGTTGTTCGGCGAGGTGATCGCCAATTCCAACGACGACGACTCGGTCGATGCGGAAGCGGCGCCGTTTGTTTCGAACGCGTACGTCCGCCTCGGCAACTACTACAAGAACGGCATCCCGAACTCGAAGGTGAAGCCGGATATGAGCCGCGCACGGCAGGCGTTCACCTACGCCGCCTCGCTCTTCGGCAACGCCGACGCCCAGCTCAACCTCGCCAAGATGTACTACAACGGCGAGGGCGGCGACCGCGATCTGGTGCAGGCCGCCAAGTGGGCGAAGCTTTCCGCCGACAAGGGCAACCCCGACGCCAAGGCGCTCGCGGTCGAAGTATCGCTGGAGCTCGCCCAGGACCACCTCGACGGCAAGGACGCGACGCAGAGCGCGCGTGAGGCCGCCAAGTGGGCCCGCCAGGCCGCCGACTACGGCAGCGTCGACGGCGAGGCGCTTCTCGGCCACATCCTCTTCGAAGGCGACGGCCTGTTCCGCCAGCCGGTCGACGGCCTGATGATGCTGACCATCGCGCTGGAGCGTTCGGGCGGCACGGTCCGCTGGATCGCCGACATGCACGAGGAAGCCCGTTCCGCCGCGACCGAGGACGAATGGAACGCGGCGAAGCTGCGCGCCGACCAGTGGCTGAAGGCCAACCCGGCCATGGTCGCCAGCAACCCGGCGCCGGCGACGAACTAGCGTTTCACTCGTCCCGCTTTCGTTCCCGCGTAGGCGGGGACGACAACGGCGACTGCGGCCACATTGGCGCGGTCGCTTTTGAGCAACGCCACGTCTCATCCCCTCCACCGTCATCCTTCGGCGAGGCCAACGGCCTCGACCGGAGGACCACGCTCCTCCTCACCACCGCGCCTGTTGAATCTGGTGCGCCGGTCGGCGCTACGGGCCGCCGAAGGATGACGGTGGAGGGGAGGCATGGCATTGGCGTCGCCACACCTGCGTTTTAAATCGGCGTTGCTGCTTCAAAAAGCCGGCGCATCGCCACTACTGGCCGACTGCGCCCAGCGACACGAACGCGAACCGCACATCCGGCGGGATCGCGCTCCGGTCCACGGTGACCGGGATCGGCGACATCGCCGCGAGCGCCGGCACCTCGCTCCATTCGCTCGGCCACGGCGCGTTGATCATCGAGGTCGGGCAAATGTCCTGGATGTACGTCCACGTCGCCGTGTTGGAGACGGTGTCGCACCGCGCCAGCCGCCGCCGGCCGTGGCAGGCCGCGATGCAGGCGAAGTCGCCGGGCTCGTAGTGCATGCCGGAATTCGTGCAGGCCAGCGCAGCGGGAGGATTGTTGGTCGCGGGCGCGTCCTCGGCGACGACCGGAGAGCCGGCCATCGCGGCAAGAACCAGCACGGCACTGAGCCGGACGACGCGCTGCATTCCCCGATGCTAACCCGCGACAGGGACGGCTCAACTCACAAAGCCGAGAACGGTTCTAGAAATCGAGATCGATGATCACCGGCACGTGGTCGGACGGCTTCTCCCAGCCGCGCGTGCGCTTGTCGATCTCCGCACTACGCAGCCGGTCGGCTGCCTGCGGCGACAGCAGCATGTGATCGATGCGGATGCCGTCGTTCTTCTGCCAGGAGCCGGCCTGGTAGTCCCAGAAGGTGTAGTGCCCTTCGCCCGGCTCGCACGCCCGGAACGCGTCGGTCAGCCCGAGATTGAGCAGCCGGCGGTAGGTCGCCCGCGTCTCCGGCTGGAACAGCGCGTCGCGCGTCCAGTGGTCCGGATAGCGCGCATCGACGTTCTCGGGGATGACATTGAAATCGCCGGCGAGCACGAAGGCTTCCTCCAGCGCGAGGTGCGCACGCGTCCACGCGTCGAGCCGCTCCATCCATGCGAGCTTGTATTCGAATTTCTCCGTGCCGATCGGGTTGCCGTTAGGCAGGTAGAGCGAAACGACGCGGAGCGCCCCGGACGGCACGGACACCACGGCCTCGATGAAGCGCGCATGGTCGTCGCCGCCGTCGCCGGGCAAGCCGCGCGAGACATCCTCCAGCGGATATTTGGAGAGCAGTGCGACGCCGTTGAAACCTTTCTGCCCGTGGACGGCGACGTTATAGCCGAGCGCCTCGAACATCTCGGAAGGGAACGACAGGTCCTCCGACTTGATCTCCTGGAAACAGACGATGTCCGGCGCCGCGTCCTTGACCCACGCCGTGGCGCCGTCGATGCGCGCGCGGACACCGTTGATATTCCATGTCGCAATCTTCATGGCCGGCAAGCTAGCCCGAAGGCCGGTCGAGTCCTAGGTATCGTACGAGCAACACCAGAAATGGAGCGACGACACATGCCGGTCAGAACATCGGAAGCCGAATGGCAGGGAAATCTCCGCGAAGGCCGCGGCCACATGCGCTTTGGCGGCGGCGCCTACGATGGCGCCTTCTCGTGGGCCTCGCGCTTTTCCGACGGCGGCGGCACCAACCCCGAGGAGCTGATCGCGGCAGCGCACGCCGGCTGCTTCTCGATGGCGCTGTCCGCCGATCTCACCGCCGCCGGTTTCACGGCAAAGGACATCCGCACCAAGGCGGAGCTCCACCTCGACACCGTCGATGGCAAGCCGACCATCGCGCTGATCGAGCTGACGGTCGGTGCCGAAGTCCCGGGGATCGACGAGGCGACGTTCGCCAAGATCGCGGAGGGCACCAAGCAGAACTGCCCGGTCTCCCGCGCACTTGCCGCGGTGAAGATCACGCTGGACGCGACGCTCAAAGCATAGCGTTCACGCCACCTTCAAGGAGGGCGGCTAGCACCTTGACCGGAGGGCGGCGCGGGCAGACATTCCCGCGCACCCTGAAAGGTGCAAGAGAATCCATGAAATCCGACGACAGCCAGTTCGACCGGCCGCAACCGATCGCCTTCGAGGCGTTCGACGATGCGGAAGCCGCCGTCGCGCGCCTTGAGCTGATCTACGAAATCCAGACCGCCTTCATCCGCGAGCGCTTCGCGTCGCTGCTCAAGACCAAGCGCCTCGCCGGCCGCGTCCGCGCCACCTATCCCGAGATCCGCTTCGAGACGACCTCGTACGCCAAGGTCGACTCGCGCCTGTCCTACGGCCACGTCGCCGGTCCCGGACAATATTCCGCGACGGTGACGCAGCCTTCGTTGTTCCGCGCTTACCTGACGGAGCAGATCCGCCTGCTCATCCGCAACCACGGCCGCCCGGTCGAGATCGGCCCCTCGTCGCTGCCGATCCCGCTCCACTTCGCGTTCCCCGACGGCGTCCATGTCGAGGGCGAGATCGCCGACAAGATCGACCGGCCGCTGCGCGACATGTTCGATGTGCCCGACCTCGCCGTGATGGACGACGCCATCGTCAACGGCACCTACACGCCGGCACCTGGCGAGCCGCAGCCGCTCGCCCCGTTCACTGCGCCGCGCATCGACTATTCGCTGCACCGCCTGCCGCACTACACCGCGACGCGGCCGGAGCATTTCCAGAATTTCGTGATCTTCACCAACTATCAGTTCTACGTCGACGGCTTCGTCGAGAAGGCCCGCCAGATGATCGCCACCGGCGAGGGCGGCTACGAAAGCTTCGTCGAGCCCGGCAACGTCGTCACCATGGCGGGCGAGAAGCGCACCGGCGCCGCTCCGCTCCGCCTGCCGCAGATGCCGGCGTATCACCTGACGCTGCCCGGCCACGGCGGCCTGACGATGGTCAACATCGGCATCGGCCCGTCGAACGCCAAGACGATCACCGACCACATCGCCGTGCTGCGTCCGCACGCCTGGCTGATGCTCGGCCACTGCGCCGGCTTGCGCAACACGCAGGCGCTGGGCGACTACGTGCTCGCCCACGGCTACGTCCGCGAGGACCACGTGCTCGACGCCGACCTGCCGACGTGGATTCCGATTCCGGCGCTCGCCGAAGTCCAGGTCGCGCTGGAGGAAGCGGTCGCCGAGGTCACCGGGCTGGAAGGCTTCGAGCTGAAGTCGATCATGCGCACTGGCACGGTGGCGAGCGTCGATGATCGCAACTGGGAGCTCCGCGACCAGCGCGAGCCGGTCCGCCGCTTCTCGCAATCGCGCGCCATCGCGCTCGACATGGAGTCGGGCGCCATCGCCGGCAACGGCTTCCGCTTCCGCGTGCCCTACGGCACGCTGCTCTGCGTCTCCGACAAACCGCTGCACGGCGAGTTGAAGCTGCCCGGCATGGCCTCCGACTTCTACCGCCGCCAGGTCGACCAGCATCTCGAGATCGGCATCCGCGCAATGGAGAAGCTGCGCGCCATGGCGCCGGAGCGCCTGCACTCGCGCAAGCTTAGAAGTTTTGCGGAGTCGGCGTTCCAGTAACGCACTTCGGCAAACTCGCGGGGTGTCGTCCCCGCGAAGGCGGGGACCCAGTAAACATTGCAGCATCGGTGTGCACTGGATGCCCGCCTGCGCGGGCACGACAGCGAGGGGATGCGGCGCCGGTCGTCGCTATCCGCGCTTCACGCATCACCCAAGCGCGCTCGTCACCCACTCTCCGTTCGTCACCCCGGCGAAAGCCGGGGTCCAGCGACGTGCTCTCCGCCGCGTTGCGTGGATAGTTCGCGCTGGATTCCGGCTTTCGCCGGAATGACGGGAGAAGGGAGGCGGAACTACCGCTTCGTCACAAGCCCGAGCAAATTCCCGCTGGGGTCCTTGAAGAACGCCATCCACTCCTCGTTGCCCTTCTTGCCGAAGTTGCCGGCGTCGTCGCGGTGCACCATCGAGGGCGGGTGGAAGAACGACACGCCGCGCTTCTTGAGTTCGGCCACCGCCTTGTCGATGTCATCGACAAGGAAGTAGAGCGAGGCGTTGGACGAGGTGGTGGAGAGGAGCAGCCGCGCGCCGCCCGAGAGCGCAAAGAAAGCCAGCCCCGGCGGATCGAAGCGCGCGATGAATTTCAGCCCGAGTACGTCGCGATAGAACTCGACGGCGAGGTCGAGGTTGGTCGCGGTGAGTGCCACCTGATGCAGCTTCTCGAGCGTGAAGTCCCCGGCGGCGAGCGGCTTCGCCGTGGTATGCGGCTTGGCTGGAGCAGGGGCGAAGATCGGGGTAGGCGTCGGCACCGCCGCTACGGGCTTGGGCGCTGCCGGCTTCAGTGCGACCGGTTTCGGGGCGGCGATCTTTGCTACGGGCCGCGGCGGCGGCGCCTTCGCTGCAGGCTTGGCGGCAACTTTGGGTCGGGGCGCGGGCTTCACCGCCTTGGCTGGCGGCTTCTTCTTGGTTTTTCCCTTGGCCCCCGCCATCGCTTCTCTCTTTAGATGGAGAAACTTGTTCCGCACCCGCAGGATGCGGTCGCATTAGGATTGTGTATCTGGAACGACTGCCCGATCAGGTCGTCGACGAAGTCGATCTCCGATCCGCCCATGTAGGGGAGGGACACCGGATCGATGACCACGACCGCGCCGTCGCGCTCGACGACGATGTCGTCCTGGGCGCGCTTGGGGTCGAGATCGAAGCCGTACTGGAAGCCCGAGCAGCCGCCGCCCGAGACGCTGACGCGGAGCGCCGTGCCGGTCGGCTCCTTCGACAGAATCTTGAGGATGCGGCGCGCGGCGCGCTCCGACAGCGTCACGGCAGATGTTTCGATCATCGTCAGCGGTATAACGGCCCAAAAACCGTAGTTTTACCTAGGACTTACTGCCGGAATAGTTAGGAGGCGAGGTATGCGGAGTCAATGCCGGCCGTGCCTTGGCTGGCGGCTTTTCTAGGTTTTGCGCCGCATTCGAATTGTGACCGTCATAAAGGCGGGCCATGATCCAGGCGGAAATTCTGCCGGAAAGGACGCTGATTCGCGTGGAGACCCGTGGTGGTTGAGACGTTAGCCGCCTATGCCGCGGACCCCGCCGCAAGCCGCGGAAGGCTCTATCCCGAGCCTGTGAGCCCCACCCGGACCGAGTTCCAGCGCGACCGCGACCGCATCATCCACTCAACCGCGTTCCGCCGCCTGAAGGACAAGACGCAGGTTTTCCTGTTCGACGAGGGCGACCACTACCGCACGCGCCTGACCCACACGATCGAGGTCGCCCAGATCGCCCGCGACATCGCCCGGGCGCTGGCGCTGAACGAGGACCTCGCGGAGGCTCTGGCGCTGTCGCACGATCTCGGCCACCCGCCCTTCGGCCACGCCGGCGAGCGGGCGCTGGCGCTTGCCATGGCCAACGACGGCGGCTTCGACCACAACGCCCAGAGCCTGCGCGTCGTCACGCTGCTGGAGCGCCGCTATCCCGGCTTCGACGGATTGAATCTCGCCTGGGAAACGCTGGAGGGCCTGGTCAAGCACAACGGCCCCCTCAAGCCGCCGCTGCCCTTCGCTATCGCCGAATACGTCGAGAAGCACGACCTCCGGCTCGCCACCTACGCCAGCGCCGAGGCGCAGGCCGCCGCGATCGCCGACGACGTCGCCTACAACACCCACGACGTCGATGACGGCCTGCGCGCCGGGCTGCTGACGCTGGAAGGCCTGAGCGAGCTTGCCTTCGTCGGCGATATCCTCGCCGCCATCCGGCGCGAGCATCTCGACCTGTCGCCGAACCGCACGCGGGCGGAACTGATTCGCCGCATGATCAGCGCCTTCGTCAACGACGTGATCGGCGAGGGACAGAAGCGCATCGCCGCGCTGGCGCCGACGTCGTCCGACGACATCCGCCACGCCGGCCAGGCCGTGGTGACCTTCTCGCCGGCGATGGCCGACGTCGACCGCATCCTGAAAGCGCGCCTCAGCCGCGATGTCTATCGCGAAGCCGGCGTGCTGCGCGTGATGAACGGGGCGGAGACGGTGGTGCGCGACCTCTTCGCCTTCTACCGCGAGGCGCCGTCGGCGCTGCCCGAAGGCTGGCGCCAGGCGGCGGAGGAGGGCAACACCGCCCGCGTCGTCGCCGATTTTCTCGCCGGCATGACCGACCGGTACGCGCTGCTGGAGCACCAGAAATTTTTCGGCGGCAGTCCGGAGTTGCGGTAGGGCGGGCGAGGGAACGGCGTTGTGGTATGCAGACCCCTCCCCAAAACGACTTCGGCGTTTTGACCCTCCCACAAAGGGAGGGTTCATCCTCGCTGCGCGACCCGGACTCCGCTTGTTGAGCCCTCCCCTTGTGGGAGGGCCAAAACCGCAAAGCGGTTTTGGGGAGGGGTGTCTCCCCGTCACCGGCGCCGCGAAGATACGCGCTACGCGCTCATCGCCGGCCGCACGGCATCGGCTGCGAGCAGCCGCGTGATGAACTCCACCGGCCGCGCGCGGCTGAAATAGAAGCCCTGCATCTCCGTGCAGCCGAGCTTGCGCACACGGTCCATCTGCGCCGCGGTCTCGACGCCTTCGGCGGTGGTGATCATGTTGAGGCTGGCGGCGAGACTGGCGACGGCGCGCACGATCGCGACCGAGTCCTCGCGGTCGGGCAGGCCGCTGATGAACGAGCGGTCGATCTTGATCTTGTCGAACGGGAACGAGCGCAGGTTCGACAGCGAAGAGTAGCCGGTGCCGAAATCGTCCATCGAGATGCGGATGCCCAGCGAATGCAGGCGGTGCAGCGCCGACAGGGTGGTCTCGGTGTTCTGCATCAGCGCCGTTTCGGTGATCTCGATCTCCAGCCGCGAGGCGGCGATGCCGCCGCTGGCCAGTGCATTCAGCACCACCGGCACCAGGCGCGGGTTGAGCAACTGGATGGGCGAAAGATTGACCGCGACGCGCACGTCGTCCGGCCAGTGGCAGGCGTCGGCGCACGCCTGCCGCAGCACCCATTCGCCGAGCGGAACAATGAGGCCCATCTCCTCGGCGATCGGGATGAATTCGGCCGGCGAGATCTCGCCGCGCTCCGGATGGTGCCAGCGGATCAGCGCCTCGCATCCTGTGATGCGGCCGTCGCTGAGATTGACCACGGGCTGGTAGTAGAGCCGGAACTCGCCGGTCGCCAGCGCATTGCGCAGCGCCGCCTCGAGCGACCGGCGCGCCTTCATGCGCTCGTCCATCTCCGGCTCGAAGAAGCGCACCAGCCCGCGGCCCTCGAGCTTGGCACGCTGCAGGGCAAGCTCGGCATTCTTGATCAGTTCGCCCGGATCGACGGTGTCGTCGGCCGCGACCGAGATGCCGATGCTGGTCTCGACGACGACTTCCTTGTTCTGCACCTGGAAGGGCAGGCCGAGCGCCTCGCAGATGCGCACCGCAAGCGCCGCCGCTTCCGAGCCGCCCGCCGACACGTTCATGCGCACGATCGCGAATTCGTCGCCGCCGATGCGCGCAACCGTCGTGCGATCGTCGACGCAGGCGCAGAGCCGCGCCGCCAGCGCCTTGAGCAGCTCGTCGCCGGCGGTGTGGCCGAAGTCGTCGTTGACCGCCTTGAACTGGTCGACGTCGAGGTAGAGCACGGCGACGTGCTCCTTCGCCGTCGCTTGCGCCAGCGCCTCGCCCAGGCGTTCGCGCAGCATGACGCGGTTGGGCAGGTCGGTGAGCGTATCGTGGCGTACCATGTGCGCGATGCGCCGCTCGGCATCGCGCCGGTCGCTGATGTCTTCATGCGTCGTCACCCAGCCGCCGTCGGCGATCGGATGCAGGCGCACTGAGATAGTGCGGCCGTCGGGGAGTTCGTTGAGCCAGCTCGTGGCGCGCCGGCGCGCCGAGGCGGCGAGCACGTTCTCGGCAAGCTCGAGGGGATCGCCGACCAGCGTGCGGCCCTTGACCTGCATCTCGATCAGCTCGAGCAGGCTGAGACCGGGCCCTATCGTGCCGCGCTTCAGGCCGTACATTTCGAGATAGCGGTCGTTGTGGATGACCAGCCGCGCGTTCTCGTCGAACATCAGCAGCGCCTGCGACATGTTGTTGATCGCGGCGTCGAAGCGAAGGTTCTGGGCGGAAAGCTCGGCCTCGCGCGCTGACAGCGCCGCGGTGCGTTCGACCACCTGCCGCTCGAGGCTGCTGTTCAGCGCGTCGAGCTCCTCGATCATCAGCCCGATCGAGCGGTCGGTGCGCCGGCGGTCGCGATCGACCGTCTCGTAGGCCTCGACCACCAGCTCGCCAAGCCGCTCGAGGTCGAGGACGCCGTTCGCGTCCGTCGCCTTCTCGATCTGCCGGGCGAAAAGCTTGTTCAAGGCGCTACGCCGCCTCGGAGATGGTCGTGATCGTCATGGTCTGGTTGTGGAGCTGCGACACGCCGGAGATGCGATGCGGCGAGATCTCGCCGTAGGAATAGAAGCCGAGCCGCTTGACCTGATCGCCGAGCTCGGCGCCGGCCGCCTCGACTTCGTCGACCGTGTTCTGGCCCATGAGCAGGCGGCGGCCGATGCACGAGACGAGCAGCGCCAGCTCGTCGCCGCCGTGGGTGAGGGCATCGAGTTGCTCCTGCGCGTCGTGGGCGGCCTGCGCGGCGCCCGCCGCCAGGCGGTCGAAGTTGCCGCGCATCAGTTGCGCCACCCAGCCTTCCGGCACGTCGCCGGCGAAGGTCATGGAGCGCGCCTCGTGGTCGACGGCCAGGATCGTGCGGACGATGTCGTGGTCCGGCCGGGTCGGCTCGTAGACGCGGAGCGGGAAGAGCAGCGCGGTCGAGGGGAGGCCCTTGGCGTCATCGCCGAGGTAGCGTTCGTAGAGGTCGAGCGCCGGCTCGCCGTCGAGTTCGTAGAGCACGTTACCGACCGAGCGCGTCACGCGGCGGCGCGGACCGAACTGGTCCCAGCCGCCGGCGCTGCCGTGGCCGATGCGGACGGCGTTGCCGTAGAAGCCGACCGCGGCGACGACGTGGGCACGCGGCGCGAAGTCGGCGCCGACCACCGTCGCGCGGAATGCGTCGCCATCGCCGGCGAGACCGCCGGTGAGCGGGATGCCGTGCCCGACGATGGACGCGATCCCGTCGACCAGCGCGCTGCCGTTGACGTTGAGGCCGTCGCTGAGCACGAAGATGCCGGCGAGATCGCTGCCGGCAAGCTTGGCGCCGATCGCGGCGCCGCAGGCGAAAGATTTGTCGGCGCTCTCCGCTTCCTCATGCACGACGCGCAGGCGGGTGCGATCGAACGACAGCGCGACCGCCGCGATCTGGTCGTCGAAGACTTCGTCGTCGCGGATCTGCCCGCCGGTGCTGCAGCCGACGAGATGCACCTCGGGAAAACGCGCGCGCAGCTCGTCGTATCGGTCGGCGGATTCGAGGTCGAGGCGGGCGCCGAAGTAGAACAGAAGCTGCGGCACTCCCGTAAGCTTGTCCGTTTCCGACCAGCCGGAGTCTTTCCGCCAGGACAGAAGGTTTGCGCGCATAGGAAAGCTCCCGCCGCGAGGTCGCGGTTCTAGTTGTGTCCGACGAGTACACGCGCCCTGTGAACAATGGGTTATTCCGATCCCTTCAAAACGCTCGGAAACCTTTAGCGATTGCTTGGCCAAGCCGGGCGGCCGCACGTTTGATTTTGCCGCGGTTTTCGGCTACCCCGCTCTCTGGCGGACGGGCGCGGTGGTTTTCGAATCCTATGAATATTTTCAATGACTTCGCAGCACGCATCCGTGCCGCCGCTGGCCGTGTGACCGGCGCGAGCGAGGCCGACCTGGCGCGCCTGACCGTCGAGCCGCCGCGGGACGCGACCCACGGCGACCTCGCCACCAACGCGGCGATGGTGCTGGCAAAGCCGCTTGGCCGCAACCCACGCGAGCTGGCGACCCATATCGCGGCGGCGCTCGCCTCCGATCCGGATATCGACAGCGCCGAGGTCGCCGGACCCGGCTTCATCAACCTGCGCCTGAAATGGCCGGTCTGGCAGCGGAGCCTCGCGGCGCTGCTTGCCGAGGGAAACGGCTATGGGCGGAGCGCCGTCGGCGGCGACGTCAAAACCAACGTCGAGTATGTTTCGGCAAACCCGACCGGCCCCATGCACGTCGGCCACACGCGCGGCGCTGTGTTCGGCGACGCGCTTGCCTCGCTGCTGAAGTTCGCCGGCTATGCAGTAACGCGCGAGTACTACATCAACGACGCCGGTGCGCAGGTCGATGTGCTGGCGCGCTCGGCGTATCTCCGCTACCGCGAGGCGCTCGGCGAGACCATCGCGATCCCCGAGGGACTGTACCCGGGCGACTACCTGAAGCCGGTCGGCGCTGCGCTCGCCGCCAAGTACGGCAACGCGTTTCTCGGCAAGGACGAGGCCGCGTGGCTGCCGACGGTTCGCCGCGAAACCATCGACGCGATGATGGCGCTGATCCGCGCCGACCTCGACCTGCTCGACGTGCACCACGACGTCTTCTTCTCGGAGCGCTCGCTGCAGGAGGGCAGGGACCGCGTCGCCGAGGCGATCGACTGGCTTGCCGGCAAGGGCCTGATCTACGAGGGCACGCTGCCGCCGCCGAAGGGTCAGTTGCCGGAAGACTGGGAGGACCGCGAGCAGACGTTGTTCCGCGCCACCGCCTTCGGCGACGACGTCGACCGGCCGCTGAAGAAATCCGACGGCAGCTACACCTACTTCGCCTCGGACATCGCCTATCATTTCGACAAATACCGGCGCGGCTTCGCCGACATGATCGATGTGTGGGGCGCCGACCACAGCGGCTACGTCAAGCGAGTCCAGGCCGCGATCAAGGCGATCACCGGCGGCGAAGGCAGCATAGATGTGAAGATTTGCCAGCTCGTGCGGCTGATGCGCAACGGCGAGCCGGTGAAGATGTCCAAGCGGTCGGGCGATTTCGTCACGCTCCGCGACGTGGTCGAGGAAGTCGGCCGCGATCCGGTCCGCTTCATGATGATCTACCGCAAGAACGACGCGCCGCTCGACTTCGACTTCGCCAAGGTCACCGAGCAGTCGAAGGACAATCCCGTCTTCTACGTGCAGTACGCCCACGCCCGCACGGCGTCGGTGTTCCGGCAGGCGGCGGCCGAAGTGTCCGACCTAAAACTCGACGATGCGGCGCTCGCAAAGGCACCGCTGGAGAAGCTCACCGACCCCGGCGAACTCGCCCTGATCCGGCGTCTGGCCGAATATCCCCGGATAATTGAATCGGCGGCGGAAGCGCACGAACCGCACCGCGTCGCCTTCTATCTCCATGATCTCGCGTCGGAATTTCACGGCCACTGGAATCGCGGCAAGGAGTTGCCGCAATTGCGCTTTATCAACGCCGGCGAACCAGATTCGACTTTGGCGCGCCTTGCGTTAGTCCATGGGGTGAAGCTGGTTTTGGCGTCGGGATTGTCTATTCTCGGCGTCAGCGCACCCGAGGAAATGCGGTGAGGGGCCACCTCTACCGAGCGTGAGGAGTGGTCGGGGATGCCGGACCAATACGACCCGAAGGTGTCGCCGCGGCCATCCGCCGACCGGCGCCAGGCGGATGCGCGCCGTGGCGCAACCATGGCGGACGACCCGCTGGCGGAGCTCGCCAAGATCGTCCAGGGCCGTCCCACCAGCAGCGCCGCGCAGCCCTCCCGGCAGGCGCCCGCGGCGCCGCCATCGAACGGCGCCGGTTCCGATCTTGAAGCCGAGCTGCTGAACGACCTGCAGGCATCGTTTGCCGCCGTCCGCGATGTATTCCCGCCGGCGCCGCCTCCCGTGGCTGCCGCTGCCCCGCGTCAGGCTCCATCTCCCACCCCGCCACCGCCGCGCGCGCCGATCGTCATTGACGAGGCACCAGCGCCGGCTCCCGTTGCCGCCGCTCCGGCGCCACAGCCTGCGCCGCCGCCCCATCCCGCGCCGCGCACCGACGCCGGGTCCGAACTCCGCGACGAGTTCCGCCTCGAGCCGGTCGACCAGACGCGCCTCGTGCCGATCCCGGCGCCGCCGGTCATCCAGCCGATGATCCAGTCGTCGGCACCGCCGCCGCGTCCGGCCGCCGAACGCCCGCCGGCGGAGCGCAAGCCAGAGCCCGCGCCCGAGAAGGTCGCCGAGGCGCCGGTCGAACGCGCCCCGGCAAAGCCGCGCCAGCCCGCGCCGCCACCCACGCCCAACCTCGGCGCGTTCCAGCTTCGCGGCTCGGCCGCGCCGCCGGCATCGTCGCCGCCCGCGGCGGCGGCCGTGCCGCCGCGCCAGCCGCATTCGCGCTGGGAGCAGCCCGAGCCGGCGCGTGCCCAGCCGGCGGCCGCCAGCCGCTTCGCGCCGCCGCGCACTGCCGCTCCGCCCATGGAGGACGAGGCCGACCTCGACCCGTTCGCCGAGGGTGGCCTGTTCGCCGACCAGCTCGAGCCGCCCGAGATCGAGGACGAGTTCCCGTTGGAGGACCTCGGCACGCTGCCCGGCTACGCCGACGACGAGCAGTTGCCGCCGCTGGAGGACGACCTCGAGGCGCTGCCGCAGCGCCGGGGCGTCAGCCGCAACCTTCTGGTCGTGCTCGGCGTCGTGCTGGTCGCCCTCGTCGGTGGCGTCGGCTTCGCGATGTTCAACGGCGGCGGCACCGTCACCAGCGGCGCGCCGGTGGTGATCGCCGCCAACGGCGACCCGACCAAGATCACGCCGGACGACACCGCCGCGGCGAACGATCCCGACGGCCAGAACAAGCTGATCTACGACCGCGTCAATTCCGGCGATCAGACGAACACCGACACGACCCTGCTGACGCCCGATAACGGGCCGATCAAGGACGTCGGGTCGAACAACGGCAACAACGCCATCAGCCGCGTCATCATCCCGGGCGGCCCCGGCATCGATGCGCCGGGCACCGGCGACGCCGCGCCCTCGGCCCAGGCCAACGCGCCCGCCGCCACTGCGCCGTCCGCGACCCAGCCCGACGCGATCGGCCAGGTCGCGGAGAACAACATCGCGGCGCCGGTTGACCCCGACGCCATCCAGCCGATCGGCCCGCGCAAGGTGCGCACCGTCATCGTGAAGCCGGACGGCACGATCGTGTCGAGCGCCGCCACCGACGCCGCGGCCGGGCCATCGGACGCGACTGCACCTGCCGCATCGGCAACCGCCGCCAAACCCGCCGCGACCGATGCGGCGCCCGCGCCGGCCGTCATCGACGATACCGCTGCGATCACCGGCAACACCGGCGATGCGCTGCCGATCACCGCGCCTGCGGCCGATGGCACAACGGCGCCGCCCGACGCCACGCCTGTCGCGGTAGCGGCTGCCCCTGCGGCGGAGACGGCGCCGGCGGCAGCGACCAAGCCCACCGCCGCGAAGCCGCCGTCAGTCAAGCTCGCCGTGACCAAGCCGGCCGCCACGAAGCCTCCCGCCGCCGACCTGCAGGTGGCGGCCGCGGACACTTCCAACGATCCGAGCCCGATCGACATCGTGCCCGGCGCCAGCGCGACGCCGCCGGCGTCCAGCGGCGTGCTGGTGCAGATTTCGTCGCAGCGCACCGAGGATGCCGCCCGCGCCACCTATCGCGATCTGCAGGCGCGCTATCCCAACATCCTGGGCAGCTACGACGTCAACGTGCAGCGCGCCGACGTGCCCGACCGCGGCACGTTCTACCGCGTCCGCGTCGGGCCGTTCTCGCAGGCCGACGCGCAGCGCCTGTGTGACGACCTCCGCCAGGCCGGCGGCGACTGCGTGCTGGCGAAGCGGTGACCGGCCTCCCGCGGTGGTGAAAGCCTTCGTCTCGGGCTGCGCCGGCACCACGCTTACGGCGTGGGAACGCGATTTCTTCGCGGCCGAGCAGCCGTGGGGCCTCATCCTGTTCCAGCGCAACTGCCGCGAGCCGGCGGAGATACGCGATCTTGCCGCCGCGTTCCGCGCGGCGGTCGGTCGCCATGACGCGCCGGTGCTGATCGATCAGGAAGGCGGCCGCGTCCAGCGCCTCAAGCCGCCGAACTGGCCGAAATATCCGCCGGTCCGCACCATCGGTACGCTTTCGCGCGAGGACCGCGAGGCCGGCGAGCGCGCGGCATGGCTGCATGGGCGGCTGATCGCCAGCGACCTCCGCGCGCTCGGCATCGACATCGACTGCGCCCCGGTGCTCGATCTTTCGATGCCCGACGCCAGCGACGTCATCGGCGACCGCGCCTTCGGCACCGATCCCTATGTCGTTGCAGACCTTGGACGTTCCATGGCGGAGGGCCTGCTCGCCGGCGGCGTATTGCCGGTGATGAAGCACATTCCGGGGCACGGACGCGCGACAAGCGACAGTCATATGTCATTGCCGTCGATCGATGTGGATATCGCGACGCTTGATGCCAGCGACTTCGTTCCCTTCGCCGAACTCGCCGACCTGCCGATCGCGATGACCGCGCATCTCGTTGTGAATGCAGTCGATCGCGACCGTCCGGCGACCACGTCGGACACGGTGATCCGCGATATCATTCGCGGACGAATCGGTTTCGACGGCCTCCTGATGAGCGACGATGTGTCGATGAACGCACTTTCTGGGGATTACTCCTCCCGCGCCGCATCTATCTATGCCGCCGGCTGCGATCTCGTGCTTCACTGTTCTGGCCGGACCGAGGAGATGCGCGAAATCGGTGGTGCGGCGCCCGCTCTCGGAGGCAAATCACGAGAGCGGGCGACTCGCGCGCTCCAGGCGAGGCACGATCCCCATCCGCTCGATGAAGCCGCGGCGCGCGAAGAATATCGCGCGCTCGTTGCGCGTGTCGGCTGGGCGGCGAGCTGAGTTATGACCGCAGCCGCCGCACCGACGAGCGAACAGGACCAGGAAAAAATCTGGGAGGCGTACAACACGCTCGACCGCGGCGAGGTGGACACCGCGCTGGTCGTCGATGTCGCCGGCTTCGAGGGCCCGCTCGACCTGCTGCTGCAATTGGCGCGCGACCAGAAGGTCGACATCGCGCGCATCTCGATACTGGCGCTCGCCGACCAGTATCTCGCCTATATCGAGAAGATCCGCAGCTTGCGGCTGGAGTTGGCCGCCGATTACCTCGTGATGGCGGCGTGGCTGGCGTATCTCAAGTCGCGCCTGCTCATCCCCGAGGTCAGCGACGGCGAGGAGCCGACCGGCGAGGAACTGGCCGCGGCGCTGGCTTTCCGCCTGAAGCGGCTGGAAGCCATGCGCGACGCCGCGGCGCGGCTGGCAAACCGCGACCGCCTCGGCCGCGACGTATTCGTGCGCGGCGATCCCGAGCCGGTCGAGATCAAAAAGAAAAACGAATATTCCGCGACCCTCTACGACCTGCTCTCCGCCTACGCCGTGCAGCGCCAGGAGAAGGCGATATCGGTGGTCACCATCGGCGCCCGCGCCGTCTGGTCGCTGCAGGACGCGCGCTCGGCGTTGACGCGCCTCGTCGGCCACGTCGCCGAGTGGACGCCGATGGAGGTGCTGATGTCGCCGTATCTCTCCACGCTCGGCATGCGGCGGAGCGTCACGGCAAGTTCGTTCGGGGCGAGCCTCGAGCTCGTGCGCGAAGGCAAGCTCGAGCTGCGCCAGACCGAACCCTTTGCTCCCCTCTATGTCCGCGATCGCGTCGCCGTCGCGCTGGTGTCACCGGAGACCGGAAATGGCTAATAGTGCTGCCGTCATGATCGCCGTCGACAACGATGCCAACGCCGCGGGCCAGTCGCCGGAAGACTGGCGGCAGAATCTTCGCATGGTCGAGGCGCTGCTGTTCGCCTCCGCCGAGCCGGTCGCCGCCGAGGACCTCGCCGCGCGCCTGCCGGAAGGCGCCGACGTCGCCGGTCTCCTCGCCGAACTCAAGGAGACGTATTCCACCCGCGGCGTAAATCTCGTGCAGGTCGCCGGCAAGTGGTCATTCCGTACCGCCGGCGATCTTTCCTTCCTCCTGTCGCGCGAGGCGGTCGAACAGCGCCGCCTGTCGCGCGCCGCGCTGGAGACGCTGGCGATCGTCGCCTACCACCAGCCGGTGACCCGCGCCGACATCGAGGAGATACGGGGTGTGGCGACGTCGTCCGGCACGCTCGACGTGCTGCTCGAGTCTGGCTGGATCAGGATGCGCGGCCGCCGCAAGGCGCCCGGCCGGCCGATCACCTACGGCACCACCGAGACGTTCCTCACGCATTTCGGCCTCGATACGGTCGGCGATCTGCCCGGAGTCGACGAGTTGAAGGCCGCCGGCCTGCTCGACTCCCGCGTGCCGGCCAATTTTTCGATTCCCGAACCGCATGCCACGGAAGACCTGGCGCCGGACGAGGATCCGCTGGACGAAGCCGATTTGCTGGAAGACCCCAGCCGTTAGATTTGCCATCGGCGGCGTTAGCGCCTATTTGAGAAAGCTGGGCGTAAATGGCAGCCGATAGCGCTGCCGCTTCAAGGAATTGGTGGAGAAGGACCCATGGGTTCACTCAGCATCTGGCACTGGCTCATCGTCATTCTGGTCGTCGTGCTGCTTTTCGGCCGCGGCAAGATTTCCGACCTGATGGGCGACGTCGCCAAGGGCGTGAAAAGCTTCAAGAAGGGCCTCGCCGACGACGACGAGACGCCGAAGCCGATCGAAAGCAAGACGCCCGAACAGACCAAGGTCTAGCGGACACCATTCCGCTGTCGCCGGCGCCAAGGCCGGCGGTCGAGAGCGTCAATCGGCATGTTTGAAATCGGCTGGACCGAACTCGTTTTGATTGCGGTGGTCGCGATCGTCGTCATCGGTCCGAAGGATTTGCCGCGCGCCATGCGCGTCGTCGGCCAGTGGAGCGGGCGCATGAAGCGCATGGCCCGCGACTTCCAGGGCCAGTTCAACGAGGCGCTGAAGGAAGCCGAGCTCGACGGCATCCAGAAGGACCTGCAGGGCCTGTCGAAGATCGACCCGATCGGCCGCGTCCGAAAGGAATTCGCGTCCATCGAGGCGAGCGTGAAGAAGGACCTGTCGCCGCCCGCCGTTCCCTCGGTGCCGCCGGTCCATCCGGTCGCTTCCGTCGTGCCCGTTCCCCAGGCGCCGCCCGTTCCCCCGATCCACCCCGTCGCTTCCGTGGTGCCCGTTCCGCAGGGGCCGCAAGCCGCGACCGTGCCCGCGGCGCCTGACGCGCCCGCCGTGCCGAAGGTCGAGACGTGACCGACCAGACGCCGCCGCCGGACGAAGTCGAGGCGAGCCGCGCGCCGCTGCTGACGCACCTGATCGAGCTGCGCTCGCGCCTGATCCGCGGGATCATTGCCGTCCTCGTCGCGTTCGTGCTGTGCTTCGTCTTCGCCAAGCAGATCTACAACGTGCTGCTCATCCCCTACGTCTGGGCGGCGGCGAACCACGGCGACGCGGCGAAGCTGATCTATACCGCGCCGCAGGAATATTTCGTCACCCAGATGCGCGTCGCGCTGTTCGGCGCGCTGTTCATCGCCTTCCCGGTGATAGCGACGCAGATCTATGGCTTCGTCGCGCCCGGCCTCTACAAGAACGAGCGCAAGGCATTCATCCCGTATCTCATCGCGACGCCGGTGCTGTTCGTGCTCGGCGCCTCGGTGGTCTTCTTCATCCTGATGCCGCTGGCGCTCCGCTTCTTCCTCTCGCTGCAGCAGTCGGGCAGCGTCGACAGCGCGTCGATCGAGGCGCTGTTCAAGGTCAGCGACTATCTCTCGCTGATCATGGGCCTGATCCTCGCCTTCGGCCTGGTCTTCCAGTTGCCGGTGATCCTGACGCTCTTGGCTCGTGTCGGCATTGTCTCCTCCGCATTCCTGAAAAGCGGGCGGCGCTACGCCATCGTGCTGTCGTTCGTCGCGGCCGCGGTTCTGACCCCGCCGGACATCATCTCGCAGATCGCATTGGCGATCCCAACGCTCGCCCTCTACGAGGCCTCGATCTGGGCCGTAAGGGGCGTCGAGAAGCGGCGGAACGAGGCGGAAGCCGCCGCGGCCAAGGCGACCAGCGCGACCTGACCGGACCGTCACCCGATCCGCGCTCGTCGCCCCGGCGAAAGCCGGGGTCCAGCGCTGAAGGCGTCGCGAGGTCGGCTGTCGCGCGCTGGATTCCGGCTTTCGCCGGAATGACGGAGCGGGGATGCGAGACGGCATGACGCGCAGCCGGTTTGGCGCTACAAGGCCGCACCAAACGCCGGCCTGAGACCCGCCATGCTCGACATCAGATGGATCCGCGACAACCCCGAGGCGCTTGACCGCGCGCTGGCGAACCGCCGCCAGCAGCCGGCATCGTCGCGCCTCATCGCGCTGGACGAAGCCCGCCGCGCTGCGATCCAGAAGCTCGAGGAAGCGCAAGGCCGCCGCAATGCGGCCTCCAAGGAGATCGGCGCCGCCAAGGCGAAGAAGGACGAGGCGACGGCATCGCGCCTGATGGCCGAGGTCGCATCGCTGAAGGACACGATGGCGGCGCTTGAAACGGATTCCAAGGCTGCCGAAAAGGCGCTGCAAGATGCGATGGCGATCATCCCGAACGTGCCGCAGGACGACGTGCCCGTCGGCGAGGACGAGCACGGCAATGTCGAGTATCGCCGCTGGGGCGCGAGCCCCACGCTGAACGCGGCCAAGGAGCACTACGAACTCGGCGAAGCCCTCGGCCAGATGGATTTTGAAGCCGGCGCCAAGCTCTCCGGTTCGCGCTTCGTCGTGCTGAAGAAGGGCCTCGCGCGCATGGAGCGCGCCATCGGCCAGTTCATGCTCGATCTCCACACGGAGGAGCATGGGTACACGGAAGTGCAGCCGCCGTTGCTGGTCCGGGATGAGATTCCGTATGGCACGGGAAACCTGCCGAAGTCGGCGGAGGATATGTTCTTGGCTTCAAGTGAAGAGGCCATCGGCGCAGATGAATGCGAGTCGAACATTGGCCCGTCCGGTGAAGTGGTTCTCACATTCAAAGGTCCGCGAGCGGCGGCATTAGCGAGCGCAGCGGAGTTGGCCGAGACGCAAGGTAAGCTAAGGGTGCGCCTCTCGAAGAAGACGGCGCGAGATAAGGACTTTGCGCTGCCGATATTCGAGACACGGCGCCTCTGGCTCATACCCACCGCCGAAGTCCCCCTAACAAATCTGGTCCGTGAATCGATCCTCTCCGAGGACGAACTGCCGCTGCGTTTCACGGCGCTGACGCCGTGCTTCCGCTCCGAGGCCGGCGCTGCCGGCAAGGACACGCGCGGCATGCTGCGCCAGCATCAGTTCGACAAGGTCGAGCTGGTGTCGATCACGACGCCGGAAAAATCGAAGGACGAGCACGAGCGCATGCTCACTTGCGCCGAGGAGGTGCTGAAGCGCCTCGGCCTGCACTATCGCGTCATGACGCTGTGCACCGGCGACATGGGCTTCGCCTCGCAGAAGACCTACGACATCGAGGTCTGGCTGCCGGGGCAGGGGACGTTCCGCGAGATTTCGTCGTGCTCGGTGTGCGGCGATTTCCAGGCCCGCCGGATGCAGGCGCGCTATCGCCCGAAAGAGGGCAAAAACGTAAGGCTGGTGCACACGCTGAACGGATCCGGCGTCGCCGTCGGCCGCGCGCTGATCGCGGTGATGGAGAACTACCAGAACCCGGATGGGTCGATCACGGTGCCGGACGCGCTGCGCCCCTACATGAATGGCATCGAGCGGGTGGAGGCGTGACCCCACCCACCACGCTTCGCGCGGTCCCCCCTCCCCGTGCCGGGGAGGGATGGAGCCCAGCCGAACTGTTGCAGTGTATTCTTGCCAGCGAAGCATACTCCAATCCCTCCCCGTTCCGGGGAGGGGGGACCACGCCCCCGGGTCCGGCCGCAGGCCGGCCCGAGGACAGGCTCCGCGTGGTGGGTGGGGAGTTGCTTTGATCAAGCGCATTCTCATCACCAACGACGACGGCATCCACGCGCCGGGCCTCGCCGTGCTGGAGCGCATCGCCGCTGCGATCTCCGACGACGTCTGGGTCGTTGCGCCCGAATTCGACCAGAGCGGCCTGGCGCACTCGCTGACGCTGAACGACCCGCTGCGCCTCCGCCAGATTTCGGAACGTCGCTTCGCGCTTCGCGGCACGCCGAGCGATTGCGTCATCATGGCCGTGCGGCGGCTGCTCGCCGCGCGGAAGCCGGACCTCGTGCTCTCCGGCGTCAACTCCGGCTCCAATCTCGCCGACGACGTGACCTACTCGGGCACGGTGGCGGGCGCCATCGAAGGCACGCTGCTGGGCATCCCGTCGATCGCGCTCAGCCAGGCGGCGCACTACGACGGTAACGAGCGCGTCGTGCCGTGGGAGACGGCGGAGGCGCACGCGCCCGATATCCTGCGCCGCATCCTCGCCTTCGGCTTCCCGGAGGGCGTGCTCTACAATCTCAATTTCCCGAACACGACGCCGGAAGCCGCCGGTCCGCTCACGGTGACGTACCAGGGCAAGCTCGCGCACGGTCTGCACATCGAGGAGCGCCGCGACGGCCGCAATCTGCCCTACTACTGGCTGATGTTCCGGCGCGAAGCGGAGACGTTCGCGGCAGGCAGCGACCTCGAGGCGGTGACCGAGGGGAAAATTTCGCTGACGCCGCTCCGCCTCGACCTTACCGCCCACGATCTCACCGATCCGCTTCGGCATCATTTCCAGCGCGACACGGGCGCCGGCCGGGCGTAACCATCTCAGCATGGTCGAGTCCGGCGGACAGGGCGACGACAGGCGCATCAGGATCGCCGAGCTGATCCTGCGGCTGCGTCGCGCCGGCATCATGGATCAGCGCATCGTCGCTGCCATCGAGTCGGTGCCGCGCGAATTTTTCGTGCCCGCCGAAAGCCAGGCCGAGGCTTACGCCGAGCGCGCGTTGCCGATCGAATGCGGCCAGACGATCAGCGCGCCGGTCATCGTCGGCATCATGACCGTGGCGCTCGACGTCGGCGACCGCGACCGGGTGCTCGAGATCGGCACCGGCACCGGCTACCAGAGCGCGGTGCTCGCGCGCCTCGCCCGCCGCGTCTACACGATGGATCGCTTCCGCACGCTGATGACGGCGGCGGAATCGCGCTTCAAGTCGCTCCGCCTCGGCAACATCACGACGCTGGTCGGCGACGGCATGCAGGGCTGGCCCGAGCAGGCGCCATTCGACCGCATCATCGTCACGGCGGCCGGCGAGGAGGTGCCGCCGGCGCTGAAGAAGCAGGTGCGGGTCGGCGGCGTCATCGTCATTCCGGTCGGACCGGCCGACGGCGTGCAGAAACTGCTGCGGCTGGAGCGGACCGAGGATGGATTTACGGAGAAGACGCTGGCCGATGTGCGTTTCGTGCCGCTGATCCCGGGCAAGGCGGCGCGGCTGTAAGCAAGCGAGCTGTCGCCAACTAGTCACCTCTCCCTGAAAGGGAGAGGGCTTCGCCTCTTAGGAGCGAAACGAGTTAGAGGCGAAGGGTGAGGGTCCAAGGCAGGAGTTAGAATGAGAGATCCGCTGACCCTCGCCCTTCCTCCCTAGGCTCGCCTCGCTCGCCAAGTTCGGAAGCCCTCTCCCTTTCAGGGAGAGGGGACTCATTGGCGGTGACGCCCTGGGAAACAGAGGCGCGCCGCGCTACGGCCCGCAGCGGCCAATGCCAAACCACATGGTTTCCGCTTAAACCTTTGGCAACCTTACTGGCGTTAACTCGCTTCAGTTCCCTAGTTCTGTTGCGAGTTGCTCAATGCGTAGCCCTGTATTCGCGTTCGGTTCGCGTCGCGTTGGCGGTGCGGCTTTGGTGGTTCTGCTCGCCGGTATGAGCGCCTCCTGCAGCAATTCGCTGCGGCTCCAGGAACCCTTCTTCACCTCCTCCACCGAAAACCAGCGCGAGATCATCGGGCAGGACAACACGGGCGCCAGCGCCGGCTACCAGCCGATGCCGCCGGTCGCCCGCAACGACGATGTCTCCCGCTCCGATCTCCCGCCGCCGCCGGTCACCAGCTACGCCTCGGCCGCCCCGTCAGACGATTACGCCGCGCCCGCCAGCGACGGCGCCTTCGAATGGTCCGCCGTCGGCGGCCGCGTCATCACCGTCGGCAATAACGAGAATCTCGATGCGCTGACCGCCAAGTTCGGCGTGCCCGGCGAGCAGCTCCTCGCCGCCAACCAGATGTCGTCGCCCGCGCAGGTCCGCCCGGGCAAGATCATGGTCATCCCGCGCCGCGTCGCGATCGCGCCGGACCGCCTGCGCAACACGGACACACCGTCCTACGCCGCGGCGCAGCCGATGCCGGCTGCTCCGGCGATGGTGAAGCCGGCGCCGCAGGTGTTCGCCGCCGGCAGCTCGACCTACACCGTGCAGCCCGGCGAGACGCTGTTCGGCGTCGCCCGCAAGGCCAACATGACGCCGGTCGAGCTTGCCTCGCTGAACGGCATCAACACCGATACGCAGTTGCAGGTCGGCCAGACGCTCCGCCTCAAGGGCAGCGTCGCGATTGCCCAGAACACCAAGCCCACCATCCTCGGCGCGCCGGCGAAGCCGCTCGGCCAGCTCGTGATCAACAAGGACAACGGCACCTCGACCGCGATCGCGACGAACGAGCCGAAGATCCGCCTGACGTCGCCGGCCGATAGCGCGGAGACGGGCCAGCTCGTCGCCAACGCGCCGAAGATTCCGGCCGTCCCGGCATTGCCCGAGGCGACGCCGTCGCCGACCGACGCCAAGGCGACCGCCGACATCGACGATGCCGCCGACGCCGCGTCTTCCGACGGCAAGTCGTTCCGCTGGCCGGTGCGTGGCCGCATCATCTCGGGCTTCGGCGCCAAGCCGAACGGCGAGAAGAACGACGGCATCAACCTCGCCGTGCCGGAAGGCACCTCGGTCAAGGCGGTGGAGACCGGTACCGTGATCTACGCCGGCAACGAGCTCGCCGGCTACGGCAACCTCGTGCTCATCCGCCATGCCGACGGCTGGGTCTCCGCCTACGCCCACAACAAGGACATCCTGGTGAAGCGCGGCGATACCGTCCGCCGCGGCCAGACGATCGCCCACGCCGGCATGAGCGGTTCGGTCACCGCCCCGCAGGTTCACTTCGAGCTGCGCAAAGGCGCCAAGCCGGTCAATCCGCTGGACTACCTCGCCGGCGCGTAATTCCCGCCGGTGACGTGCACTTGATCAGTCCTGACCTCCGGAAGGGATCCTGGTCAAAACAGGGCTGGCGGGGCGCCTGCGTCCCTAAAGGACGACCCCAAGTCGTCCCGCCAGATCCTGCACGAACTGCCAGGCGACTCGGCCCGATCGCGCGCCGCGTGTCGTCGCCCACTCCAGCGCCTCCGCCCGCCACGATTTCTCCGGCACCCTGAGCTGGAAATGCGCGACGTAGCCGCGCACCATCTCCAGGTATTCGTCCTGGCTGCACTTGTGGAAGCCCAGCCACAGGCCGAAGCGGTCGGACAGCGACACCTTCTCCTCCACCGCTTCGCCGGGCGTGATCGCGGTCGAGGCTTCGTTCTCCGTCATGTCGCGCGGCAGAAGATGCCGGCGGTTCGACGTGGCGTAGAACACGACGTTGGCCGGCCGCCCCTCGATGCCGCCCTCCAGCGCCGCCTTCAGCGATTTGTAGGAGGCATCGTTGCCGTCGAACGACAGGTCGTCGCAGAACAATAGGAACCGGTGCGGCGCATCACGGAGCAGCGCCATCACCTCGGGCAGCGTCTCGATATCCTCGCGATGTATCTCGACCAGCTTCAGCTTGTGGCCGCGGTTGACCGCCGCATGCGCCGCCTTGACCAGCGAACTCTTGCCCATGCCGCGCGCGCCCCAGAGCAGCACGTTGTTGGCGGGCAGGCCCCTGGCAAAGCGCTCGGTGTTCTCGACGAGAATATCGCGCGGCCGCTCGATGCCCTTGAGGAGGCCAATATCGACGGCGCTCACCTGCTTCACCGGCTGCAGCGCGTGGGTCGCCGGCTGCCATACGAAGGCATCGGCCGCGCCGAAATCGGGCTTCGGCGGCTCGGCGGGCACGGCGCGGGCAATGAGCCGGGTCAGCGCGTCGAGGCGCTCGGCGATGATCTTGAGGTCGTCTTTGTCCGCCATGGCGGGCGAGGGGGTAGCACGCGCCTCCCGCGTCGTCACCCCGGCGAAAGCCGGGGTCAGCGGGCGGCAGCGCGGCCTGATCTCCGCTGCCTCTGCAAACCTGTGGTTTCGCGCTGGATTCCGGCTTTCGCCGGAATGACGGGGGAGGGCTGATGTAACCCGCCGCCCGCCTGCCTATATCGTTTGCAAAGGGGGCGGGCGTGGCTATAGTCCGCGCCGCTTCGCGGGGAGAAATTCTTTCCGCGGTTCAAGGAGATATTGGGGATGTTCATTACCGAGGCCTATGCACAGTCCGGCGCGGCGGCGGGCGGACCGACGAGCCTCCTTTTCCAGTTCGCTCCCATTCTCCTTATCTTCGTCATTATGTACTTCCTTATTCTGCGGCCGAACCAGCAGAAGCAGCGTCAGCACCGCGAGATGGTCGCCAACCTCCGCCGCGGCGACACCGTCGTCACTTCCGGCGGCCTGATCGGCAAGGTCGATAAGGTTGACGAGACCGAGGTGCGGATCGAGCTGGCCGAGGGCGTGCGCGTGCGCGTCGTGCGCAGTTCCATCGGCGAAGTGCGTACCCGAGGCGAGCCCGTGAAGGACGCGACCTGACGCGTCTTAAATTTTTGATGGACTGATCCGATGCTTCATTTCCCGCGCTGGCAAATTGTCATGATCCTGGGGGTCGTGTTCCTCGGCTTCCTCGCCGTGATCCCGAACTTCTTCTCCAAGGACATGCTCGCCGGCTGGCCGAGCTTCCTGCCCAAGTCGCAGATGGTGCTCGGCCTCGATCTGCAGGGCGGTGCCTATCTCCTCTACGAAGTCGACAAGCCTGACTACACCGCCAAGCGGCTGAAGGCGCTGGTCACCGACGTTCGCAAGGCCATGCTCGACAATCCGCGCATCGGCTACACGGGCCTCGGCATCCAGGGCGACGCGGTGCAGCTTCGCGTCCGCGACCTCGACCGCATGGACGATGTCCGCAAGCGGCTTACGCCGCTCAAGAACCCGCTGGACGCCAGTTTGCTTTCCGCCGGCAGCGTCAGCGAGTTCGATCTGTCGATCGCCGACGACGGCCTCGTCCGCTTCACCTATTCGCCGGCCGGCCTAACGCAGCGCGTCCGCCAGATCGTCCAGCAGTCGATCGAAGTCATCGACCGCCGCATCAACGAGCTCGGCACCACCGAGCCTTCCATCCAGCGCCAGGGCGACGACCGCATCCTGGTCGAGGCGCCGGGCGTCGGCGATCCGTCGCGCCTGAAGTCGCTGGTCGGCCAGACGGCGCAGATGACCTTCCACCTGGTGCAGGACACGATCAGCGCCGATCAGGCCGCGGCCACGCCGCCTAAGCCCGGTACGGCACGCTACCCCGACCAGAACAATGCCTCGATCATCTACGACGTTGACGAGACGCCGCTGATGACCGGCGAGGACCTCACCGACGCGCAGACCGGCTTCGACCAGCAGACCACCGAGCCGGTCGTGAATTTCCGCCTGTCGACCGGCGGCGCCCGTAAGTTCGGCGACGTCACCGCCAAGAACGTCGGCCGCCCGTTCGCCATCGTCCTCGACAACCAGGTGATCTCGGCGCCGGTTATCCGCCAGCCGATCCTCGGCGGCTCCGGCCAGATCAGCGGATCGTTCACCGTCGAGACCGCCAACGACCTCGCCATCCTGCTCCGCGCCGGCTCGCTGCCCGCCAAGCTCACCATCGTCGAGGAGCGCACCGTCGGCGCGTCGCTCGGCGCCGACTCGATCCGCGCCGGCATCGCCGCCTCGATCGTGGCGACCGTGTTCATCGCCGTCTTCATGGTCGTCTGTTACGGCCTGCTCGGCGCCTTTGCCGACCTCGCGCTCATCGCCAACAACTTCCTGATGATCGGCATCCTGACGACGCTTGGCGCCACGCTCACGCTGCCCGGCATCGCCGGCATCGTGCTCACCATGGGCATGGCGGTCGACGCCAACGTGCTGATCTACGAACGCATGCGTGAGGAATCGCACGCCGGCCGTTCGACGCTGGCCGCCCTCGACACCGGCTTCCGCAAGGCGTTCGCGACCATCATCGACTCGCATCTGACCGCGCTCATCGCTGCGATCGCGTTGTTCGAGCTGGGCTCGGGGCCGATCCGGGGCTTTGCCGTGACGCTCGCCATCGGCATCATTTGCACGCTGTTCACGTCGTATCTGGTGACGCGCCTGATCGTGTCGTTCTGGGTCGCCTGGGCAAGACCGAAGGTGGTGCCGCTGTGAGCTACTGGAGATTTCCGCTTCGTCTCATTCCGGACGACACCAATCTGCCCTTCATGAAATGGGCGCGCGTCCGCACGCCGATTTCGCTGGCGCTCATCGTGCTGTCGTTCGTGCTGTTCTTCACCGTCGGCGTCAATGAAGGCATCGACTTCAAGGGCGGCACGGTGATCGAGATTCACTCGATCAACGGCGTCGCCGACACCGCGAAGATCCGCGGTATCGTCGACGGCCTCGGCCTCGGCGACGTGCAGATCCAGAACATCGGCAGCGAGAACGACGTGCTGATCCGCGTTGCGACCCAGCCGGGCGGCGAAGCTGCCCAGCAGCAGGTCGTAGAGAAGGTGCGCGGATCGTTGAGCACCAGCGAGTACGAATACCGCAACGTCGAGGTCGTCGGCCCGCGCGTCTCCGGCGAACTGGCGACGACCGGCACCTACGCCGTGCTGTTCACCATCGCCGGCATCATGGCCTACATCTGGTTCCGCTTCGAATGGCAGTTCGGCATTGCCGCGGTGGCGACGCTCGTCCACGACGCCATCCTCACGCTCGGCTTCTTCGCGATCACGCAGATCGACTTCAACCTGACCAGCCTCGCGGCGATCCTGACCATCATCGGTTACTCGCTCAACGATACGGTCGTCATCTTCGACCGCATCCGCGAGATCCTGCGGCGTTACAAGCAGATGCCGATCCGCGAGGTCATCGACCTCGCCACCAACCAGACGCTGGCGCGCACCATCATGACGTCGCTGACGCTGGAGCTGGCGCTGATCTCGCTTTATCTGTTCGGCGGCCCGGTAGTGCAGTCGTTCACCGCGGCGATGATCTGGGGCATCTTCGTCGCCACCGCCTCGTCGATCTTCATCGGCGGCCCGATCCTCGTCTACTTCAACATCCGCCCGCGTCCGACCGACGCCAAGGTCGAGGACGAAGCGGCGGAGGAGAAGGCGGCCGACACCACCACGGTCGCCGGCGCCTGAGCCGCGGCGCCGTGGCCGTCGTCATCCGCGACGCGCACTACCCCGGCCGCGCTCCGATCGCCGCGTACGGCAACGGCGGCTTTCGTTTCGCCAACATGTCGCATCGCGGCTCGCTGCTTTGCCTGCCGAGCGGCATCTACGGCTGGGACGCGCCCGATCCGCTCGATGTCGACAGCCTCGCCAAGGTCTTCGCCGAGGCCGACGGCATCGAGATTCTGCTGGTCGGCACCGGCATCGACCTCCGCCCGCTGTCCGCCGCCATCCGCGAGCGCTGCCGCGCCGAGCACATCGTCGCCGAGCCGATGGCGACGGGCGCCGCTGTCCGCACCTTCAACGTGCTGCTGTCGGAAGAGCGCGCGGTCGCCGCGGCGCTGACCGCCGTCGCCTGATGAGCGACAAGCCGGCCCCGTCGCCGCTCGCCGAGGCCTATGCCCGCGCCGGCGAGGCCGTGCAGAAGAGCGACCACGACCGCTACATCACCGACCTTTTCGCGCCCGAGCCGTTCCGCCGCCATCTCTTCGCGCTGCACGCCTTCAACGCGGAGGTGGCGCGCGTCCGCGACGTCGTCTCGGATCCGATGCTCGGCGAAATCCGCCTGCAATGGTGGCGCGACTCGATCCTCAACAACGCCGGCGGCGGCCACCCGATCGCCACCGCGCTGAACGCAACCATCGCCAAGTTTCACCTGCCCAAGGGCGCGTTCCAGCGCCTGATCGATGCGCGCCTGTTCGACCTCTACGACGACCCGATGCCCAGCCTGAACGATCTCGAGGGCTACGCCGGCGAGACGTCGTCGGCGCTGATCCAGTTGGCGGCGATCATCCTCGCCGAGGGCCACGATCCGGGCACCGCCGATGCCGCCGGCCACGCCGGCGTCGCCTACGCCCTGACCGGCCTGATGCGCGCGCTGCCGATCCACGCCCGCCGCGGCCAGTTGTTCCTGCCGGTCAATATGATCGCGACGCGCGGCCTCGACACGCGCACGCTGTTCGCCGGCAAATCGTCGCCCGAGCTGGTGACGCTGCTCGCCGACCTCCGCACGATCGTGCGCCAGCATCTCGCCGAGGCGGAACGCGACATCGCCGACCTCGCACCGCCGGTGAAGGCGGCGTTCCTGCCGCTGGCGCTGATCCGGCCTTACCTCGAGCGGATGGACAGGCCCGGCTACGATCCCTTTGCGGGCGACATCGAGCTGGGTCCGTGGCGTCGGCAGTGGATCATCTGGCGCGCCGCGCGGCGGATGTAGCTACTCGGCCGCCTCGGCCGCCGGTCCCGCCAGCCACGCATCGAGATCGTTCAGCGCCCGCGTCGTGATCGCGCGCCGCTTGGCCTTGCCGCGCTCCGCATGCGGCATCCGCGCGGTGGGCTCAGGGGGCGGAGGGAAGAGGCCGAAGTTGACGTTCATAGGCTGGAAGGATTGCGGGCCCGCCGCGATGTGCCCTCCGGTGATGTGCCCGAGGATCGCGCCGGACGCCGTCGTCGCCGGCGGCACGCGGATCTCCTCGCCGAGCTTCTCGGCAGCGGCGAAGCGCCCGGCGAGCAGGCCGATGGCGGCGGATTCGACGTAGCCCTCGCAGCCGGTGATCTGCCCGGCGAATCGGAGCCTCGGCTCCGCCTTCAGCCGTAGGACGCCGTCGAGCAGCTTCGGCGAATTGAGGAACGTGTTCCGATGCAGGCCGCCCAGCCGCGCGAACTCCGCGTGCTGCAGGCCGGGGATCAGCCGGAAGGTGTCGGCCTGGATGGCATAGCGCAGCCGCGTCTGGAACCCGACCATGTTGAACAGCGTGCCCAGCGCATTGTCCTGCCGGAGCTGCACCACGGCGTACGCTTTTTCGTTCGGCTTGTGAGCGTTGGTGAGCCCGACAGGCTTCATCGGTCCATGCCGCAACGTCTCGCGCCCGCGCTCCGCCATCACCTCGATCGGCAGGCAGCCGTCGAAGTAGGGGACGTTCTCCCAGTCGTGCGACTTGTGCTGCTCGCCGGCGAGCAGCACGTCGACGAAGGCGTCGTACTCCGCCTTGGTCATCGGGCAGTTGATGTAGTCCTTGCCGGTGCCGCCGGGCCCGACCTTGTCGTAGCGCGACTGGAACCAGGCCACGTCCATGTCGATCGAATCGAAATGCACGATCGGCGCGATGGCGTCGAAGAAGGCGAGGGCGTCTTCGCCGGTCAGCCCGCGGATGGCTTCGGCGAGCGGCGGCGCGGTGAGGGGACCGGTGGCGATGATGACGCTGTCCCAATCGGCGGGGGGCAGCCCGGCGACTTCTTCCCGCGCGACGGTGATGAGGGGATGATCGTTTATCTTGGCGGAGACGGCGTCGGAGAACCCGACACGATCGACGGCCAGCGCCCCGCCGGCCGGCACCTGATGCGAATCGGCCGCCGACATGATGAGCGAACCGGCGCGGCGTAGCTCCTCGTGGAGCAGGCCGACGGCGTTCTGTTCCCGGTCGTCGGAGCGGAAGGAATTGGAGCACACCAGTTCGGCGAGCCCGTCGGTCTGGTGCGCCTCGGTGCGGCGGAGCGGCCGCATCTCGTGCAGGACAACCGGCACGCCGCGCGCGGCCACCTGCCAGGCGGCTTCCGAGCCGGCGAGGCCGCCGCCGATGATGTGGACCGGGGTTGTCATGGCGCGGAACCTAGTGCGGAGCACCCGGTGCCGCAAAAAGAAAAACGCCCGCCAGGGAGGAATTGGCGGGCGTTTCTCTCAAGGAGCGGTCGATCTGGGAGGAACGATCCCGCTCCGCGTCGCCAGGGGAACCTTGGGAGGAAAGACCCCGGGCGAATTCGGTAGTGTTGGCTAGATCTGCGCGGCCGACTGGCGCGCGATCATCGCGATCTCGGAGCGACGGATGCCGACGTCGGCGAGGTCGCGGTTGGAAAGCTGCGAGAGTTCCTTGAAGGTCTCGCGGTACTTGCGCCAGGCGCGGTAAGAATTGACCAGCTTGTTGCTCATGGTGTCGTCCTTTCGAATAAGACCGCCTCGGAGGCGGGGAATCGCTGCTCGGGTCTTTTTGTTTACAGCGCGAAGATAAGCGCCGGACCTGGCCGGATGCAGAGGAAATATCGCATACCGGCCCTTCACTTGGTGCAGAGCAGCACAATTCCGTCACACATGCTGCAATGCGGTAAAGATGGGCCGTAAGCGGTTACCGGCGACATTCCTTTTCGGATTTTGGGGGCGGCGGAGAATGAGTGCGGCAGGCTTGGCGCCGGTATCGGAATCTCAAACCCGATGAAGCAATCGATTCACCATCTCGTGATCGCGCCCCGCCGCGGCAGGGGCCTGACCGAGATCACCGCGCCGGTCGCCCGCTGGGTGAGCGGGCAGGGAATCGCGACCGGGATTCTCACCGTTTTCTGCCGCCACACTTCGGCGTCGCTGCTGATTCAGGAAAACGCCGACCCGGATGTCCGCACCGACCTCGAGGCGTGGTTCGAACGCGCGGCGCCGGAGGATGGTCCGTATGTCCACGACGCCGAGGGTCCCGACGACATGCCGGCCCACATCCGCACCGCGCTTACCGCGGTGAGCCTCGCGATCCCGATCGACCGCGGCAGTATGGTGCTCGGCACCTGGCAGGGCATCTACCTGTTCGAGCACCGCCGCGCGCCGCACCGGCGCGAGATCGTGCTCCACCTTATCGGGGAGTAGGCGGCGTCTCGTCGGGCTGGGCCAGCAGGTCCTGGTACTCGCGGTGGCGCTTGATGTAGCTGGCGATGAACGGGCAAAGCGCCACGACCTTCTGGCCGGCGGCGCGGGCTGCGTCGAGCGCGCCCTTGGCCAGTTTCGAGCCGACGCCCTTGCCGGAAAGCGCCTCCGGCACTTCCGTGTGGGTAAAGGTGATCACGTTGCCTTGCAGCCGGTACCAGCTCTTCGCGACCTGATCGTCGATCTCGAGCTCGAAGCGGTGACTGCGGGTATTGTCGCGGACGTCGGATGCCATCGGTATCGCCAACAGAAAGGGAGCCGGCAGCAGGAGGCGCCGGCTACGGGGAGACCGATAGATGGTGTGGCTTCAGGCTTTCGCCAGGTTCGAGGCAGCCAGCTTGCCGCGCTCGGTCACCACTTCGTATGAAATCTTGTCGCCCTCGTTCAGCCCCTGCAAACCGGCACGCTGCACGGCCGTGATGTGCACGAACACATCCTTGCTGCCGTCACTCGGCTGGATAAAACCGAAGCCCTTGGAGGTATTGAAAAACTTGACGGTACCCACCGGCATAAGACTATTCCCTCGGTACAAGACGGCCCCCACCGGCCGCCGCCGAGACCCTTTATAACCGAAAACCGGGCGCCTGCGTACCCTCGCCTTGCTCGCCGGCCCGGGCGCGGGCTATGCAGCCCTCGTGATCCAGATCGTCTGCATCAAGTGGGGCGCGAAATACGGCATCGACGCCGTCAACCGCATCCACCGTACCGTGCGCCGCCAAACCGGCGCCCCGGTTCGGTTCGTGCTGATTGCCGATAGTGTCGACGGGGGGCTCGATCCCGAAATCGAGGTGAAGCCGTTTCCGCCGTTTCCGGTGCCCTTCGATCTCCTGAAGCAGGGCTGCCGGCTGAAGCTCGCGATGTTCGCGCCGGGCCTGCTCGATCCCGACCTGCCGACGATCTATTTCGACCTCGACACGGTCATCCGCGGTGACGTGCAGCGCATCGCCGACCAGCTCGACCGCACGCGCGCGCTCTACATGCTGCAGAACCACTACGTGCAGTTCTGGCGCTACCAGTCGCTGCTCAAGCTGATCGGTTCCGAGCTCTTCTACTACGGCAACTCGTCGGTGCTGGCCTTCCATCCCGGTCGCTTCGGCTTCATCTACGAAAAATTCTGCGAGCTGATCTCGACGGCGCCACGCGACTCGCTGCCCCGCCAGATGAAAAGCGACGAGCGCTTCATGAGCTGGGCCGCACAAGGGCAGGTGCGCGTCTTCCCGCGCAGCCTCGCCGTGAAGTTCGCCGAGGAATACATGGCGCCGTGGACGATCGTCGAAGATGTCCGCAGCCGCCTGCCGTGGGTGGCGCGCCGGCGCGAAAATCTCGTCGCCATCACCTTCGTCGGCGGGGCGCTGAAGCCGTCGGAGCTCGCGAAGCTGAAGAAGGGCGACATCCTGCGCTACCGCCACTTCCGCTACCGCTGGCAGCCGGACGCCTTTCGCGACTATTGGGACGTTTCGACCTGACGCGCGAGCTTCGCCGTCTAAAGTTTTCCTAAAACCGGCCGCCCGACCTTGGGTTTTTTGTCAATGTCCCGGCGCGACAATCATGCCCATGACCTCGTTTTCGAGTCATAGCCAACGGGAGCCGCGCCGCGGCGAGCTGGACGCCATCCTCGCCCCGCACGCCCGCGCCGCGCTTCGCCTGATATGCGGCGAGCTGCAGGACCTGCACCGCCGCGCCGACATGATCGACGACGTCTACCTTGCCGAACTGATCGGGGCCGCGGCGGATGAGGCCCAGGACCAGCTCCGCGACGACCTCGTGCTGCGCGAGGCCGAACACGCCAAGCCGGCCGACAGCGACGCCGCCGAGCAAGCGCCGGAACGGTAGGGCGCTGCCGCTACTTGCCGGAGCGCACCAGGCGGGCGATCTCGCGCGGCGCCTTGCCTGACAGGTCGGCGATCTTGCGATCCTGATCCATGATGAAGGTCTTGGCCGCGTCGTCGCCGCCCGGGCCCGAGAGCTCGGCCGCCGGCACCTTGCGGTTGGAAGCGCGGCTGCCGTCTTCGTAGAACACATCGAAGAGCACCGTGCTGGTGTCGATCTTTTCCTTTTTGCGAGCCATCATTCGTTCTCCGGAGTGCCGGGCACCGCGGGATCCGCTGACGGCTCGCCGGGCACGCCCTCGGCCAATTCGCCCTTGCGCTTGCGCGCGTCTTCCTCGCGCCGCTGCAGGCGCTCCTTCTTTTTCTGTTCCTTGGCGCGGTCGCGATCGCCGCGCTGCTGATTGTAGTTCGGCCGGAAGGCCATGGGCGTCTCCTTCTCTTGCGGCGCGAGCCAAAAACAAGGGCCCGGAGCTTGCGCGCCGGGCCCCGATTTAGTTCAGCGCGTTAGACGCTGACGAGATTGGCGGCGGCGTCCTTGCCGCGCTCCGACACGACGTCGTAGCCGACCTTCGTGCCCTCGCCGAACGAGCGCAGGCCCGCCTTTTCGACCGCCGAGACGTGCACGAACACATCCTTGCCGCCGTCATCCGGGGTGATGAAGCCGAAGCCCTTTTGATCGTTAAAGAATTTCACGGTGCCCTTAGCCATGGGAGTCTTCCTTCTAAGAAACGCGAAAGCGCGTCAAATCGGACCCAAGCGGACAATTCCGCCTGGGGCCGTTCCGGGTTCGCGTTGTCTTGGAGGGTAGCCCCGAGGGGAATAGCTGCAGCAAGGCAGAGCAAAGTCTGGAAACCCTCATATAGGGCAGGCGGCCCTCCGCCACAATGACGGGTGGCCGACTAGGCCGCCGCGTCCCGCCGCAAATGGCGGCCTTCCGCGACTTCCTCGGCGATCTTCTCGGCGAAAGCCTTGAGGTCGCCCGGGTTGCGGCTGGTGACGACGCCATCGTCGGTGACCACCGCCTCGTCCTTCCAGTTGGCGCCGGCGTTGATGAGATCGGTCTTCACCGACGGATACGAGGTCATGTCGCGGCCCTTGGCGATGCCCGTTTCGATGAGCAGCCAGGGCGCGTGGCAGACCGCCGCGACGATCTTCTTCTGGTCGTAGAAGGCGCGGATGAGCGCCAGCGCATCGGCATTGATTCGCAGCGTGTCGGGATTCGTCTGCCCGCCGGGCAGCACGATCGCGTCATAGTCGTCGGCGCTGACCGTGGCGAGGGCCTTGTCGACCTTCACCAGCCGGCCCCAATCCTTCTTCTCCCAGCCGCGGATCTGGCCGGCCTCCGGCGAGACAACATCGACCGTGGCGCCGGCTTCCTTCAGCATGTCGCGCGGCACCTCGAGCTCGGACTGCTCGAAGCCGTTGGTAGCGAGGATCACGATCTTCTTGCCGCTGATGTTTTTCATGGAGGTTCTCCCGAGTGGTGATGTGGTGAGAAATAACGGCGAAGGGGCGCCGGCGGTTCCCGAGCGCGCTGCGCATAGAAGAGGCGCCTGCCACGCGGCTACGGCCGCTGCCTGGCGATCAGCGCCTGCAGCGCGGCCGTCAGCTCCACAGCCCGCATTCGCCTCCGGATCGTCGCGCAGGTCCGGAATGTCGTCGCAGCATAGGGCGCCCGCCGCCGCGCAGGCGTGGCGGCGCCGGCAGATCGACTGGCGGCAGTCTCGCCATCTCTGTTTGGTCGTCCGACCGATCTGACAGAGGCGAAGGCAAAGGGCCGCGCGAACGACGTCGGGATGCACAGGGGTGCGATCCTCGTAGCCGTCTGCCGACACGCCGTCCTGTTTGCGCCGGGCCATCGGGCACATCTTCTCGTTCTCGCGGCCGCCTGAGGTCAGGCGACGAACCTGGACCTCTTGCGGGATGAGACACACCCCTCCCCAAAACGCCTCTGGCGTTTTGACCCTCCCACAAGGGGAGGGTTCACCCTTGTTGCAACACCGCGCTCCAACAAGCTCCGCTTGAGCCCTCCCCTTGTGGGAGGGCCAAAGCCGCGTCAGCGGCTTTGGGGAGAGTGTGTCTCGCCAAAAGCAGCCGGAGTTTGGAGCCCAAGTCTTCCGGCGCGCGCAAGGGAGGGTTCAAAAGAACGCGGCTAACCCGCGGGTGCGCGAAAGACGAAGAAGGCGCCGGCCGCGATGAGGGCGAAGCCGACGACGGAATTCACCGTCAGCCGCTCGCCGAAATAGAGCACCGAGAAGCCGGCGAACACGGTGAGCGTGATGACCTCCTGGATCGCCTTGAGCTGGGCGCCGGAATAGACGGCGCTGCCGATGCGGTTGGCCGGCACGGCGAAGCAGTATTCGATGAGCGCGATGCCCCAGCTCACCAGGATGACGATCCACAATGCCCGGTCCTTGAACTTCAGGTGGCCGTACCACGCGAAGGTCATGAACACGTTGGAGCAGGCGAGCAGCAGCACGGGGAGGAGGCGAGCGACCACGGCGGGAATCCCTGTTGGCGATGCGTGATGTCGAAGGACGCGCTGCGATGGTGTCAAGAGAAGCGCCAGCCGACGCCGTCCGCCGGCTTGCCTCGCGCCGCGCCATGACCGGGCTCCAGGTCGGAAGAGCTGATATCCTGGAGCATGTAGCCGGCCGCGAGTGTCCCGCGGCGCGCCCGGCAGGGCGTGACGACCGCGGCGAAGATAGAGGGCGGGCGCGGGGCAGGGATAATCTTGCGGTGTGCCGGCCACCGCGGACTTCCCGATTTGCGGATGTTGCCGTCGCGTTACAGCCAAGCGCCAAACGCGGCGCAACGCGCCAATAGGGTTTGCCCCGACGGCCGCCGGTCATGCGTAGCTTTGCCTGCGGCGCCGGGGACGTTTGTTGTGTTTGCGTATCGTCTTGTGATCGCTGCGGCCTTTGCAGCGGCGGGTGCTGCCGCCTGTGCCGAAGCCACTTCAGCTTCCGAGATCAAGATCTCAGCCGAGGCTGTTTACGCATGGCGCTCCGGATCGAGCAGCGCCGCGCCGATCATCGTTCCGAATGGTGGCGGGCGCACGATCTACAACACCGACCTGGCGCCGGTGGGGCAGGGCACGGGCCTCGACATCCGCGCGAGCGGCTCCGGCGAGCACGTCGGGCTTGAGGCCCGTTTCCTCGGCGGCTTCGGCTGGACGGGAGGGCCAACCGAACTCGGCGCTCTCGGCGACGTGCGCATCGGCGATCATGACAATTTTGGCGTCATCGACGACCACGCTTCGGTGAGTGCGCAGCTCGACACCGCCGAGCTCGATGCAACGCTGAAGCTGTCGCCGGCGCTGACGGTCTTCGCCGGTCCGCGCCGGCTGGCGTCGAAGGATAAGTTGACCGACACCGCGATCTTCGGGCTCCTCTACCGATTACAGCATCGAGGCGCGCTCGACGGGATGGGGCCCGCAGGTGGGCCTCGCAGCCGACCTCGGCGCCGGCGCGACGCGTGTCGCGGTGGACGGGCGCGCCGGCGTACTCTTCCTAAGCGACGAGAACGCATATCTGCTGCTTTCCTCGACGGGCGTCAGCGCGTTCCTGACGCAGCGACGGCGCGCCACTGGAGCGCCTTCGCCGAAGCCGGCATCAGCCTGACCCAGGCATTCGGCGCATTGACGCTGAAGGCCGGCTATCGCGCGCTCTACATCGACAAGCTGCCGACCGGCGCAAGCAATATGGCGAACGCGACCGCCCATTTCGCGCACGTCCTGCCGCCGGTCTACGACACGCTGCTGGTGCAGGCGATCACCGCGGGCGCCGCGCTGCATTTCTAGCCGCGGACGGCGGCGCCGGTCTGCGCCGGCTTTTCAGGCTCCCGGTGCAACGAAGCTGGCTACGGCTTCGGATCGAGGAAGGTGTAGAGCGCGGCGATGCGGCCGTCGCGGACCACGATCACGTCGAGGCCGGTGATCGCCGGCGGCGCGCCCGGCGGGCCGAAGCCCCAATGGACGCGGCCGGCGCCTTCGATGACCTGCACCGGCGGCAATTCCGTGAAGACGAAGTCCGGCAGGCGCACCTGCAGGGCCGCCACCGCCGCATCCATCGCAGCGCGCCCGACATGGCGGCCGTTCGGCTCCGTGAAGACGACGTCGTCGGTGGTCAGGTCCGCGATCGCCGCGCGGCGGCGGGACGCGTCACGCTCGCCGAAGATTTCGGTGAGGTTGCGGTGGAGCAGGGAGTCGGGGGCGACAGTGCCCATGAACGTAAGCCCAGCGTGGCGACTATGTCCCTGTAGTATAGTAGTTGGCAGCGAGTATGCCAAAGGTGCGAAAGCAGAGACATGGCAAAGCGAAACAAACGCCGATCGCACGCCGTCGAATCCACACCCCTAGAAAAGCACGTAAGAGACAAAAAGAAACTCAAATCGCCAATGAGCAAACTGCAAAATCTGCAGTTTTCGTCTTGGGTGAACGAGGTTCTCGCAGAGGTGCTGTGGTCGGCGCTAATCGCCGGTCTGCTCGATCGCCAAAAGGCGATCTCAGTGTTTCGTATTGTGCTCGGGCGCTACAAGAGCCGCCGAGCGGATGTCGGCAATATCATGTTGGGTCACTCCGAATTCGCGAAACTAGAGCCAGCTCAGTTTGACATTTTGTTTGTCGAGCTATGCAAAGATGATGAAGTACGAAATGCCCTTACCCCACTTCTTCTGTTGGAGGGCCTTCCCGATCGCGCGCACTGGCAACGCTGCCTTGGGGAGCCCGGCGATCCATCGACCGACTGGCAGAAGCTAGGCACAGCGATCGGGCACTCGTTCGACCATCAGTCGCAAGCTGCCACCGACTGTCGGTGGATCAGGATCATGACGCTGATGGCCCAAGACAAGCTCGTATCCTGAAGATATGCGCGAGCGAGTTGAGGAGATGATCCACTACCCAGACAAGGGCGATATGCGCGCAGTGCGACCGCACATTCGCGCGAGCGAAATGATGACGCGAAACCGGATGTCCGAGTCAGGACGGCTCCCTCCATACGCGGGTGTATTTTGGTCAGAATGTTTTTCTAAGACCGCCTGCATACCCCGATTTCCGGACGAGGGCGCCCGTCAGGAGGACTACCGCATTTTCTTCGACGACGTGGCGAAGCTATATGATGAACTGTCAAACTGGTTCATGGCGACGATTGGCACTACGGCCATCGATGCGCGGCACGACGCTACGTTTGGCTTGGCGTTATACATCCTTCAGCTGTTGGTCTTCGCTCTCAAGAGCACCGCGGGGCAGACTGTTGCCGGTCGCCTTATCGCTCGCACTGCCTTGGAAGCGTATCTAACCTTGAGCTTTCTTTCATCGAAGGATGACCCAACGATTTGGATGCAGTACCGCAATTACGGTGCAGGCCAGTCGAAACTCGCATATTTGAAGAATGTCAGCGTCGAAGACCTGCCGAGCTTTACCACCAGAGAACTTTTGGAGAGCTTAGCTAACGAAGATATGTGGATGGAGTTTCAAGATATAAATTTGGGGGCCTGGTCGGACAAGAACCTTCGAAAGATGGCAGAGGAGGCAGGCGTCAAGGACGTTTACGATCGCTACTACGACGGACTATCAGCGTACGTTCACGCCAATTGGAGCGCCACGCGCCACGCTGTCTACGGTGATTGTGTGAACCCGCTTCATCGGTTTCATCGAGTACCAGTTCCGCCTCGGTTTCTATTCCAAGACACCGTCCCAGACATCGTGAAGATCGCCAATTTGGCGTTGGAGCGAGTCGCGATCCTCTATCCGCCCTTTAAGCCTCGACTGCATTTGAAGGTGCAGACAAAGCACCGGCGAAAACGCGAGCGGCCGAAGAGTGAGCGCGTCGATTATTCGTCACCAGGGCCGACGGAATGAAGTGGCTGATCGGGATCGATGATCCGCGATGGGGATCGCTCGTAGTCAAGCAACGGACGACCCAGAAGGGTAACTGTCCCAGACGGGTGGTCCGGCCAAGCGACCCCGAACGGTATCGCGTTCATATGCTCGTATATTTTCACGACCTGAGGTGCGCCTCCCACGCTGGCGTGTCGTCCTGATCGGATCACATCGCGCAGAACTTCGAAGGGCTCCATGTCCAAAGTGCCATCTCGAAGCTTCGCCTTCTGACGCAACCGTTCGACTAGGCGTCTTTTCGCATCAACGATGGCCGCTTCATCGCCAACGAATGTTATCAGCTTTCCCTCTTGCCCGGCTCCTGCCCAATGCCTCGCGGGACGAAACGTAAATCGGCCGATGCCGGGATCGAAGAACAGCTTCCAAATCTTGAACGTCTTGGAGCGCCAAGAATAACCAGAGAGTAGGAAGATTGCGCCTGACGGGGATGGAATTCTTTGACGCACCGGAAGGTGCGATATGAAAGCCCGAGACCTATTGAATACACGTATTAGATGGCCCTTGAGGTCAGCTAGGTCCATCCCACGAGTCGCAGCCGCCGCAAACATATGAATAGCGTTGTATGCTTGCAGCATAAGCGGATAGGCGTCGTTTGTGTCCCCCGCGAACGAGATCACACAATCGGTCCGCGGCAGCAGCATGATCTTTGGATTCGCGTCCCAATATTGACCGCCCGAAAGCCGACTGTCCGAAATCACCACAAGCTCTCGGATGTTACCTGATAGTCTTATCCAGGCTATCCCGAGTGTCACGATCTACTCCGCTGCCTCGACGCGGTCCCCGCCCTCATCCTCCGCGCGCCGTGACGCGCGCGCCCGCGCCAGCACCGGCTTGAGAAACGCGCCTGTATAGCTCCGCTTCTCCTTCGCCACCTGCTCGGGCGTGCCGGTCGCGATGATCTCGCCGCCGGCGTCGCCGCCTTCGGGGCCCATGTCGATCAGCCAGTCGGCCGTCTTGACGACTTCGAGGTTGTGCTCGATGACGACGACGGTGTTGCCCTGGTTGACCAGCTCGTGGAGGACCTCGAGGAGCTTGGCGACGTCGTGGAAGTGGAGTCCGGTCGTCGGCTCGTCGAGGATGTAGAGCGTGCGGCCGGTGGCGCGCTTGGAGAGCTCCTTCGACAGCTTGATGCGCTGCGCCTCGCCGCCGGAGAGCGTGTTCGCCTGCTGGCCGACGTGGATGTAGCCGAGGCCGACGCGGTCGAGCGTCTCCATCTTCTCGCGGATGGTGGGCACGGCGTCGAAGAACAGCTTGGCCTCCTCGACCGTCATGTCGAGGACGTCGGCGATCGACTTGCCCTTGAACTTCACCTCCAGCGTCTCGCGATTGTAGCGCTTGCCCTTGCAGACGTCGCAGGTGACGTAGACGTCGGGCAGGAAGTGCATCTCGATCTTGATGACGCCGTCGCCCTGGCAGGCCTCGCAGCGGCCGCCCTTGATGTTGAACGAGAAGCGGCCGGGGTTGTAGCCGCGCGCCTTGGACTCGGGCAGGCCCGCGAACCATTCGCGGATCGGCGTAAAGGCGCCGGTGTAGGTCGCGGGATTGGAGCGCGGCGTGCGGCCGATCGGGCTCTGGTCGATGTCGATGACCTTGTCGAGCTGCTCCAGCCCCTCGATGTGCTTGTGCTCGGCCGGCGCCTCGCGCGCGTCGTTGAGGCGGCGGGCGACGGCCTGGTAGAGGGTGTCGATGGTCAGCGTCGACTTGCCCGAGCCGGAAACGCCGGTGATGCAGGTGAGCAGGCCCAGCGGTATCTCGGCGCTGACATTTTTCAGGTTGTTGCCCGAGGCGCCGACCACCTTGATGCTCTTGCCCTTCACCGGCGGGCGGCGATAGGCGGGCATCGGAATCTCGCGCGTGCCCGAGAGATATTGCCCGGTGAGCGAATCCGGGGTGGCCATTACTTCTTCCGGCGTGCCCTTGGCGATGACGTTGCCGCCATGGATGCCGGCGGCGGGGCCGATGTCGACGACGTAGTCGGCCTGGCGGATGGCGTCGTCGTCATGCTCGACGACGATGACGGTGTTGCCGATGTCGCGGAGGTGGCGGAGCGTGTCGAGCAGGCGGGCGTTGTCGCGCTGGTGCAGGCCGATACTCGGCTCGTCCAGCACGTAGAGGACGCCGGTGAGGCGCGAGCCGATCTGCGAGGCGAGGCGGATGCGCTGGCTCTCGCCGCCGGACAACGTGCCCGAGGCGCGGGCGAGCGTCAGGTAATCCAGCCCGACGTCGACCAGGAAGCGCAGGCGCTCGTTGATCTCCTTCAGGATGCGGACGGCAATCTCGTTCTGCTGATCGCTCAGGGTCTCCGGCAGGTGGGCGAACCACGACATCGCCTTGCGGATCGACAGCTCGGAGACCTGGGCGATGTGGAAATTGTCGAGCTTCACCGCCAGCGCCTCGGGCTTCAGGCGATAACCGTGGCAGGCGACGCACGGCGTCGCCGAATGGTAGCGCTCGATCTCCTCGCGCATCCAGGCGGAGTCGGTTTCCTTCCAGCGCCGCTCGAGGTTGGGGATCACGCCCTCGAATGACTTTGTCGTGCGGTAGGAGCGGGCGCCGTCGTTGTAGTGGAAGGTCACGTCCTCATCGCCGGTGCCGTAGAGGACGACCTGCTGCGCCTTCTTGGGCAGGTCGGACCACGGCGCCGTCATCGAGAATTTGTAGGCGCGGGCGAGCGCCTCCAGCGTCTGCTGGTAGTAGGGCGACTGCGACTTGCCCCACGGCGCCACGGCATGGTCCTGCAGACTGCGCGTGTCGTCGGGGACGACGAGATGCGGGTCGATGGTGCGCTCGGTGCCGAGGCCGTCGCATACCGGGCAGGCGCCGTACGGATTATTGAACGAGAACAGGCGCGGCTCGATCTCGGGGATGGTGAAGCCGGAAACCGGGCAGGCGAATTTTTCCGAGAAGATGATCCGGTTCTCGTCGCGGGCGTCGGCCTTGGACGATGCGGCGTTTCCCTTCTTCTTTTTCGTGGTGGCGGTCTCGGCGTCGGCGGCTTCCTGCTTGGCGTCGGCGACTTCCGCGATGGCGAGGCCGTCCGCCAGTTCCAGCGCGGTCTGGAAGGAGTCGGCGAGGCGCGTCGACAGATCCGGCCGCACGACGACCCGATCGACCACCACCTCGATGTCGTGCTTCAGCTTCTTGTCGAGGGCAGGGGCGTCGGCGATTTCGTGGAAGACGCCGTCGATCTTGACGCGCTGGAAGCCCTTTTTCTGAAGCTCGGCCAGTTCCTTGCGATACTCGCCCTTGCGGCCGCGCACGATCGGCGCGAGCAGGTAGAGGCGCGTGCCTTCCGGCATGGCGAGCACGCGGTCGACCATCTGCGACACGGTCTGGCTGGTGATCGGCAGCCCGGTCGCCGGCGAATAGGGGATGCCGGCGCGCGCGAAGAGCAGACGCATGTAGTCGTAGATCTCGGTGACCGTGCCGACGGTCGAGCGCGGGTTACGCGACGTCGTCTTCTGCTCGATCGAGATGGCCGGCGACAGGCCGTCGATCTGGTCGACGTCCGGCTTCTGCATCATCTCGAGGAACTGGCGCGCGTAGGCCGACAGCGACTCGACGTAGCGCCGCTGGCCCTCGGCGTAGATCGTGTCGAAGGCGAGCGACGACTTGCCCGAGCCCGACAGGCCGGTCAGCACGATCAGCTTGTCGCGCGGCAGGTCGAGGTCGATGTTCTTGAGGTTGTGCTCCCGCGCCCCGCGAATGGAGATGAACTTGCCAGCGGGGAGCGCGGCGGGAGCCGACTTGGAGGCCATCGTCTGATCCAGTGTGGGAGGCGCGGCCTCCCTCGCGTGTGAGATGCGGCCGAGCCCCAAACTTATGCTTTCGCGGCCGCGAAACAAGGCGGGCGGACCGCCGGACCGATGCTTATGCAACGCATGACGGCGCGAATCCGGCAGGAGGCTGCAGTCTCGCCCGGCGCCGCCTGGCTGTCCAGAACAAATGAGGAACGAGCCGGCCGGCCGGCGCGGCGAAGGTCGCGACCTTTTCGGCGCGCATTTGAGGTTGGGAATGCTGATTGGCTGGCGGGGGCGAAACTCGCCGGCGGAAGGCCTCTAGCGCCGAGAATGGGCGGCGAGGTTTGCGCGTGATACGCTCGCTTAGGTGGTGAAGTATTCCGCGGCCTTCGAACCGGTCAAACGCCGCACGCGGGGTCGGGCAGTGGGGACAGTCCATGATCCACGACGAAGAACTGTTTTTCGCCCGACGGCTCGGATACGGGCTGAAGCAGGGCGAGGCAATTTCCGGAGGCGTTCGCGACTGGGCGGTTGCGCAAATCTCGGAAGTCCCGCCGCTTGATTTCTATGGCTCGGACGGGAAGAGCATCCGCAGTCAGTTGCCCGACTACGCCGAGCCGGTGCCCGGCTATGAAGAGGCCACCCGGCTGGTCGGATTCAATTTCGACAATGAGCGGATCGCCGACCAGACGGCTCAGGAGAAACTCTACCCCGAATGGCGCGAAGCGCTGCTGCGCTCGCTTACTGCCGTTAACGGACCGAGCCCGGTGTTCGAACGCTTCTGGGCTTTTTGGGTGAACCATTTCGCGGTCAAGGCCGAACAGATGACCACGATGTGGTACGGCCCGCACACCCGCCTGATCCGTTCCCACATGACGGGCAAATTTGCCGAGATGCTCCGCGACGCGGAGCTGCAGCCGGCGATGCTGTATTTTCTCGACAATGTCTTTTCCACCGGGCCGCACTCTCCGTCAGGTCTCGACGGACCGGGAGAGTCGATCAACGAAAACCAGGCGCGTGAGCTCTTCGAACTCCACACGATGAGTCCGGAAGGCGGCTACACCCAGGCGGACGTCATCCAGGCCGCCTACGCGCTTACCGGCTGGAGCTTCTATGACGGCAAGCGCGAACAGAAAAAACGGAACGCTCCATTCGGTGTCTATTGGGACTTCGACCGTCATGAACCTGGCCCGCGCACAATCATGGGCAAGAAGTACGGCACGAGCCACCGGGGGCAGGACCAGGCCCCGCAACTGATCGCCGACCTCGCGGCTCATCCCGCCACGGCGCAGTTTATTTCGTGGAAGCTCATCCGGCATTTCGTCGCCGACGACCCGCCGGCCGACAGCGTCGCCCGGGTTCGCGACGCCTGGATGCAGTCGGGCGGCGATCTCAAGGTCGTCCACACCGCGGTGATTGATGAGGTCATTGCCGAGGCGCCGGACCACGAGAAGTTCAGCAATCCGGAGACATGGCTTCACCAGATGCATCGCACTGCATCGATCGCCGTGCCACTGACCAGGCCCAGAGGCGGCCACACGATAAATATTCTCTGCGACGAACTCGGCCAAGGCTATGCCGCCGCCCCGCAGCCGAACGGCTACCCCGACCGCAAGTCCGACTGGATATCCAAGGAACTGCTCGAGCGGCGCGCCCGCTACGCCTACCTCGCCTCGTCGTCCATCGCCGCGGAGACGGTGCCGTACCTGCATGACTTCGCCATTCGCCTGGCCGGCAAGGACTCTGACCTGGTTGCAGCCATGCAGCGTGCGACCAAGCCCGAAGCGGCCGCAACGATTTTGCTCGCCAGCCCGCAGTTCATGAGGATCTGACCGATGCGCGGCAACAACGGGCTGTTCAATTGCGAAGGTCTGCCGGCACTCAGCCGGCGGTCGTTCCTGAAGGCGTCGGCGATCCTCAGCTTTGCCGCGCTGCCGGAACTGTCGTTCGCGCAGACGCCCGCCGATGTGCGCCTCCTGACCATTTTGTTGCGGGGCGGGTTTGACGGCATGTACGCCCTGCCACCGATCGGCGACGCCGGCTTTCCGTCCCTGCGCAAGAACGTCAATCCCGACCATGCGTTGAAGCTCGACTCGTTTTTCGCGATGCATCCGGCGTTCAGAACGGTCCACGAAATGTTCGGGAACGGCGAGGCTCTGCTCGTCAATGCAGCCTCTTTTCCTTACACGGGCCGCTCACATTTCGAAGGCCAGAACATCATGGAATCGGGCGTCATGACGCCCTATGCGTCCGAAACCGGATGGATGGGACGCGGCCTCGACCTCCTGGGCTACAACTCGATCGCCATGTCTCTGCCCGTGCCGCTGATCCTGCGCGGCAAGGCCAAATCCGACAACTATTACCCGAGCTGGATGCAGCCGGTTCCGCCGGACATCTACAGTGAGCTCCTGCCGCTCTGGGCGGATGATCTGTCGCTCGCCGCCTATGGCGAGCAGGCGCGCGCCGAACTGATGTCCGGCGAGCCACCGGCTCCGTTCAATTTCCAGAGCAATTCGCTGCAGGGCCTCGCCAAGGCGGCCGCTCAGCGTTTCAACAAGCCGGACGGTCCGCGCATGGCTATTCTGGATCACGTCGGCTTCGATACGCATTCCGACGAGAATTCGCAGAATTTCCAGCGCTTCACGGAGGTCGATGGGGCCATCGGCGCGTTCCGCCGCGAACTCCACGACGACGTCTGGAAGAAGACGCTCGTCGTCACGGTTACGGAGTTCGGCCGCACCGCAGCCGAGAACGGCTCGCGGGGCACCGACCACGGTTATGGCACCGCGATCTTCGTCGTAGGCGGCAAGCTCAAGAAGAGCGGCATCGTGTCAGACTGGCCGGGCCTCAAGAAGAAAAATCTCTTCGAAGGCCGCGACCTCATGGCGACGATCGATGCGCGCGAACTATACGGATCGCTGATGTCGACGGTACTGGAACTCGATCCCGAACGCATCCGCAAGAATGTGATCGACTACCAGCCAAAGGGCACGTTCGACGCTTACCTCTAACGAGGGATCGCCGCGGCCGTTACTTCGTCAGCCGCTTCGCATTCGCCCGCACTTTGCGGCGATAGGCGCGCACGATGCTGTCGGGGGAGGCGCCGCGGCTGAGGCGTAGCGCCGCGTCGGTGGCCGCGGCGATCTTCTCGCTGACCATGAGGTTGGCCTCGGTCTGCGCTGCTGCGCCTCCCGCGGCCAGCTTGAAGGAGCGCAGCCACATCACCTGCTGGGATTCGGCAGAAAGCGCCGCGAGCGCGATCCAGGATTTGAACATTGATGTTTCCCCAGCGGACGCAATGTCCGACATAGACAACGATAGGCTGCCCCGTTCGTTCCCTTGCCTTATGCGGCGCCGAGCGGCGCAATAAGCGTACAGGCGACGCCCGCCGGCGAATAGCGCACCTCGAGCTCGCCGTTGAAATCGGCGGCCAGCATCTTGATCAGGCGCGTGCCGAAGCCGCTGCCCGTCGGCTCCGACACCGGCGGGCCGCCGCTTTCCTGCCAGCGGAAATGAAGGTGCGGGCCGTCGGCCTGCGGCTCGATGCGCCAGGTGACGGCGACGCGGCCCTCGTCGTTGGAGAGGGCGCCGTATTTCGCGGCGTTGGTGGCAAGCTCGTTGACCGCCAGCGCCAGCGCCAGGGCCTGGCGCGACCCCAGCGCCAGCTTAGGACCGCCGACCTCGAAACGCTCCGGCAGCCAGTACGGCTTCAGCGCCGCGGTCACCACCTCGGTCATCTCGGCGGAGCGCCAGTTCTGGCTGATGAGAATGCGGTGCGCATCGCCGAGCGCCGACAGCCGCTTGGAGAAGATGCCGAGCGGCTCGTCGTGCACATCGCCGCGGAACGTCTGGTTGGCGATCGCCGAGACCAGCGCCAGCGTGTTGCTGACGCGGTGCTGGAGCTCGCTGAGGAGCAGGGTGCGGTGCTCCTCGACCTCCTTCTCCTCGCTGATGTCCATGACGACGCCGAGCGCGCCGGACGGATTGTTGTTCGCATCGAAAAGAATCTCGGCCCGCAGCAGCAGCCAGCGGATCGAGCCGTCCGCCCACAGGTAGCGGTACTCGAGCTGGAAATAGCGCTGGCCTTCGGCCAGTGCCGCCGCCGCCGCTTCCTGCAGGCGCTGCGCGTCGCCGGGATAGTAGCGCGCGTTGACCGCATCGACTTCGAGCGGCTGGTCTTCCGGGAAGCCCAGCATGCGGTTGAGCTCGGGCGTGCTGCGGATGCTCGCCGAGGCGACGTCGTATTCCCAGATCGACAGGCGCGCGGCGTCGACCGCCAGCCGCAGGCGGGATTCGGATTCGCGCAGGTCCGTCTCGATGGCACGCCGCTCGGTGACGTCCTGCAGCGTGCCGATGTAGCGGATGGCCTTCGGCCCGTCGCCCTGGTCGGCGAACACCGCCTCGCCGTGCGCGACCACCCAGCGCACCGAGCCGTCAGGGCGCACGATCCGGTACTCGTAGGCTTCCTTGGAACGGATCGCGGGATCGAGCGCGCGCGCCGCCATCTCGGATGTGCGCGGCAGGTCGTCGGGGTGGGTGATGTCGCGGATCTGCTCGAAGCTTACCGGCAGCGCCGCCGGCAGGCCGGCGATCGCCTTGGCGCGGTCGGACCAGGTCATGGCGTTGCGCGCGAGGTCCCAGTCCCAGATGCCGAGATCGGCGGCCTCGACGGCGATGCGCAGGCGCGCCTCGCTCTGCGCCAGCGCGTGCTCGGTCAGCTTGCGGTCGGTGACGTCGAGGTCGGCGCCGCTGAAGCGCACCGGCTTGCCGTCGAGGTCGCGGATCACCCGGCCGCGGCCGAGTATCCAGCGCTCGGCGCCGTCCGGCCGGCGGATGCGGTATTCGCTCTCGTACTGGTCGATGCCGGTGGCGATGGCCGCGAGGTAGCCGTGGTTGACGCGTTCGCGGTCGCCGCCGATGCGCAGCGCCCGCAGCGTCTCCATCGGCACCGCCGCGTCGGTCGGCGGCAGGCCCATGATGCGGAAGAATTGCGGAGTGCCGCGCACGGTGTCGCTGGCGACGTCGATCTCCCACACACCGACGCCGGCGGCCTGCACCGCAAGCCCGAGCGCATCGTTGCGAGTAGCTTCAAGCAGCTTGCCGCACTCCACACAGCAGTTCCGTCGCCGGGAACGATAGTAGTGCAGATCGCGTGGCCGGCGATACGGGCCGGGCGGGCCACTTTTCAGTACGCCAGCGTACCGTAGGCGTTCGCCGGGTTTTGACGCTGCGCGCGACGGCGGCCTCGCAGCGGCGGCGGCCAACATGGCGTTCGTGACGGGCAGGGGATAACGGGGAAAGGGGAACCTTGCATCTGGGTCGCGCGTTCGCCTCGCGGTAGCAAAAGCTGAGGCTGCGTTGGGGATATTGCGATGCGGATCGCCCTTGCCGTCGTGGTTGCGTGCCTGACCCTGGGATCGTGGCACTGGCAGCCACTGGTGCCGCTGTCGGTCGCCGAGACGGCGGACCCGGCCGCGCGCGAAATCTACACCGGCGGCATGACCCTCGACGTGCGGACAGCGCCGTTCACGCGCGTGAGGCCGACGACCTCGCTCTAGCCGCCGTTCACTGCCGCCACGAACGCGAACACCGCGCCGGGCCTCGGCGTGCGGCCCTCGACGTCGCCGACGTCGGGCACGGCGTATTCCGCGATCAGGCGGAGCCGCTCCAGCGGCAGGTAGGCGCGGTGCGGATCGCCGACCAGCACCTCGATGCCGGCGGCGAGGCATCCGTCGAGGAAGCGCGCGACGCGGGCCGCCAGCGCCGCCTCGTAGAACAGGTCGCCGACCAGCACGACATCGACCGCCGGCGGCGGACCGCCGGTGAGATCGCGGCCGGTGACGGTGATCGCCACATCGTTCGCCGCGGCATTCAGCGTCGCTGCGGCGACGGCGTAGGGATCGACGTCGCCGGCGAGCGCCGATGCGGCGCCCTGCTTCATCGCGGCGATGGCGACCAGCCCCGAACCGGTGCCGAGATCGAGGATGCGGCGGCTGCGCACGATCTCCGGGTGGTCGGCGACGTAGCGCGCCAGGGCCAGGCCGCCCGCCCACGGGAACGCCCAGTAGGGCGGCGGCGGGTCGCTGCCTTCGGCGATGCGCCAGAGGCCGGTCGCCTCGTGCGCCATATGAATGCGGATGTCCGGCTGCGACGGCACCGGCGCCAGCCGCGTGTTCTCGCGGATGAAGGCGAGGGGATCGAGGCGCGGCGGTCGCGTCTTCCGGCTTCTGGCGGCGGCGGTCATGGCGCTGAGTTTACACCCCCGCCGGCGAAGGCGCCCGCGACGCACTGGCGCCCGCGTCACTTGACCTCGCTCGCAGCCGCAAGGCGCGCGCCGCGAAACCGTTTTCTCCGGATACACGTCAAATTGGATCGTGATGCCTCCCGCGCGGCCTGGCCGGGCGCCACAATCGGTCAAGGTTAAGGGAAGGGGACGGCCCATGCGCGCCATTGCCAGCCAGCAGCTCGGTGTTCTCATCACCGCCGCAGCCTTCCTGTTCGTCGGCGCGGTGGTCTTCGGCCTCATCTAGCGGCTTGACCGTGACGCCTGCGGCACGGCTCTAATCGCCGGCGCCTTCCGGCGCGATTCTCCAGCCGCAGACGATCGTGTTCTCCCTCCCGCTCTTTTCACTGTTCCTGACCGCATTCGCGATCGGCACGACCGAGTTCGTCGTCACCGGCATTCTGCCGGACGTCGCGGGCGATCTCGGCGTCTCGATCCCGGCGGCCGGTTACCTGATCAGCGGCTACGCCACCGGCGTTGCGATCGGCGGGCCGGTCATGGCGATCCTCACCGCCGGGCTGGAGCGCAAGACGACGCTGATCGGGCTGATGGCGCTTTTCGTTTTCAGCAACGTGCTCTGCGCGCTGGCGCCGTCGTACGGCTGGCTGATGGCGGCGCGCGTCGTCGTCTCGCTGAGCCATGGGGCGGGGCTCGGCATCGCCACCGTGCTTGCCGCCAATCTCGTCAGCGAGGACCGCCGCGCCGGCGCCGTGTCGCTGGTACTGGCCGGCATCACCGTCGCCAATATCGTTGGCGTGCCGATCGGCACCGCCATCGGCGGCGCGTTCGGTTGGCGCGCCACGTTCTGGACGGTGTCGCTGCTGGGCATCGTTGCCGCGGCGGGAGCCGCCGTCTGGGTGCCGCGCTCGGGCAGCGGCGCCACGCCCGGCCAGAGCCTGCTCGCCGAGGTCCGCGTGCTCGGCCGCCAGGAGGTGTACCTGTCGCTGGCCGCGATCGTCGTCGCGGCCGCCGGCTTCTTCGCGCTCTTCGCCTACATTGCGCCGCTCCTGACCGAGATCGTCGGCGTCAGCCCGGCGGCGCTGCCGTTCGTGCTCGCGGTCTTCGGCATCGGCGCGCTCATCGGCAACCTCGCCGGCGGGCGGCTGGCGGACTGGAAGCTAATGCCGTCGACCATCGGCATCTTCGTGGCGCTGCTCGTGGTGTACCTGCTGCTGCTCGGCGCCGTGCACGGGCTCGTGCTGGGCGTCGTCACGCTGTTCGTCTGGGCGATCGTCAACTTCTCGTTCGCCGCGCCGCTGCAGACACGTATCCTGAACGGCGCCCGCGCCGCGCCGAACCTTGCCTCGACGCTGGTCTCCACCGCCTTCAACATCGGTATCGCCGGCGGCGCCGCGCTGGGCTCGGTCGCGCTCACCCACGGCTTCGGCTACGACCAGCTCCCGCTGCTGGGCATCGCCGGCGTCGTTCCGGCCCTGGTGCTGATCGTCCTTTCGCACGCCATCGACCGGCGGACCGCGGCCGCCTGACGGCTCGCCGCCATCCGGCCGCTGGCGTAAGTTGCCGGCCGGAGGAATCGCCGCTCATGGGCCGCACGCAACGACTGCTGACACTTATGGACGCGCTGCGCCGGCATCGTCGCCCGGTAACGGCGGCGAGCCTAGCTGCCGAACTGGATGTTTCGGTCCGCACCATCTATCGCGACGTGCAGTCGCTGATCGGCCTGGGCGCGCCGATCGATGGCGAAGCCGGGCTCGGCTACCTGCTTCGCGGAGGGTTCTTTTTGCCGCCGCTGATGTTCGACGAAGACGAGCTGGAGGCGCTGGTGCTGGGCGCGCAACTCGTCGGCCGGCAGGGCGACAAGGCGCTCGCCGCCTCCGCCGCCAATGCGCTCGCCAAGATCGCCGCCGCCGCGCCGAAGGATCTGCGCGACACCATCGCGACCGTCGGCCTGTGGGCGGTGCCGGCGGTGCAGCCGATCGACCTGCCGGTGCTGAAGCCGCTGCGCGAAGCGATCCGCCGCGAGCACAAGGTCGCCATCGCCTACGGCGACGAGAAGGGCGCCGCGACCGACCGCGTCATCTGGCCGATCGCGCTTGCCTTTTACGAGGGGAAGCAGACGGTGGCGGCCTGGTGCGAGCTGCGCTCCGGCTTCCGGCACTTCCGCACCGACCGCATCAAGCAACTGGAGGCGCGGGCGGAGCGCTATCCACGACGGCGCGCGGTGCTGGTCAGCGAATGGCGGGCGGAACGCGAGCAGCCGAGCCGGGAGTAGGCGATGACGCAATGGTGGTTCTACCTCGTCGCGATCTTCGCGGCGTCTTTCACGGTGAACGGCGTGCCGCATTTTGTCAGCGGCGTCTCGGGACGCGAATTTCCGACGCCATTTTCCGGCGGCGCCGGTACGCTCGATTCGCCGGTACGCAACGTGCTATGGGGCGGCGGCAACCTGATCGTTGGCGGTCTGCTGCTGTGGCTGATGCGCGACGGCCTCTCCGATCCGGTGCTGGTGGTCGAGTTGCTGGTCGTCGGCATCGCCTTCGGGAGCGTGATCGGCCACATGTTCGCGCACCCCGAACGGTTCGGCCGTCGCCGGGGATGAGGAAGCGGGAGTAGGGAGATGCCGAAGACACCCAAGCAGAACTGGACGCGCGAATTCGCCGAGCTCGGCGTGCCGCGCGTTCGCGCCATGATCCGCGGCTCTGAATGGGACCGCGAGAAGAAGGCGGCGGGGCGCATCTGGGTCGAGACGACCGACGCGCTGGCCTGGCAGCAGAAGCACAAGGCCGAGAACATGCGGACCCCGCTGATGCTGCGCATCCGCACGGCGAAATGGTGGCGTTACGCCATGCCGGCCTTCGGCGCGCTGATGGGCATCGGCCTGCTGCTGCGCCGGCTGAAGGCGTTCTAGCCGGCTGTTCCTTTGACGGCGACCGCTGCCGTTGGAGCCGGCGAAAAGCCGGGCTGCGAGCATTGCCAATGCGTTCATTCCGCAACGCCTCGAAACTATCGCCCCCGATCTGTCTCGCTGCCGTTGCGCCGGCGCCCCTCGGGCAATCCTATGGATGCGAGGCTGATTCTATGCGGTGAGGCGGAGACCGTATCGTGGCTAGGATTTCAGGAACGATGGCGTTTCTGGCGGTGGCCTGCGGCGTGATTTCGTCCGCGGCCCACGCCGACAATACGGTGTCCGGATATCTGGAAGTGGCCGGGTCGGCGGCCTGGACGCAGCCGGTGCAGCCGGTGTTGCAATCGAACCCGTGGACCGGAGCAGACATTGCCGGACGTGCGACGTTCTGGCTGGGGCCGAAATGGTCCACGCAGGCCGACCTCTCAACCGAATCGATCTGGGCGAAGAGAAACAATTCTGACGGGTGGGTCGATCTGCCGGCGACGACCGGCGCAATCCATCTCAGCCTGCGCAATCCGTCGCGAGGATTGATCGGCGGGTTCGGCGGCGTCATCGACTCGGGCGCCGGCGATGCGGCCTCCCATGCCCAAGGCGTATTCGGCGGCATCGAAGGTCAAATCTACCTGCGCAACGTCACCCTCTACGGTCAGGCGACATACCTCAAGCAGAGCGGCGGCCTGCTCTACGATAGATATCCGTATCAACTGTGGTTGATGCAGGCGACGGCGCGCTGGTTCGCCGCGCCGAACACCAAGCTCGAGGCCACCGTCGGCTACATGGGCGGTGGTGTGTGGGGCCTGGATTACAATTGGCAATCACACGCCTTCATGTTTTCGGCGGAGGCCGAACACCGCTTCGACGGCGCCCCGGTGAGCGCGTTCGTGCGGGCCAAGGGGTTTGCCGATACCGATATTGGCGGGTTCTCGACCGCCACCAACGGTACGATCCAGGCCGGCATCCGTATCCGCTGGGGCGGCGGCACGTTGCTGGACGACGACCGCAACGGCACGACGCTGACGCTGCCTGACTTCACGCCGCTTGACTGGGAACGCTCCATCTCGGAGTAGCAGCACACTGCGGGCGCACCTCGCCCGCAGGTGACAAAGCGATTGCGCTCGTCTATATGCGTTTCCCGATGACCCGCGCCGCCACCTTTTATGGCTTCTGGTTTAGCTATCCGCTCACTGGCGGAGCTAGGGACGCGCGCTTTATCTGAACCATCTGAAAAGCCCGAAAATCCCGAAGCCGCCAAGTTCCTGGCGGCTTTTTTGTTGGCCGCCGGATCCCCACCCAAGGAGACCCGCCGTGCCGCACACCACCGACGACCTGCGCATCCGCGAGATACGCGAACTGTCCACCCCCGCGACCGTGATGCGCGAATTTCCGCGCACGGACGCGGCGAGCCGCACCGTCGCCGGAGCGCGGCGGGCGTTCTCCAACATCCTGCACGGCGCCGACGACCGCCTGGCGGTGATCGTCGGGCAGTGCTCGATCCACGATCCGAAGGCGGCGATGGAATACGCCGGACGGCTCGCCGAGATGCGGCGCAGGCTTGGCGGCGCGCTGGAAATCATCATGCGGGTCTATTTCGAGAAGCCGCGCACCACCGTCGGCTGGAAGGGCCTGATCAACGATCCCGATCTCGACGGCTCGTTCGCGATCGACAAGGGCCTTCGCATCGCGCGCGGCCTGCTGGTCGATATCAACTCGATGGGCCTGCCGGCCGCGGTCGAGTTCCTCGACATGACGACGCCCCAGTACATTGCCGACCTCGTCGGCTGGGGCGCGATCGGCGCGCGCACGACCGAAAGCCAGGTGCATCGCGAGCTGGCCTCCGGTCTGTCGTGCCCGGTCGGCTTCAAGAACGGCACCGACGGCAACGTGCGCATCGCCATCGACGCGGTGAAATCGGCCTCGCAGCCACATCATTTCCTCGCCGTCACCAAGGACGGGCGCTCGGGCATCGCCGAGACCACCGGCAACGACGACTGCCACATCATCCTGCGCGGCGGGAAGGTGCCGAACTACGATCAGGTGAGCGTCGCCAGCGCCGCGGCGGAACTGGTGAAGTCGAACCTGCGTCCCGCGATCATGATCGACGCCAGCCACGCCAACTCAAGCAAGCAGCCGGAGAACCAGCCGGCGGTGCTGGATGCCGTCGGCCTGCAGCTCGCCGCCGGCGACCGGCGCATCATCGGCGTGATGCTGGAAAGCAACCTCGTCGCCGGGCGCCAGGACCTCGTGCCGGGCCGGCCGCTGACTTACGGGCAGAGCATCACCGACGGCTGCATCGGCTGGGACACGACGGTCGCCGTGCTGGAGCGGCTGGCGGATGCGGTAGAGGAGCGGCGCCGGGTTTCGGGGCAGCGCGTCGCCTAGCCGAGCCAGAGCAGGACGAGCGCCACCAACGCCGGCGCGGCCTGGACGTAAAGGATGCGGCGGCTGACCGACCAGCCGCCGTAAGCGCCGGCAACGATGACGCAGGCGAGGAAGAACGTGGCGATCGCCTTCGACGCGGCGGGCTCGGGATAGGCGAGGGCGAAGACCAGGCCGGCGGCGAGGAAGCCGTTGTAGAGGCCTTGGTTGGCGGCCAGCACCGCCATGGTCCTGGCGTTCTCCGGCGTGTTGCCGAAGGTGCGGAGCCCGATCGGCTGCTGCCACAGGAACATCTCGAGGATCAGGAACCAGAGGTGCTCGAGTGCGACGAGAGCGATGAGGAGGATGGCGATGGTGTGCATGGCGGCTCCGCTGCGGTTGCCCGCAATCGTCGCGATCTTTCGCCGGCCTGCAAGTCCGTTCCGCAACGCCTGTCATTTCCGCGAAGGCGGGAATCCAGTCGCCGCCGTTGGCGAGCCATAAGACGCGCCGGTGACGACTGGGCCTCCGCCTTCGCGGGGACGACACCGGGCGAGACGCAAAACGGCGGCCAATCGCTTGGCCGCCGTGCTGCTAGGTCACGCTAGAAAACGCGATCAGGTGCAAACGAGCTTGCCCTTCTTCCAGACGCAATTCTTGTTGCCGTTCTGGCCGGCGTTCTGCCCGTTGTTCTGGCCGTTGCCGAAGCCCGGCTTGTTGCCGAACTTGCCGTTGCCGTTGTTGTTGTTGCCGACTTGGCCGTTGCCGCCGTTGCCGTTGAACTGGCCATTGTTGCCGTTCTGGCCGTTGTTGCCAAACTGGCCGTTGTTACCGAACTTCGGCGGCTTCGGATTGTTCGGCGGCTGTGCCTGGCCCTGACCCTGCCAATGGAAGTTGCTCCACTTGGACCGCTGGTTGAAGAACGAGCGGTTCTTGTAGTGCGAGTCCCAGTACGAGCCGAAGTTGAAGGTGATAAACGGAATGGCCGAATAGCCGCGGATCGGAATGCGGCGCGACTGGTAGCTCGCCTGCAGGTAGTTCGACGACATCCAGCCGCGGTTCTGTTTCCACGATATGTCGCACCAGGAATCGTCGGTGAGGCATCCGTAGATCGTGATGGCCGACCCGGCCGGGATGACGACGATGGGCGGATAGGCGGTAGATGGGCCGGAGCGCTCGTTGACGTTGGCAGTGACGAAGCCGCTGACGGGCGCGGCGAACGCGGGCGTGGCCGCCAGGGCAAGCAGCCCGAGGCCCGCCGCGGCGGCGATACGAAGTGATTTCATCGGATTTCCTCGCAGATTGTCTTTTGACGATTAGGACTCTGTAGACTCTGGAGTGCCGTCTTTGTTCCGTTCTGATGACAGCCAGATGCCACTGACATCGGCTGGCGGCGGTTCGGCGTAGGGAAACGCATGGTCAAGGCCGCCGCACCTGTCCTTTCCCCGCGCGCTCTCAACCGTGCGCTGCTTGCGCGGCAGATGCTGCTGGAGCGCTCGCCGATGGCGACGGCTGACGCCATCGGCCATCTCGTCGGCCTGCAGGCCCAGGTGCCGACCGATCCTTACATTGGATTGTGGTCGCGGTTGCAAGACTTTCGGCCGCAGTCGCTGGAGCAGTTGCTGGTCGATCGCAAGGCGGTGCGGATCGCGGCGATGCGCGGCACGATCCACCTGATGCTGGCCGCCGATGCCCTGCAGTTGCGGACGCTGACCCAGCCGGTATTCGACCGCGCGTTCCCGCACACGCCGTTCGGCAAGGGATCGAAGGGCGTCGATGCCGCAGCGGTGGTGAGGGCGGCGCGCGCCGCCGTCGAAGCGAACGCGATGACACTGGTCGAGTTGCGGAAGATTCTGGCACCGCGCTTTCCGGAATTCGACGCGGCGCATCTTTCGTATCTGTTCCACTACGCCGCGCCGCTGGTGCAGGTCCCGCCCCGCGGCCTGTGGTCGAAAAGCAGCGCGCCGAAGGTGACGACCGTGGAGCACTGGCTGGGCAAGCCGGTGGCCAAGCGCCCGGCGGTCGACAAGATCGTGCTCCGCTATCTTGCGGCGTTCGGTCCGGCGAGCGCGATGGATGCGCAGTCGTGGTCGGGGCTGACCAAGCTTGGCCCGGTGTTCGAGAAACTGCGGCCGCGGCTCGTGACGTTCGCCGACGACGGCGGCCGCGAATTGTTCGACCTGCCCGAGGCGTCGCGCCCCGACGCCGATACGCCGGCGCCGCCGCGCTTCCTGCCCGTCTACGACAACCTGACACTGGGCTTCGCCAACCGCGACCGCATCGCCGGCGCAAAACCGCGGAAGCCACCGGCCGATAATGTCTGGGTGAAATCGTTCACCGTCGACGGATTTATTGCCGGCTTCTGGAAGGAAGCGGGCGGCACGCTGACGCTTGAGCCGTTCGGCGCGGTCTCGAAGAAGCAGACGTCGGCGCTGGTCGCGGAGGGGCGGCGGCTGCTCGCTTTCCTCGCGCCGGACGAGAAGCACGAGGTCGCGATTGTCGCCTGACACGCGCATCCGTTGTGTTAGCGTTTGGCGACCGTAACCAGGGAGGAGAGGTCATGGCGGGCAAATCCGGCGACGGCTACACGCACGAGAACCTTTCGCAGACGCTGGCGGCGCTGGGGCCGGGCGGCTCGGCGACCATCGGCTTCGAGGACTACGAGCAGCTGTTCGGCGCGCAGCCGAGCGAGGACGAAATCGAGGGCCAGCGGGCTGCCGGGAAGTTTGCCGACCGGCACGATTGCGACCATGAGATCGACCACGCCAAGCGGCGGGTGTTGTTTTTCAAACGGAAGTAAGGGGGCGCCGCGGACGGTTGGCCGCATTTCATCCCCTCGCTGTCATCCTTCGGCGAGGCCGCAGGCCTCGACCGGAGGACCACGTGCCACGCGTTCGGCCGGCATTGTTCGCTGAGGATGGTCCTCCGGTCGGCGCTCCGCGCCGCCGAAGGATGACAGTGTGAGGAGGCGGCCGCTTACGGCACCGCCAGCTCGATCAGGAACGGGCCGCGCGTGTTATTGGCCACCGTGAACAGCTCAGCGAATTGTTCCATAGTTTCCGCCCGTCCCGACTCGACGCCGAAGCCGGTGGCGATGGCGCGCCAGTCGATCACCGGGTCGTCGAGGTCGAACAGCGCGCGCGAGGCCGCGCCGGCCGCGGCGCCGACGTTTTTCAGTTCGTCGAACAGGATCTCGTAGCGGCGGTTGGCGAAGATGACCGTGGTGACGTCGAGGCGCTCGCGTGCCTGCGTCCACAGCGCCTGCATGGTGTAGATCGCCGAGCCGTCGCCCTCGAGGTTGACGACGCGGCGGCCGGGCGCGCCGACCGCGGCGCCGGTGGCGAGCGGCGGACCGTCGCCGATGGCGCCACCCCTGGTCTGCAGCCAGTCATGCGGCGCGGCCTCGCCGGTGTTCGGATAGAGGGCGAAGCCGAAGGTCAGGGCCTCGTCGACGACGATGGTGCCCTCGGCGATGAGCGCGCTGAGTGCCTGCGCCACGGCCGGCGAGGTGACGGCGCCTTTGGGCAACGCCGGGCGCGGTGCACGCGGCGGCGGGACCCAGTCGGGCGCGTCGAGGGCATCGGCGAGGCGGGCGAGGGCGTCGGGGCCGTCGTCCTCGGCGCGCGCCAACGTATGCACCTCGGCCTCCGGCGGCAGCAGATGACCGGGCTGGCCGGGATAGGCGAAGAAGGCGACCGGATTCTGCGCACCGACCAGGATGACGCGACGGACGCCGGCGAGTGCCGCCAGCGCCGCGTCGATCGGGTAGGGGACGCGCGGCACGAACGGGCGGCCGGCGCCGCGTTCGATGCGGGTGATGAAGTTTTCGCCGCTGAGTTTTGCGCCGGTAGCGGCGGCGATGCGCGCGGCATCTTCCAGCGCGCCGCCGCGGAGCGCGGCGCCGGCGAGCAGGATCAGCGTCGGCTCGCCCGAGCGCAGGATGCGGACGGTTTCGACGATCGCGGCCTCCTCGACGCGCGCCGGCGGCGTCACCGCCAGCGGCGCGGCGATGACGCCGCCTTCGTCCCACGAGGCATCCGACGGCAGGATCAGGGTCGCGATGCTGCCCGGCGCACCGCGCGCGGCCGCCACCGCCGCTGCGGCGTCCGCGCCGACGTCTTCGGCGCGCCGGCTGGTGCGCACGAAAGTCGAGACGGTGCCGGCGAGCGCCTCGGTGTCGGCCGCCAGCGGCGGATCGAGCGGCTTGTGGTAGGTCGCCTGGTCGCCGACGATCGAGACGATCGGCACGTGCGCGCGCTTCGCGTTGTGGAAGTTGGCGATGCCGTTGGCGAGGCCGGGGCCGCAGTGGAGCAGCGTCGCGGCCGGCTTGCCGGCCATGCGGGCGTAGCCGTCGGCCGCGCCCGACACGACGCCCTCGAACAGGCCAAGAACCGAGCGCATGCCGGCGACGCGGTCGAGCGCCGCGACGAAATGCATCTCGCTGGTGCCGGGGTTGGAGAAGCACGTGTCGACGCCGGACGCGATGAGCGTCCGCACCAGGCTTTCCGCACCGTTCATTGCGTCGTCCCCGTCGCCTCAATAGCGGACGCCATATTGATGCGGTTTCGCGCCTCGTCTAGGGGTGTGCGCCTTTTCGCGACGGAGCCGACAATGACGCGCTTCATCTGCCGCCAGTGCGGTACGCAATATCCCGACAGCGACGCGCCGCCGGCGGCATGCCTGATCTGCCAGGACGACCGGCAGTACGTGCGCTGGAGCGGGCAGGACTGGACGACGCTCGCCGACCTCAACCGTGTGCACAGACAGAAATTCGTCGAAGAAGGCGAGGGCATTACCGGCATCGGCATCGATCCCGCCTTCGCCATCAACCAGCGGCCGCTATTGCTGCAGTCGAAAACCGGCAACGTGCTGTGGGACTGCGCCACCGTGCTGACCGATGCGGCCGTCGCCGAGATCAAGCGGCGCGGCGGCATTTCCGCAATCGCGATCTCGCATCCGCACTACTACACGACGATGCTGGAATGGAGCGACGCCTTCGGCGGCGTGCCGATCCATCTCCACGCCGACGATCGCCGGTGGGTGATGCGGGACGGGCATCGGATCGACTATTGGGAAGGCGAGACGCTGGCGCTCGGCCCCGAGATGACGCTGGTGCGCTGCGGCGGCCATTTCGCCGGCGGCCAGGTGCTGCACTGGAGCACGGCGGAAGGCGGCAAGGGCGCGCTGTTCACCGGCGACATCCTGATGGTGGCGCAGACGCGGCGCCACGTCAGCTTCATGTACTCGTTCCCCAACTACGTTCCGCTCAATGCGACGAAGGTGAAGCAGGTCGCCGCGGCAGTCGGGCCGTTCGCCTTCGACGCGATCTACGGCGCGTGGATGGGGCAGAACATCAAGGGCGGCGCGAAGCAGGCGGTCGCGGTTTCGGTGGATCGATATTTGAAGGCGATCGCGGGGTAGGCGGTTCCCCACCCACCGCGCTTACGCGCGGTCCCCCCTCCCCGGAACGGGGAGGGATGGAGTAGGCCGAGCCGAACTCCGCTTGTCCTCCCCGGCTATGAGGAGGGGCGCCATGCGAAGCATGGTGGTTGGGGTCCCGCGTAGGAGGTTGCGATCAGCCAAGCGTCTTGAGATACGCGTCGAGCCGCTCGTTGCCCTGCGTCACCATGCCGGTGAAGCCGCGCTGGATCGCCTCGTCGCGGGCGGCCGTGCTGAGGAAGGTCACGGTCAGCTTCATGCGCGAGCGATTGTCACCGAGATCCTCGAGCTCCAGCGTGGAGACGAGTTCCACCGGCGGCAGGCCGTCGAGGCCGAACTTCCAGTCGTCGGGCGCGTTCCGCCAGGCGAGGTACTTGGGCGCCTCGATCTTCGTGTAGACGCTGGAGTAGCCGAACTCGCTGCCGTTGGGAAAGCGCATGACGACGCGCCAGACGCCCCCGACGCGCAGGTCGATGCGGCACTCCGGCACCGTGCCGCCGTGCGGGCCCCAGAACTGCACCATGTGCTTCGGCTGCGTGTAGCACTCGAAGACGAGATCGCGCGGCGCGTTGAAGGTGCGCACGACCTCGAAGTGTTTAGCGCCCGGGGGGATGACGATCTGGTGGTCGGGCGTCTCGCCCGCGCGGGCGGCTGTGGCGGCATTCATCAGGCAGTCCTCCGGTTGGATGGCTTCAGTTCGGTGAGCAGGGTCTCGAGACGTTCCATCGAGTCGTTGGCGCCGCGCTCCATGCCGGAGGCGATCATGCCGTCGCGGTCGGCGAGGCTCTCGAAATGCGAGACGACCCTGTAGTGCGTCCGGTCGCCGACCTCTTCCAGGGTCATCGTCTCGACGATGAAGCGGCCGTCGTACATGCCCTCGACGCCGAATGTCTGGACGATGCACTTCGGCGGCTGCACGTCGCGATATTCGCCGTGGAAGACGATGCTGCGGCCGTCGGGCGCGGTATGGACGAAGCGCCAGCCGCCGCCCGGCCGCACGTCGAGACGCGCCACCGTCGTCTTCATTTCGCGCGGACCCCACCAGCGGGCGACATGCTCGGCCCGGGTCATCGCCTCCCACACCAGCGCGCGCGGCGCGTCGAAGGTGCGCGACATGACGATGATCGGCTCGCCGGCCGGGGTTTCGACTTTCAGCGTGTTCATCGTGCGCTCCTAAGCCAGCGTGGCGAGGTACTGCTCGAGATGGACGTAGATCAGCGTCCAGCCTTCGCGCTGCTGCTCTGCGCTGAAGGTGGTCTCCAGCCCGAACTCGACTTCGATCTTCGTCTGCTTCGGGCCTTGCTCGGTCAGCGTGACCGTTGCCGGGCGGGCGTCGTCCATGGTGTAGGCCATGCGCGTCGGCGGCGTGACCTCGGTGAAGGTGCCGCCGAAGACGAAGTCGTTCTTGCCGTCGGGCGAGGCGAAGCCGATGCGGAACTTGCCGCCCTTCTTCATCTCCATCTCGGCGAACGGCGTCGTCCAACCCTCGTCGGCGTGGTACCAGTGGACGAGGTGCTTGGGCTCGGTCATCGCCTCCCACACCAGCGCGATCGGCGCGTTGACGACGCGGGTGATGGTGACGGTCTTGTCCTTATTTTCGGGGTGGGCCACGCTTCTTCTCCTTCGGGGTCTTTGCTGAAACCTTGCGCTCGGCCTGGAGCTTCTCGAGGTACGCCTCGAGGCGGTCGATCCGCTCCTCCCAGAGCCGGCGGTATTTCTCGAGCCAGTCGTCGACCGGCTTCAGCGCCTGCGGTTCGATGCGGCACGGCCGCCACTGCGCCTCGCGCCCGCGCACGATCAGGCCGGCGTGCTCCAGCACCTTCAGGTGCTTGGAGATGGCGGGGAGCGACATGGCAAACGGCTGCGCCAATTCCGTGACCGACGTTTCGCCGAGCGCCAGGCGCGCAAGGATGGCGCGCCGCGTCGGATCGGCGAGGGCGGAGAAGGTGGCGCTGAGGCGGTCGGTCGGCATGGCGTGGCTCTGTGGTAAACCTGGTGGTTAATTAACTGAGAGGTGAAATACAGCGCGTGGATGCGTTCGTCAAGCGGCTTCGCGTCGCGATTCAGAAGCTCGCCGGAAGGGCGGCAGGGTTCAGAGTCGTCAAACCCTGTTCGACATCGGCGAAGGACGTCTCGCGCAGGTAACGAATTATCGCGGCTGCGCCCACCGGACCCCAGGGTACCGGCTGCTCGATTGGTGGCGCTGGCGAGCCGGTCAGCACGCGATTCGCCTCGATGATGAAGGTGCGCCACGGCGACCGCGCCAAAAACGCGATCAGTTCGGCGCGGGCCGGGTGATCGAGCGCGAAGCTGTTGCTCCACGGTTTAAGCTGGCCGGTGAAGTGCACGATGGCGGCCGGCGCAAAATGGCGGAGGGAAGTCAGCCAGGCGCGGGTAATAAGATTGAAGCTCGGCGACAGCTCCAGCCAGTCGGTGCGCAACACCGCGTTCAACAGCGTCTGATCCATCCACAGCGGATTCGCCAGACGACCCCTCAACAGCTCCATCATCTTCTTTTCCAGGCGCGCAGCAACGAAGGCGTCGACGTCGAAGAGCTCGACTCCGCCGTTCAGATACTTTGCGCCGAAGAGGCCGATAAACCGTACGTCCCCCTTCAGGCCCAGGGTCGCGTTGAGTTCGTCCGCGTTGTGGTGACTGGGAACAAACGGCACGTTGAGGTCGCGCACGGCGGCCACCGCATGTCCGCCCATGTCGAGATCGAACAGGCGGAAGACCTGCTCCGACTCCGGATAGACATCGCTGTCGAGATAGAGGATGCGGGCGTAGCGTCTGCGGAGCAGGCCAGGGAGGAACAGGCGCAGATAGGTCGCCCGCGTGAGATAGCTTCGCACCGGCAGGCGGCGCCCGCTATCGACCGAGGTCAGGTCCAGGACCATCTGGTCGGCGTCGAAGGCGCGGGCTTGTGCCAGCAAGGGCGGCGCGTTGCTCGCCACGATGATATCGACGTCGGGTCGCCTGTTAAGCGTCCGCAGCCGGTGAGCGAGGAACATTGAGGGCGAAAATTGGGCGGCGTCTGCGACCAGCACAACGGCATTCCGCCGCGCCATTTCTCGTATTCCCCGTACTCAGCACCAGACCGCGTCCATGTTACGGGACGGCACCGGTCCGGCGCCAGTGCTCCGCCCCGCGAACGCGAACGCACCGCGAACGAAATCTCACATTTCCGCCAAGTATTTGAGCGTTAACCCGCGGCGGCGTATCTTGTCCGCTTGTGTGCGGCGGGAACCGGTCCTTGCTGGCCGGCGTTGTCGTCTTGAGTTCCCGACCGAGTTTCCGAGTTTCCAGGAGTAAGCGAATGGCCGCGCGTGCGTATTGGTCAGGTCAGATCCGCCTGGCGCTGGTGTCGATCCCGGTGCAGGTTTTCTCCGCGACGAAGAGCGCGGCGCGGGTCTCGTTCAACCAGATCCACAAGCCGAGCGGCAAGCGTATCCGCTACGAGAAGGTCGTGCCCGGCGTCGGCGCCGTCGATGCCGACGACATCGTCAAGGGCTATGAGGTCGAGAAGGGCAAGTACGTGCTGATCTCCGACGAGGAGATCGAGGACGTGAAGCTCGAGGCCAAGCACACGATCGATCTCGTCCAGTTCGTCGACGAGGGCGACATCGACCCGATGTTTTTCGAGAAGCCGTATTTCGTCGCGCCCGACGAGGACGACGTCGCCGGCGAGGCTTACGTCGTGCTCCGCGATGCGCTGAAGGCGACCAGGAAAATCGGCCTCGGCCAGCTCGTCGCGCGCGGTCAGGCGAGCGTCGTCGCGCTGAAGGCGCAGGGCAAGGGTCTCATCATCGAGACGCTGCGCTACGCCGACGAGTTGCAGAACCCGGAGCAGTTTTTCTCGACCGTGCCCGGTGCCAAGCCGGAGAAGGAATTGCTGTCGCTGGCGACCGAGCTGATCGAGCGCAAGGCCAAGCCGTTTGACGCGAAGGTGTTCAAGAACCAGTACGACATCGCGCTCCGCGAACTGATCGACGCCAAGATGGAGCACCGCAAGCCGCAGGATATCGAGGAGCCGCAGCTCGGCGCCAAGGTCATCAACCTGATGGACGCGCTGAAGCGGAGCGTGAAGGGCGGCGGTGCGCCCGCTAAGGGCCAGAAGGCTGCCGCGGCGGACGCGCCGGCGCCGACCAAGAAGGGCAAGGCGGCGAAGGCCAAGGCGGAGAAGAAGCCGGCGGCCAAGCGGCGCGCGGCATAGCGGCGCCGCCAGTTGGTCACCTCTCCCTGGAGGGAGTGGGCTTCGTTTCTTGAGAGCGAAGCGAACGAGAAACAAAGGGTGAGGGGTTAGGGACCGTGAGGCCTAGAACTCCTGTCCCTGGCCCTTCGCCCTTTTCGTCTAATTCGTTGCGCTCATAAGGCTCAATCCCTCATCCTCCGGGAGAGGTGACCAATGGGCGCCACGTCCAGGCGTGAAAAAGGCCGGCCCGCATTCGCGAACCGGCCCCAAATGTTTGCAGCGATGCTGCTACTTGCCGCGCAGCGTATCCTTCAGCCCGCCGACGGCGTTCTGAATCTTGCCCGCCGCCTTGTCGGACTTGCCCTCGGCCTGGAGCTTCGAGTCGCCCGTCATCTTGCCGACGGCTTCCTTCACGGTGCCCTTGGCCTGCTTGGCCGAGCCTTCCACGCGATCCTTATCCATGATTGACCTCGCTGGTGTTTCGAATGATGGAACAACGCCAGCCATGCCGCCTTCGTTCCATAGGCGCAGGAACGACAACGTCGCAGGGCCGTTGTAACCTCTCGCCATGGCCGATCGTCTCAAGACCTACCGTTCCAAGCGCGACTTCAAGAAGACCGCCGAGCCGGCGGGGGAGGCGCGCCCGGTCCGCAGCGGGCACCGCTACCTGATCCAGAAGCACGACGCGACGCGGCTGCATTTCGATTTCCGCCTCGAGCATGACGGCGTGTTGCTGTCCTGGGCGGTGACGCGCGGACCGAGCTACGACCCGAAGGACAAGCGCCTCGCCGTCCACGTCGAGGATCACCCGCTGGAATACGGCGACTTCGAGGGCACGATCCCCGCCGGCAACTACGGCGGCGGCACGGTGATGCTGTGGGACGAGGGGACGTGGGAGCCGGTCGGCGACGTCGATGAGGGGCTCGCCAAGGGCGATTTCAAGTTCATCCTCCACGGCGAGCGGCTCAAAGGAAAATGGGTCCTCGTCCAGATCAAGCACAACCGCGACAAGCGCTCCAAGGCCGACAACTGGCTGCTGATCAAGGAGCGCGACGAATACGCCGAGGCCGAGAAGAAACCGATCATCGAGCGTGCGCTGACCAGCGTCAGGAGCGGGCGGACGATGGAGGAGATCGCCTCGGGCAACGTCGAGTGGGTGAAGGGTCGCCGCATCAAGGAACTCGCCGCCGACCCCGGGGAGAAGAAGCGCAAGCCGCGCGAGCGCGCCACGCCGAAGGGCGCGCGGCAGGAGCCGCCGCAATGGACCGAGCCGCAGCTCGCCTCGCTGGTCGAGGCGCCGCCCGACGGCAAGGAATGGCTGCACGAGATAAAGTTCGACGGTTACCGGGTCGAGGCGGCGGTCGGCGCGGGGCGGGCGGCGATCTACACCCGCACCGGTCTCGACTGGACCGACAAGTTCCGCCCTATCGTCCAGCCGCTCGCCGATCTGCCGTGCCGCTCGGCATTGTTAGACGGCGAAGCAGTCGTCCAGGACGACAGCGGCAAAAGCGATTTCGGCCGCCTGCAGAACGCCATCGCCGAGGGCAAGGGCGGCATCGTCTACTACGCCTTCGACCTGCTGGCGCTTGACGGCGTCGACCTTCGCAAGCTGCCGCTCGTGGAGCGCAAGAAGAAGCTGCAGAAGCTGCTGGAAGACCAGCCCTCGGCCGGACCGCTGTTCTATTCCGACCACGTCGTTGGCAACGGCCGCCAGACCTTCGAGCAGGCGTGCGAGATGAAGCTGGAAGGCATCGTCTCCAAGCGCGCCGAGGCGCCGTATCGGGCAGGGCGCACCAAGGGCTGGCTGAAGGTGAAGTGCGGCATGGGGCAGGAGCTGATCGTCGTCGGCTGGCAGCCATCGACCGTGAAGGGCCGGCCGTTCTCGTCGCTGCTGGTGGCGACGCGCGAGGAAGACAAGCTGACCTATCGCGGCAAGATCGGCACCGGCTACGGCGAACGCGAATTGCAGGCGGTGTGGAAGGAGCTGGCGAAGCGTCCGCTCGCCAAGCCGCCGCTCGACGATGTGCCCCGCGACATCGCGCGGAAATCGAAATTCGTCCGCCCCGATCTCGTCGCCGAAGTCGAGTTCACCGGCTGGACGGAGGAAGGGTACGTGCGCCACGGCGCCTTCAAGGGGCTGCGCGCCGACAAGCAGGCGAAGGAGGTCAAACGCGAGATGCCCCAGGAACCCGCGAAGGATCCGCCGAAGCCATCCGCCATCATCACGGTCACCAACGACCAACGCGATTCAGGCACGCTGACCATCGGCGGCGTGCGTGTCACCCATCCCGACAAGCTGGTGTACGCCGCCGAGCGCATCACCAAGCGCAGCCTCATCGACTATTACCGCGCGGTCGCAAAACTGATGCTGCCGCATGTCGTCGACCGGCCGCTGTCGATCGTGCGCTGCCCGGACGGCGCCGACGGCGACTGCTTCTTCCAGAAGCATGCCTCAATGGGTTTCCCCGCCGCCTTCGGCAAGGTCAGCATCAAGGAGAAGGAAGCCAAGGGCGACTACCTGACGATCAGCGGCGAGGACGGGCTGATCGCGGCGGTGCAGATGGGCGCGCTCGAGCTGCACATCTGGGGCTCGCACAACAAAACACTGGATTCGCCCGACCGCATCGTCTTCGACTTCGACCCCGACGAGGAGGTGACGTTCGCGGGGGTGAAGGACGCCGCCCGCGAAATGCGCGACCGGCTGAAGTCGCTGGGGCTCGTGTCGTTTCCGATGGCGACCGGCGGCAAGGGCATCCACGTCGTCGTGCCGCTGACGCCGAAGTACGGCTGGGACGACGTCAAGGCATTCGCCGAGGCGATGGCCCGCACGATGGCCAACGACGACCCGGACCGCTACCTCGCCGAGATGTCGAAGGCGCGCCGCAAGGGCAAGATTTTCATCGACTACCTGCGCAACGGCCGCGGTGCCACCGCGATTGCGCCGTACTCGACGCGGGCCCGCAAGGGCGCGCCGGTGGCCTGGCCGCTGGCATGGACTGAGCTGGCTAAGCTTCCCTCCGCCCATGAGGCGACGGTCGAAAATGCGGCGGCGCTGCTGCTGAAGCGCAAGGCCGATCCGTGGAAAGATTACTTCGCCGTCAAACAAATATTGCCGCTCGACAAACTCGGATCAAAGTAAGCCGGCGAAGTATTATCGCGCCGAAAGTCTCGAATCTAACGGTCGAAATCCGGACGCCGTCAGTGTATAGTTAACGCGTTGGGTAATGCGTCAGAGGAGTGCGGACCTATGGGCGATACAACAGGCGTCATCTATTCACCGCCGAAGATCGGCTTGCCGTTCCTGGTGGTGACTTTTGCAGACGGTGCGATCCAGACGCAGACGGCGGCGAGCCGCTCCGAAGCCCGCGCCATGCTGGCTGGCAAGACGCGGCGGCCGCCAATCGCGGCGATGAACGGCGACAAGCCGGCCGGCGTCGCCAAGCAGTAGCTTCCACTGTCAGGCTTCGTTCGGTCGACGGATGCGTATGGCCCCGGCGGAAGGGAGACTTGCGCCTTGCGCCGGGCGTCCCAATATGAGAACGTATAGGGAACAGGTGCAGCCGCCTGTGGATAACTTTGGTCGCCGGATCGCCGGCCGGGCTAAGCGGTTAGGTTCGCCGGGAAACAGAAGCGGCTACGGCACATTTGGTTAGCAGGAGCGTCAGGTCATGGCGGGTAGCGTCAACAAGGTCATTCTCGTCGGCAATCTCGGCCGCGATCCGGAAGTCCGCCGGCTGAATTCGGGCAAGCCGGTGGTCAATCTCAGCGTCGCCACCTCGGAAAACTGGCGCGACAAGGACACCGGCGAGCGCAAGGAGAAGACGGAGTGGCACCGCGTCGTCATCTTCAATGAGAATCTCGCCAAGATCGCCGAGCAGTACCTGAAGAAGGGCGCCAAGGTTTACGTCGAAGGCCAGCTCCAGACGCGCAAGTACACCGACACCGCCGGCGTCGAGAAGTACTCGACCGAGGTCGTGCTGCAGGGCTTCAACGCGACGCTGACCATGCTCGACGGCCGCGACGGCGCCCCACGCGGCGGCGAGGAGGGCGGCGACTTCGGCCGCTCCAGCCCGATGGAAGGCGGCGGGCGCGAGCCGGCACGCGCCGGCCGCTCGGGCGGCCCGTCGCTTGCCGAGGAACTGGACGACGAGATTCCGTTCTAGGCATTCGTTCGCGGTTTTTATTCGGACGGTCGTTCCGGGCCATCGCCGTTCCGGCGAAGGCCGGAATTCAACGCAGTGAGTTCAGCGAACGCCGACGCGCAGTTGCGTCCAGCGTTGGAGCCCCGGCTTTCGCCGGGGTGACGAACGAGGGTACGAGGCGCCGGCGCAACATCCATTCGCTTTCCCCGCGAAAGTGGGGACCGAGGTCTCAATTCGGCGAGAGGCTTGTGTCTGTGCCGCGACCTCATTCCTGGATCCACGCTTTCGCGGGGATGAGCGGTGGAGGGGATGTCCCGCACGCGTTGACACGGGTTCGGTGCCGCGGCCTTCGCAAGGTGAGTGGGAGGAAGCTACGGCGTCGCCGCGGCCGCCTTCACGATCGTCGTGATGCCGTCGACCACGAACTGCACGGCGAGCGCCGCCAGGATCAGGCCGAGCAGGCGGCTGACCACGATGCGGCCGGTCTCGCCCAGTATCCGCTCGAGGTCGTGCGCCAGCAGGAAGACCGCCAGGCACGCCGCGATCAGCACGATGATGATGGCGATCAGCCCGGCCATCAGGCCGAGCGAATGCGCCTGCGAGGCGAGCAGGATCGTCGCCGAGATCGCGCCCGGGCCGGTGATCAGCGGGATCGCCAGCGGGAAGACGGCGATGTGGCGGAGGTCGTCGCGCTCGACCGCGGTCTGCGCCGCGACCGACTTCCGCTCCTCGCGCCGCCCGAACACCATCTCGAAGGCAATGACGAACAGCAGCAGCCCGCCGGCGATGCGGAAAGCCGGCAGCGAGATGCCGAGGAAGCCGATCAGCGGCTCGCCGACCAGCGCGAAGCCGATCAGCACCGCGCCGGCGATGAGCGTGGCGCGGATCGCGGTGGCGCGGCGCTCGGCGCGCGTCCGCCCCGCCGTCAGCACGACGAAGATCGGCGCCAGACCCGGCGGGTCGATGGTCACGAACAGCGTCACGATGGCGGAGAGCAGGTAGTCCACGCTGGCCCCGGCTAGACTCGTTTCGCCGGATCGTGCCAGCCGCGCGGGCATGGCGCCAGTGACCCCCTCATAATAACGCAGTTCGGGTTGCGCCGGCGGGGATTGCCGCCGCGGTGCGTCACGGCTATCCGGTTACGCGCCTGTTCAGGCCGCGTGATGTCAGGAGCGAGCGATGGGGGTGCGGATTACGCTGATCGGCGGCCCGACGGCTCTGATCGAGGCGGGCGGCTTGCGCTTTCTCACCGACCCGACCTTCGACGCGCCCGGCCAATACAAGCGGCCGAATTCCACCACGCTGGAAAAGACGGCGGGCCCGGCGCTGAGCGCCGATCAGGTCGGTCGTGTCGACGCCGTGCTGCTCAGCCACGATGAGCACGCCGACAATCTCGATGATTCCGGCCGGGCGTATCTGGCGCGTGCCGGACGGGTGCTTACCACCGCGGGCGGCGCCGAGCGCCTCGGGGGAACGGTGGAGGGCTTTGTGCCCTGGGCTTCGACCGAAGTGAAAGGCGCGAACGGCCGCAGCGCGCGCGTGACGGCGACGCCGGCGCGGCACGGGCCGGCCGGCGTCGAGCCGATCGCGGGCGACGTGGTGGGCTTCGTGATCGAGTTCGACGATGCAACACGCCCCGTTTACGTCACCGGCGATACCGTCTGGTACGATGGCGTCGCGGAAGTCGCGCGGCGCTTCCGGCCGGGTATCGTCATGCCGTTCGCCGGCGCCGCGCAGACGCGCGCGCCGTTTCACCTCACCATGAATACCAACGACGTCGTCGAGACCGCGCACGCCTTTCCCGACGCCGTCATCGTGCCGGTTCACTATGATAGCTGGACCCACTTCAAGCAGACGGCGAACGACCTCGACGTATCGTTCAACGCGCTGGGCTTCGCCAGGCAGTTGCGATTGCTGACGCCGGGTGTTGCTACGGAGATCGCCGTGCCCTGAGCGCAGCCGCTGTTTCGCCAGGCGGCGCCGGGAAGAACGGGGCGCGCCACGCAGCGGTTGCGGAAAGTCCGCGTGCCATGTTTATGTTGCGGCGCGGGGTCAGGGGCGGGACGTGAATGCAGGACGCGGCGTACCGTAAGCGGCTTGCGGCTGATTTGCCGAAATGGCTGGACGCCGGCTGGGTCAATGCCGACGGCGCCGCGGCGATCCTCGCCACCGCCGGCGACTACGACGGCGACGTGCGCTCGGGCCGCGCCGCGTTTGGCCTCTCCGCCATTCTCGGAACATTGGGCGCGCTGCTCGTCGGCCTCGCCGTGCTGGCATGGGTCGGCGCGCAGTGGGAGGCGGTGCCACGCATCGCCCGCTTCGTGCTGATCGTCGCGGCGATGTTCGTCGCCTACGCCGCCGCCTTCCAGTTCGACCGCCGTAAGCTTCGCATCTTCGCCGAGGCGGGCGTGCTCGCCGGCGGCCTGATCTACGCCGGCGCCATCGCGCTCATCGGCCAGACCTACCACCTGGCCGGCGATTTCGCCGGCGCGGTGATGCTGTTCGAGGCCGGCATCCTCGGCGCCGCGTTGTTCACCGGCTCGCCGACCATGACGGTGCTGGGCCTCGTCGGCGCCGGCTACTGGACGTGGCTGGCGACGGGCGAGAGCCATATCCAGCCGCACTGGCCGAGCCTCGCCGCGATCGCCATCGGCGTTCTCGTTTCGACGGTGCAGAATTCGCACTATGGCCGCATCGTCGCGGTGATCGCGGCGATGTACTGGGTGGCGCTCACCATCTTCGGGTTCGGCGACGCCCACCAGTGGACCTTTGCCGGCGGCGCAATGCTCTACGTCGCGGCAAGCTTCGCGATCTGGTCGCTCGGCGCGGCGCTCGCCGGCTTCCGCGGCACGCGGGTCGGCGCGCTGGGCGAAGCGATCCTGTGGCCAGGACTGTTCGCCGTCCTCCTGACGCTCGGCCTGTTGCAGGGCGCCGATCATCCGATGCACGCCGGCGAGGACGATCTCGTGCCGGCGCTGGTCGCGGCCGGCGCGGCGGTCCTGCTCGTCGCGTTTGCTTTCACGCGGAAGGTCGTGACCGTGACCGATGTTGCCGCAGTTGCGGTACTGTCGCTGGGCGCCATCGCGTTCGCTTTCGTCCAGCCGCCCGAAGACCTGGTGCGCAACGTCATCGGCGGCGTGCTGGTGGTTCTCGCCTCGCTCTGGGCGGTGACGCTCGGCCAGTCCGGCCGCCACCCGATCGGCAAGTCGATCGGCCTCGTCGCCTTCGGGCTGGAGGTCATCTACCTCTACGTCTTCACCATCGGCTCGCGGCTCGATACCGCGCTCGCCTTCCTCGTCGGCGGCGTGCTGTTCATCGCGCTGTCGTTCGTGCTCTTCCGCATCGACCGCATTCTGACGCGGCGCGCGACCGCGGCGGCAATTCTCGCCGGCCTCAGGGCATCGCCACCGGCGCTCGAGCCGATCCCCGTGCCCGACCTGCCGGAGCCGCTGCGCACCGTTGAGATCCCGGAGGCGCCGCCAGCTTCGGAAGGCGGGGAAGGGGAGGCGAAGCCATGAGGCTGCCGTCCTACACCTTCGGCATCATCCTCGCGTTCCTGCTGCAGGCCGGGCTGCTCGGCTGGATCGTCTACGATCGCGCGCAACTGCTGGCGAACGGCAAGGTGATCAACCTCGCCGTCGTGCCAATCGACCCGCACGATCTTTTTCGCGGCGACTACGTGACGCTGAACTATCCGATCTCCAGCGTGCGCTCCGATGCGCTTGCCGGCGACGACGCGTTTCACGTCGGCGACGCGATCCATGTGACGCTCGACGACCACGGCGCCGCCACCGCGATCAGCCACGAGCCGCCCGCATCCGGCACGTTCCTCACCGGCACGGTCGAAAATGTCGACGAGCGCACCGCGTGCGACAACGCCGACACCTGCTGGACCTACGGCGTGACCTACAACCTGGAAAAATTCTTCGTGCCGGAAGGCACCGGCCGCGAGCTGGAAGGCCTGCGCAACGAGCAGCGCATCAGCGTCGACGTCGCTGTGGCGGGCGACGGCCGCGCCGCGCTGAAGCGGCTGCTGGTCGACGGCCAACCGCGCTTCGAAGAGGCGCCCTACTAGGCCGGCTCAACCGCGGCGGAAGCATCGGCGAAGAGGCTCGCCTCGAGGTCTTCCGGGTCGATCGCGTAGGTCTGCGTGGCCCCGCCGACGGGAACGCGGATCAGCGTCGTCGTCCGCCGCCACGCGACGAAGGAAACGCTGTCGATGGTCTCTTCATCCGTGTCGACAACGTAGCTGCCGGCGGGCACGACGCCCTCGATGCCCTCTAGGTGGAAGGGATGCACGAAGGTGACGGTCTTGCTGGTGGTGCGGGTCGTCATCGGTTGCTCCGTGGTCAGAAGTCGCCGGAGGCCAGCACGTAGAAGGCGCGCGGCTGCGACGGCGAGAAGACTTTGGCGGCGGCGGCCATGATGCGGTCGCGTGCCGCGTCGAATGCCGCGAGGATCGCGGCCTCGGCATTGCCGGTGCGCGGCGCGATCTTGAAGATGGCGCCGTCCTCGATGAAGAACGTCACCTCCTGCGCGCCATCGTGCGCCCAGAAGCGGATGCGATGATGGTTTGCATCGTAGCTGCGGCTGGGATTGGGAAATCCGAGGGTCATTGTGAATCTCATGGGGCGCGCGGACCGCCCCGTGGCAAAATCTTGTGCGCCCATCGATAGGTAATGTCGAAACTAATATTTACAAGCAAGCAAAGGATATCTGGAGAGAGACAGGATAATCCAAAGGCGCAAAGCACTGCTTCAGAAAAGCGCCCGCGTGTATTTTCCGATTATTTAGTCAGCGTAGCGCTCGGCGAGCGGCGGAAAGTATGCCGGCCCGACAACGCGAGCCGGCGTATTGGAGACGCGTCTAGCCGGCGAAGGCGCTCTTGTGGGCCGCGAGAAAATCGGCGACCGAGCGCGGCTTGTGGCCCGTGAGCCGCTCGACGTCGCCCGAGACGACGCCGAGCAGGCCCTTGGCGGCGTCGCTGTCGAAGTGCGCCATGACGCCGCCGAACTCGGCCGGCATCCCGGCCTGAACCATGCCGGCGACCAGCGCCTCCGACGGGATGCTGACCGCCTTCACCGGCTTGCCGGAAACCTTGCTGAGGATCGCGGCGAGGTCGTCGCCGGACAATGCCTCTGGGCCGCTGACGTCGATGACGTGCTTGCCCTCGGCGGTGAGCAGCGCAGCGGCTGCGGCGCCGGCGCAATCCTCACGCGTGACGTAGGCGCGGCGGCCGGCGCCTGCGGCGTGATAGAGCGTGCCGCTGGCGACCGCCTGCTGCGCCACCGGGATCAGGTAGTCGGTGTAGAGATTGTTGCGCAGGAACGAGAAGTCGACGCCACTCGCCGCCATCCGCACCTCGGTCCAGTAATGCGAGTTCGGGATGACGGCGCTCGGGTTGGTGTCGGGGTATGGGTTGGTGATGCTGGTGTAGAGCAGGTGGCGGACGCCGGCTTTCACCGCCGCGTCGATCGCCGCGACCTGCAGCTCGGCGCGACCGCCGAGCGTGTCGGTCGAGATGACCAGCAGCCGCTCGACGCCGGCAAGCTGCGCGCCGAGGTGGGCGGGATCCCCGAAGTCGGCGCGGCGAAGCTCGACACCCGAGGCGGCAAGCTCGCCCGCCTTGTCCGGGTCGCGGGTGAAGCCGACGATGCGCTTGGCGCCGCCAGCCTGGAGGTGCTTGATGACGCCGCGGCCGAGTTTGCCGCTGGCTCCCGTAACGCCGATGGTCGCGCCGCTGAAATTGGCCAAGTCACGCTCCTTTGGAAAGCTGGTGAGGAAAAAGTGAGTGCCTGTAGGTAGCGGGCTGCCGGCCACTTGGAAGGCGGCACGTCGCGGGAGGTTAGTCACCTAGCGGTAACCGCGCTCAACCGGGACTCGGGATATGCTGGCGCTCCCGCCCCGGAGCCGCCATGCCCGAAACCACGACCTCGCAGGACAACATCGAGGCGATCATCCGCCTCGAGCAGGAAGCGGAGCAGGACCGCAGCGCCACCGAGCGGGCGGCGGAGACGGTCGGCCGCTTTGTCGGCACGCTGTCGTTCGTGGCGGTGCAGGTCGCCGTCGTGGCGGTGTGGATCGCGGTCAACCTCGGCGAGGGCGGCTTCGATCCGTACCCGTTTCCGCTTCTGGCCGGCGTGCTTGCCTTCGAGGCGGTGACGCTGACTGCGTTCGTGCTCATCCGCCAGGACCGCATGAGCCGGCGCGCCGACCGGCGCAACCACCTCGACCTGCAGGTCAACCTGCTGTCGGAGCAGGAGGCGACCAAGATCATCCAGATGCTGGAGCGGCTGAGCCGGCAGCTCGGCGTCGAGGATGCCGTGACCGACAAGGAGAGCCACGAACTTTCGGGCGACACCTCGATCGACACCATCGCGCGCGACCTTCGCGACGCGGCGGCCGATGCGGAAGGCAAGGGCCGGAACGAATGAACGGACGAGCGGCCGGCGACCGCTCGTCCGTTAGCGCAACGCGGGGCGGGCCTAGAACGGAACCTTGCGCGTGAAATCCTGCAGGCTGAGCGCCGACGGCGTGAAGCGGACGCCGACGGTGGCGGCAAGCGAACTCGCCGTCGTCGAATAGGCGAGGCCACCGAACACCGAGAACGGGCTCGACTGGAACTTGTGCTCGGCGCCGACCGAGAACGAGGTGCCGCTCGCGGAAGCATCGTTCCACGCCTGCGCCACCCCGACGTAGCCTTCGGTGTTCGGCGTGAAGTAGTAGGCGATCTGGCCCGTCACGCTCGTTAAAGCCGGAACCGGGGCGCTGGCGAAGGAGTGCGTGATGCTGCCGCGGAGCTGCGCGTTGCCGGCAAACAGCGCGCCGGAGAAGCCGACGCCCGAGATGGTGATGCCATTGCCGCTGGCGATGGCGTAGGACGCGCCGAGCGCGCCGGCACCGAAATTCTTGAACACATCGACCTGCCCGCCGACGACATTGACCGAGACGCCTGAAAGGCTCGCCTGATCGATGCCGGTGATCGAGGCGCCCCAGCCGCTGCTCGACAGGACGGTGGCCCGGCCGCTGATCACCGCGCTCCACGGCGAGGCGGAGTTGGCGGAGTAGACCGCGGCGAGCGAGCCGTCGAAGAACACCTCGTGCCCGGAAGCGGCGGGCGCCATGGTCGGCACCGGCGTCGAGAGATCGGCGGCATGGCCCGCCGAGGCAAAAGCGGCGCACGCCGCGACGGTCAGTCCAACTCCAATCCGCATTTTCATGTCGCCCCTCAAGGTGAGTCGCGACCGCCGCGACCGTGGGGCGGATCAGACATGGTCATGGTTAACGTCGGGTAAGTTTCAACGAAAGCGTGTGATGGGCAGGTGGCTTCTTACCTCCGCTTTCCCCGCGCAGGCGGGGATCCAGATTCATCATCCTCACATCCGGTGCGTGATTGGACTCCTGGATCCCCGCCTTAGCGGGGAAAGCGGTAAGGGGGCTTGGCTCCGCGTGTAGGTTCGCCTTCTCGCGACCGGCATCGGCCCGAGTTTTGATCCTCCCTGTCGTCCGGCCGCCTGAGTCTTCGCTCCCGGTCGGATCTTCTTGCCCCTCACAATCCGAGGGTGGGCGGGCGCCCGGCAAGTGCCGAGCGGGCGGTCCGCATTTCGAGGCGCTCGCCGAGCGCCCGCCGTGGCGTCTTTCGGCTTCCCTACCGCACTCGGCGCGTGGGCAGGCGGCGCACATTCTCTTGCGCTCCGTCCTCGATCCCGCTGCGGCGCCTGGGGCCACTCCGCTTGTCGCCGCAAGCGCGTGCCGTACTGACTGCAGCCCGTCCCGCACTCCGAGAGGCCGCGCCTCTCGGCATCATCGGCGACCGGTCGTAGTGCCGGCCGGCGGTTAGAGGGCGCCTCCCGATCACGCCGGTCCGTTAGGCCGACGCGAGCGGGCGCCACGACAACACCCCGCGAGCCGGACGGTACCGGTCACGACCCTCGGCGGGTGTCGCTGCGTGCGAATATGGAATGGGGGAGGAGGGCGGGCATAAGTCTTTTTAGTTGTCCCCGCGCCGAACTTTCTCCTCCCGCCGTCATCCTTCGGCGAAGCCGCAGACCTCGACTGGAGGACACGCGCCGCGCACGCAAAGGGCGGAGGCGGGAGGGGACTGGGCCTCCATCGACGCTCGTGCCGCCGAAGGACGACCAGCGGAGGGGGCGCGCGTCCTCGCGGGAGGCGTGGCATGGATCACCGGGTTGAGCCGGGTGATGACCGCGGCGGGCGGATCGATAGACTGCGACGCATGACGGCCGACGATCTATTTGACCTTCAGCGCTTCCTCGACGCGCAGGCGCCGGTCTACGACCGCGTCGTCGCGGAGCTATGCGAAGGGCGCAAGACCAGCCACTGGATGTGGTTCATCTTCCCGCAAGCCGCGGGCCTCGGCCGCAGCGCCATGTCGGAGCGCTACGCCATCCGCTCCGCCGCCGAGGCGCGGGCGTATCTGGCGCACCCGGTACTCGGCGCGCGCCTCAAGGAATGCACTGCGCTGGTCGAAGGCGCGGTAGCGAAGGGCGCGACGCTGGAGGCGATATTCGGCGGGCTCGACGCGATGAAGTTTCGGTCGTCGATGGAGTTGTTTGGGATGTAGTCGCACGCGGTTGTATACAGAGACCGATGGCGCGGCAGATGCACCAAATTTTTCTGGACCTTAAGGTGCTGGCGACTGAGCCAGGATTTCTGCACGCGCTTTCGTTCCTCCAGGCGAGGGACATTTTTATGCGCCCTACACCACAAGGATATTCTCCGGTCGGTGGAGTAGATAGGCTCGCGCGTTCTAGGCTAAGCCAGAATGAGATCAGTCTCCTGGCGGGACTGCTGGTCCAATCGGAATCGCCCGAAGTCTATTCGGTAGTGGCCGACGCTAAGGATCAAGCTGCGCGCGCGGATGCGCTGCTTGAGGAACTTCACCAAAGCCTCGAAGCGCCGATGCGCGCTTCGATCCGTTCGGATAGCGCTGCCGATGAGCCGACGTTGGGTGATTTGGCAAAGGAGGCAATTTACTACGGAGCACAGTCCGCTTTCCCTTCCCAATATCTTGCGTTCGCGCGGCAGCGTTACCGGGAGGATTGGGACTGGTTTTTAAGAAACGAAAAAATTTCAATTGGATCAATCGTCGAAATCGCGGACGCACTCGGCACGCACTTCAGTGGGCAAATGACTGCGGTCTTCGAGGCCGCGGAAAAGGAAGGGCAGACGCCTGACGCTCCCTCTACCACGTCAGGTCTCATAGTACCCAAGCGTTTTTTGACGGACAAGTTTGGGGACAAGGCGGAGGCGTTCTTGGCGCTATTTTCCTGCCCAATACAGAAATCCAATTTCTCTTTCACTGACCCATTTACGCACAACGAAGCGAAGGCGAAACCGCTCCTTGCGTTCGGGGAGTACATCTACTGCAGCGGAGAATATGCTCTCGCAGAGTCCGTCTATGAAAGCCCGTATTATTGGATGTTGGCGGACGTACAATACAGAGATACCGCCTCCATTCACCGCGGCAAATTTCTTGAGAGCCAGATCGCCTATCAGGCCGAGAAAGTCTTTGGTAAAAAACACGTCTTTCTTAACGCCACCATATACGGAGCGAAGGGAGTCACGCTCGCAGAAGCCGATGTCCTAATCGTGTACGGAGAATTTGTACTCGTCATCCAAGCCAAGTCAAAGCGCCTAACGCTAAAAGCAAGGGCGGGCGACACTGGGACGTTGGAGGTTGATTTTCAACACGCTGTTCAAGCTGCGTATGATCAAGCAACTCATTTTGCCCAGCTGATCAAGGAAGGTGCCGAGTTCGTTGCCGCCAATCAGAGAGCGAGCCGCATACTATTCGTAACGCGAACATTCCCAATCGTGATCCTGTCGGATCACTTTCCGTCATTGCCCATTCTGATCGACAGGCTGCTAAAGCCCGTTGATGAAGCAAAGCCGGTTGTTGTTGACGTTTTCTTTTTGCAGGTCGCTTTGGAGGTGCTCGGCGACCCAGTGGAGGTACTCTACTACCTTCAGCAACGATCAAGATTTTTTGACGTATTTGCGAGCGACAGCGAGTTTAATTTTCTCGGATTCCATCTCAAGGATCGGCTGTATGCCGACGGCGAATTTGATCGCGTTCTGATCTCGAGCGGCTTCGCGACAGAGATTGAGGATTATTGGATTCGCAAAGAGTTGCACATCGCACAAAAACCCAGCTTCCCGAAACTAGAGCAGCGAATGTTGAATGCGGAAGCGGGGCGCTTGATATCGTTCTTGAAAGCAGGTCCACCAGAAACAGCGGGTGCCGCGATAGACCTTGCCGACTTCTCGTCGGATGCCATTGCCGACTTCATGCACAACGCCGGCGTGGCACAAGATCGGGTTCGTGGGGGGAAGGCCTTCAGCGCATTTAGCGTGAGAACCCATTTCGGCGGACTGTCATACGTTGCCGTGAATTCCTCCCACCGGGGGGCAATCGAAACGGCAGAGCGTGTCGGGCGAAGGCACAAATACAAGCAAAAGCAGGATCGGTGGACCGTATTGTTGCATAACGTGCACTCGGAACGGCCACTCGATGGTGTGTTTTCCATCTGGGATAAATGGGAGCCCTCTAAAGAAATGGATGAGGACATCGCCGAGTTTGACAGGCTAGTGCCCACAATCGAAAAGCCGTTCGGTGCGAGCAACCCAGCCGAAGGCAAACCTTAACTGCCTGCTTGTTCGGCCTTGCCTTCCGCACCGCCAAACCCCATATTCCCGTAGGCAAATTCCACTGATTCCCAAGGTCCGTTTTGGCCGACGAAACCCCGCCCCCCGGCGCCGATAGCCCCGAGGGCACTGGTCCCCAATTCGATCCGATCTCGATCTCCGACGAGATGCGGCGGAGCTATCTCGATTACGCGATGAGCGTGATCGTCAGCCGTGCTTTGCCCGACGTGCGCGACGGGCTGAAGCCGGTGCATCGGCGCATTCTTTTTTCGATGCACGAGAACGGGCGCGACTGGAACAAGCCCTATCGCAAGTGCGCGCTGATCGTCGGCGACGTGATGGGCAAGTATCATCCGCACGGCGATCAGTCGATCTACGACGCGCTGGTGCGCATGGCGCAGGATTTTTCCATGCGCCTGCCGCTCATCGACGGGCAGGGGAATTTCGGATCCGTCGATGGCGATCCGCCGGCGGCGATGCGCTACACGGAATCGCGCCGCGCCAAGGTCGCCCATACGCTGACGGAGGACATCGACAAGGACACCGTCGATTTCCGCCCGAACTACGACGGCTCCGAGAACGAGCCGGTGGTTCTTCCGGCGCGCTTCCCCAATCTGCTGGTCAACGGCGCCGGCGGCATCGCCGTCGGCATGGCGACCAACATCCCGCCGCATAACCTCGGCGAGATCATCGACGCGACCATTGCGATGATCGACGATCCCGGCATCGACATCGAGCGGCTGATGGAGATCGTGCCCGGCCCGGATTTCCCGACCGGCGGCATCATCCTCGGCCGCAGCGGCATCCGCTCGGCGCACCTGACCGGGCGCGGTTCGATCCTGGTGCGCGGGCGCGTCACCACCGAGACGATCCGCAAGGACCGCGAGGCGCTGGTCATCACCGAGATTCCCTATCAGGTGAACAAGTCGGTGATGATCGAGAAGATCGCCGAGATGGTGCGCGACAAGCGCATCGAGGGCATCGCCGACATCCGCGACGAGAGTAGCCGGCAGGGCATGCGCGTCGTCGTCGAATTGAAGCGCGAGGCGATGGCCGACGTCGTCCTCAACCAGCTCTATCGGTTCTCGGCGCTGCAGTCTTCCTTCGGCGCCAACATGGTGGCGCTGAACGGCGGCCGGCCCGAGACGCTGACGCTCAGGGATTTCCTGCAGGCGTTCGTCGCCTTCCGCGAGGAGGTCGTCACCCGGCGGACCAAGTATCTGCTGATGAAGGCGCGCGATCGCGCCCACGTGTTGGTCGGCCTCGCCATCGCGGTGGCCAACATCGACGAGATCATCCGCATCATCCGCGCCTCCAAGGATGCCAACGAGGCGCGCGAGGAATTGATCGCGCGCCTGTGGCCGGCGAAGGACGTCGCACCGCTGATCGCACTGGTCGACGATCCGCGCCATCGCCTGGAGGAGAGCGAGGGCGCCGACGGGCCGGTGGTCCGCCTTTCCGACGCGCAGGCGCGCGCCATCCTCGAGCTGCGCCTGTCGCGGCTCACCGCGCTTGGCCGCGAGGAGATCGACGAGGAGCTGAACAAGCTCGCCGCCGAGATTTCCGACTACCTCGATATTTTGCGGTCACGCCAGCGCGTGCGCGACATCATCAAGAAGGAACTGCGCGAGATCCGCGACGAGTTCGCGACGCCGCGCAAGACCGAGATTGCGGACACGCTCGGCGACCTCGACGACGAGGACCTGATCCAGCGCGAGGACATGGTCGTGACCGTGACCCATGCCGGCTGGATCAAGCGCGTGCCGCTGGATTCGTACCGGGCGCAGAAGCGCGGCGGCAAGGGCCGCACCGGCATGGCGACCAAGGACGAGGATTTTGTCACGCGGCTGTTCGTCGCCAACACGCACACGCCGATCCTGTTCTTCTCCTCCAAGGGCCAGGTCTACAAGGAGAAGGTCTGGCGGCTGCCGCTGGCCGCGCCGCAGGCGCGCGGCAAGGCGCTGATCAATCTTCTGCCGCTGTCGGCAGGCGAGCGCATCACCACGATCATGCCGCTGCCGGAGAACGAGGCGGACTGGGAGACGCTCGACGTGATGTTCGCCACCACCGGCGGCACGGTCCGGCGCAACAAGCTGTCCGATTTCGTCGATGTGCGCCGTTCCGGCATGATCGCCATGAAGCTCGGCGAGGGCGAGGCGATCCTTTCGGTCGAGACGTGCACTGAGAAGGACGACGTGATCCTGACCACCGCCGAAGGGCGCTGCATCCGCTTCCCCGTGCCGGAAGTGCGCGTGTTTGCCGGCCGCAACTCGGTCGGCAATCGCGGCATTTCGCTGGCCGAGGGCGACACCGTCATCTCGATGGCGATCCTGCGCCATTTCGAGGCGAACGCCGACGAGCGCGCCGCCTACCAGAAGATGAGCCGCGCCGTGCGGGGCGACTCCGAGCCGGAGGAGGCGGGCGCCGATTCGGAGGAGACGTCGTCGGCCGGCGAGCTGTCGCAGGCCCGCTACGCCGAGATGAGCGCAGCCGAGCAGTTCATTCTCGCGGTGTCGCAGAATGGCTACGGCAAGCGCACGTCGTCGCACGAGTATCGCGTCACCGGCCGCGGCGGCAAAGGCATCGTCGCCATGGCGGTGAACGCCAAGAACGGGCCGGTGGTCGCCTCGTTCCCGATCGAGCACACCGACCAGATCATGGTCGTGTCGGACGGCGGCCAGGTGATCCGCATGCCGGTCGACGACATCCGGATCGCCGGCCGCGGCACGCAGGGCGTCATCGTCTTCCGCCCGGCCGACGGCGAAAAGGTCGTGTCGGTCGAACGGCTTACCGAGGATGCCGGCGAGGCCGAAGGCGAGGGCGGCGGCGAATAGTCCGACTTTTCGCTTGCCGGTGCCGCCGGTGACCTGAAATCACCGGTGGAAGAAATTATGTCGCGCTCATTCTGTCACGCGCGCTATCGCTAAAATTCGACCGAATATCGCAGGCTACCGTTCATGAGCGGCGCGCCATTCTCCGCGCCGTTCAAGGGATGGGTTTTCACTCGATGTTCGTCCGGTTTATCCGACACCCGGTCTTTATTGCCGCGGTCACCACGCTGCTGATCGCCGCGCTCACCTACGGCGTGACGCGCATGGCGCTGATCGCGACAGGCCACACGTTCCCGACGGTTGCGCTGGAGCTGGTGATCGGGCTGCCGGCGATACTGGTGCCGGCAACCGTGCTGCCGCTGCTTTTCCTGCTGCGCCGGCAGCGGCGCCTCGGCCAGGAGTTGGAGCGGCTGGTGCACACCGATGCGCTGACCGGACTGCCCAACCGCCGCGCCTTCTTCGAGTTCGCGCGCCCCGCGCTCGCCACCGACCAGAACCCGGCGACGCCGCTGATGGCGATGATGATCGACGTCGACCACTTCAAGCGCGTCAACGATTCCTACGGCCACGACGTCGGCGACATGGTGCTGAAGCGCGTCGCCGGCGTTATCCGCGACGAGGTCGCCGCCGCCGGCGCGGCGAACTGGACCGTCGCCCGCCTCGGCGGCGAGGAATTCGCCGTCATCGCCGACCAACTGGTGCCGAGCGCGGTGGCGCGGCTCGCCGACCGCATCTGCGGCCAGGTGCACCGCTGGGTCGGTGCCGGCGACAGCCTCGAGCCGGTGACGGTATCGATCGGCGTCGCCTTCCGCGCGCCGGCGATGGGCGTCGACCGCCTGCTCAAGGCCGCCGACGACGCGGTGTACGCCGCCAAGGCCAACGGCCGCGACCGCTGGGCCTTCGCCGGCGACGCGCGCAACGAGACGCGCCGCCGCCAGCCGCGCGCCTTGCCCGAGCCGGCGAACGACCGCATCGCGGTGGGGTAAGTCCGCTGCCGCCGCGGTGGCTGAGCGGCGGTAAGGGAATCAGCGGCGCATATTCTTCTGAGGCGTACCCACCCACCGCGCTCGCGCGCGGTCCCCCCTCGAACGGGGAGGGATAGAGTGTGCCGCGCGGGCGGAACTCCGCGTCTTCGTCTGCGTCGGCATCATGAACTAGCATCGGCACCGGAATTCGCGCTTGACCTCACGTCGCGTCCGCTACATAACTACACGGTATTGGAACCGTTCGGTTATGCAATGACCCCGTCGCAACGTCTCGATGCCACCTTTACGGCGCTCGCCGATCCCACCCGCCGCGCCATCCTGGCGCGGCTGGCGACCGGGCAGGCGTCCGTGGCGGAACTGGCCCAGCCGTTCGCCATGAGCCAGCCGGCGATCTCCAAGCACCTCAAGGTGCTGGAGCGGGCAGGGCTGGTCTCGGCCGGCCAGGAGGCCCAGCGTCGGCCGCGCAAGATCGAGGGCAAGGCGCTCGCCGAGGCAAACGCCTGGCTCGAGCGCTATCGCGCCATCTGGGAAGGCAACTACCGCCGCCTCGACGATCTGCTCGCGGTGATGAAGGCCGGCGAAAAGAAACGAACGCGCACCAAGCGATAGGAGAGGGTCAAATGTCGAAGATCATGCCGTGCCTGTGGTTCGACGGGCGCATCGAGGAAGCGGCGAATTTCTATACGTCGGTGTTTCCCGATGCGAAGATCACCAACCTCGCGCACTACGACGACGCCGGGCCGATGCCCAAGGGCACGCTGCTGACGGTCACCTTCGAGATCGCCGGGCAGGAGTTCATGATCCTGAACGGCGGCGCCTACTTCAAGATCAACGAGGGCGTCTCGTTCTACGTGCATTGCAAGGACCAGGCGGAAGTCGACCACTACTGGGGCAAGCTCAGCGCCGTCCCGCAGGCGGAACAGTGCGGCTGGCTCAAGGACAAGTTTGGCGTGTCGTGGCAGATCGTGCCCGACGCTCTGGTCCGCTACGTGGGCGACAAGGATCCCGTGAAGGCGAACCGTGTCATGCAGGCAATGCTGCAGATGAAGAAGATCGTCATCGCCGACCTCGACAAGGCATACGCCGGATAATGGCGAAGGCGGCGCGCACCGCGAAGGCCAGGCCAGCGCCGGCGAAAGCCGACGCCGCCGCCGCCTTCGTGGCGCGCCTCGAGGCGCTGCAGTCCGACGCCGAGCTCGCCAAGATCCGGCGCTATTTCAAGGCCAACCCGGGCGACTATGCCGCCGGGGACGTGTTCATGGGCGTACGCATGGGCAGTTTGTTCGCGCTCGCCGACGAATTCGTCGCCATGGCACCCGGCGAGATCGAGGTGCTGCTCGAGAGTCCGATCCACGAGGTTCGCGCCGGCGGTCTGTCGATCATGGCGAAGCAGATGCGGCGGAAGGCGACGACCGCTGGCCGCCGGAAGGAGCTTTACGACCTCTATCTGCGCCGCCACGACCGCATCAACACCTGGGACCTAGTCGATCTCGGCGCATGGCACGTCGTCGGCGCGTATCTGATCGACCGCCCGCGGGCGGTGCTGCGCCGGCTCGCAAGATCGAAGAATATGTGGGAGCGGCGCACCGCGATGCTCGCGACGTTCGCCTTCATCAAGCGCGACGAGTTCGACGACACGTTGCAGATCGCCGAGACGCTGCTCGGCGACCGCGAGGACCTGATCCACAAGGCGGCCGGCGGCATGCTGCGCGAAGTCGGGCGGCGCGACAAGACGCGGCTCACGGCATTTCTGGAGAAGCACGCCGCGGCGATGCCGCGCACGATGCTGCGTACCGCGATCGAGAAACTGCCGCAGGCGGAGCGGACGCGATACCTGAAGGACGCCGGAGGAAAGACGAGATGACGAAGCTCACGCTGACCAAGCTTTCCGATCGTGAAGTCCGCACGACGCGCGTGTTCGACGCGCCGCGCCGCCTGGTCTTCGACGCGCACACCAGGCCCGACCTGATCCGCCAGTGGCTGACCGGCCCGCCCGGCTGGACGATGCCGGTGTGCACCGTCGATCTCCGGGTCGGCGGCAAGTACCGCTACGAGTGGCGCGGGCCGGGCGGCGAGGCGATGGGCATGGGCGGCAGCTACCGCGAGATCGCGGCGCCCGAGCGCATCGTCGCGACCGAGCTGTTCGACATCGACTGGAGCGGCGGCGAGACGGTGACGACGCTGGTGCTGACCGAGGCGGCCGGCAAGACGACGGCGTCGCTGACGATCCTCTACGCGTCGCTTGCGGCGCGCGACGCGGCGCTGAAGACCGGCATGACCGACGGGATGGAGATGAGTTACGCGAAGCTGGATCGGGTTTTGGCGGCGGGATAGTCTCTTTTCCACGCCTTCTAGTTGTGATTGTATTTCCACTCTGGCGGAGTGGGGCAATGGGATCGTGGACGGCACTTGAGGCGCTGCTTGACGCGAGGCCGGAACCTAGTCTCCGGCCTGTTCCAGGCCATCGGGTCGGTATCCCGCCGAGCGACGATGACTTCGTCTCAACGCTTGAGCCTTTGCCGGGTGTGGACATCGACGGCGTATCAGTTGGCATTCTCTACCGGGACGCCACCGGCACGCCATCGACACGCACGATACGATGCCGTCAAGCTCTGCGAGACGGCAACCTCATCTATATTCACGCATGGTGCCTCTCCCGCCAAGACTGGCGCACATTTCGGGTGGACCGGATAGTTGAAGTTTACGACTACACGACCGGGGAGCTGCTTGGCCGCGCAGCTCCGTTTTTTTCGAAACTCCTCGGCGTGGACATTGCCGATCCACAGGCCCAAGCGATGCTGCCAATTCATTTTAGGGACGGCGGACGCGTACTGCTCTACGTCGCAATGGAGGATGGCGAGTTGCACCCGGCGGAAATGCATGTCGTCGTAGACTTCGCAGTTCGACGCCTTCGACAGTACGCGCCGGCCGCGCAACATCCTGACCAGGTCGCCAGATTATGGATGGGCAATCAGGTTCCAACACGACAATCGGCCTTAGCGGCACTTCGCAAGGTCGCGAAGGACGACGACTACGCGGCAGACGTCGCAGACACGATGATGGAAGTGATGCTGGCGGACGGCGAAGTTAAAGATGCCGAAATGGATGCCGCGTGGGCAATCGTAAAAGGTCTTGAGCGTGCCGATAGACGAAAGGCGCTTAAGAAATGAAAACCGCCGGCCTCGGGGAGGGGCCGGCGGTTCTTCTGCGGGTGGGCCTTCGGGGCGGAAGGCCCTCGGGGTAAGCTCGGAAAGGATCGGTTAGTCGATCTGGACCTTGTGCAGCGTCGAGACGTTGTCGGCGCGCGTTTCGACCGTCACGTACCGCGACGAGTCGGCGACTATCGGCAGGCGGTCGGCCTTGGGCGCCGCCTGGTCGGAGGCCAGGAACATCGAGGCGCTGGCAACGCCGACTGCGGCCGTGGCGACCAGCGTGGTCGCAAGAACCAGTGAATGGAACCAGGGAGCCATGACGGTCTCTCCTTCTGCCTTCCGTTGATCGAACGTGCCGAGTAAACGTCTTTGCACCTGAACGGTTCCGGACGGGCGCGTTTATCTGCCGTTCAGGCGTGCGTCGAAATCGGCGCTTTCCGGCCAGTTAGGGCCGCCGAAGCCGCCCGCCTATGACGGCGGTCACATTCGCCAACTATTTGAAGTAATGTTGAAATTCGCCGCGGCTTGCCGCTCGGGCCCGCGACCTTTAAAAGCCGCCGCAAATGACCCGTATCGCCTTCTTTCCGGGCACCTTCGATCCCGTCACCAACGGCCACGTCGACCTGCTCCGGCAGGCGTTGCGGGTCGCCGACGAGGTCGTGGTGGCGGTTGGCGTCAACCCCGGCAAGTCGCCGATGTTCACGCTCGCCGAGCGGAAGGCGATGCTCGCCGGCACTGTGAAGGGCCTCGGCAAGAAGGACGCGGCGCGCGTCGCGGTGATCCATTTCGAGGGCCTCGCGGCGGAGGCGGCGCGCGCGGCGAAAGCCGATTTCATCGTGCGCGGCCTCCGCGACTCGCGCGACCTCGACTACGAGATGCAGATGGCGGCGATGAACGCGTCGCTCGCCGGCGGGGTTGCCACCGTCTTCCTGCCGTCGTCGCCGACGGTTCGCCACATCACCGCCACGCTTGTCCGCCAGATCGCGGGCATGGGCGGCGACGTCTCGCCGTTCGTGCCCGCCAATGTCGCCAAGGCGATCGCCGCGCGCCGCGCGCGCTGATCTCTCATCTCTTCCGCCCGGAGGTTCCCGTGACCCGTTTCCTCGCCATCCTCGCTGTCGCCCTCGTCGGCCTCTTGCCGATCGCCACGCGCGCGGCGACGCTCGATCCGGAGAACACGATCTACCTGACGCTGAAGGCCGGCCGCGTCGTCATCAAGCTGCGTCCCGATCTCGCACCCAACCACGTCGAGCGCATCAAGGAGCTGACGCGCGCCGGCTTCTACGACGGGCTGACCTTCCACCGCGTCATCCCCGATTTCATGGCGCAGGCCGGCGACCCCAAGGGCGACGGCACCGGCGGCTCGGACAAGCCGGACCTGAAGGCGGAATTCAAGCCGTCGGCGCACTTCCTGCGCGGCACGGTCGGCGCGGCGCGCAGCCAGGATCCGGACTCGGCCAACTCGCAATTCTTCATCTGCCTCGCCGACGCGCCGTGGCTGGATGGCGGCTATACGGTGTGGGGCGAGGTCGTCGAGGGCATGGAGTTCGTCGACCAGATCAAGCAGGGCGACCCGAACGTCAACGACGGCGCCGTCAGCAATCCCGACAAGATCATCAAGATGCAGGTTGCGGCCGACGTTAAGTAGGCAGGCACGCGATAAACAGGAGGCAATGACCGTGGCGACCAAGAACGATCCGGAAAATACGCTGCTGCTCGAGACGACGAAGGGCCCGGTGACCATCGCGCTCCGTCCCGACCTCGCGCCGCAACACGTCGCGCGCATCAAGGAGCTGGCGCGCAAGGGCTTCTACGACGGCATCGTCTTCCACCGCGTCATCGACGGCTTCATGGCGCAGACCGGCGACCCGACCGGCACCGGCATGGGCGGCTCGGGCAAGAAGCTGAAGTCGGAGTTCTCCAAGGAGCCGCACAAGCGCGGCACCGCCTCGATGGCGCGCGCCTCCGACCCGAACTCGGGCGACTCGCAATTCTTCATCTGCTTCGGCGACGCCCGCTTCCTCGACGGCCAGTACACCGTTTGGGGCGAGGTGACCGACGGCATGGACAACGTCGACAAGATCAAGCGCGGCGAGCCGGTGAAGGATCCCGACAAGATCGTGTCGATGAAGGTCGCCGCGGACGTGAAGTAGGGCGGCGCGGCAGGCGTTGCTGTCGTCCCCGCAGGCAGGGACCCGCTGCCCCGTCGGGGGTACTGGATGCCCGCCTTCGCGGGCATGACAGTTGAGGATAGGATGGGCTGAGGCCCATTAGCGCAATCTCACGAGCCATCCATGACCGACCGCCCGATACCTCCGCCACCTCCTCCGCCGCCCGACTGGCGCGACCAGCGGCGGCAGGAGCGCATGCAGCGGCGCGAGATGCGCTGGCAGGGGAACCCCGCCTGGTTCGGCGGCACGATCCTGATCGTGCTTGGGCTTATATTCCTCGCCAGGAATCTCGGGTTCTACCTGCCGCGCCATTGGTGGGCGATCTTCCTGCTCATCCCGGCGGCCGGATCTTTCGCCTCGGCCTATTCGATGTACCAACGCGCCGGCCGCGCGACCGCGCCGGTGCGCGGCGCAATCGTCGGCGGCCTGATCCTCGTCGGGCTGACGGTGCTGTTCCTGATCGACTTCGACTGGGGCCTCTACTGGCCGGTGATCCTCATCCTGCTCGGCATCGCCGTGCTCGGCGGCAGCGCCTGGCGGCGGTGACGGGCGCGCACGAGTAGCCATCGTGCGCGTCGATCTGTTCGATTTCGATCTGCCGGACGAGCGCATTGCGCTCCGCCCGGCGCGGCCGCGCGATGCGGCGCGCATGCTGGTGGTGAAGCCGGGCGAGAGCGTCGCCGATGCGCACGTCCGCGATCTGCCGTCGTATCTGCGTGCCGGCGATGTGCTGGTGCTGAACGATACGCGCGTCATCCCGGCGGAACTGCACGGCGAACGCGTGCGCGACGGCGTCTCGGCGGGCATCAGCGTGACGCTGCACAAGCGCACCGGGCAGGCGACTTGGCAGGCCCTGGCGCGCGGCGCGAAGAAACTGGCGGTCGGCGATCGCATCCGCTTCGGGCAGATGAGTGACGCGGCGTGCCTGATCGCCGGCCTCGATGCGACGGTGGCCGACAAGGGCGAGGCGGGCGAGGTGACGCTGGCGTTCGATCTTTCCGGGCCCGTGCTCGACGAGGCGATCGCTGCGGTCGGCCACGTGCCGCTGCCGCCGTATATCGCCGGCAAGCGCGCCGAGGACGCCGAGGACAGGCGCGACTATCAGACGATCTACGCCGAACGCGACGGCGCGGTGGCCGCGCCGACGGCCGGTCTGCATTTCACCGACGATCTGTTCGCGCGCCTCGCCGCCGCCGGGATCGGGCGGCAGATGGTGACGCTGCACGTCGGGGCGGGGACGTTCCTGCCGGTCAAGGTCGATGACACGGCGGGGCACCGCATGCATGCGGAGTGGGGCACAGTGTCGGCCGCCACCGCCGAGGCGCTCAACGCCGTGCGCGCGAAGGGCGGGCGCATCGTTGCCGTCGGCACGACGTCGGCGCGGTTGCTGGAAAGCGCGACGGGGGAGGACGGCGTGGTGCGTGAATTCGGCGGCGACACGGCGATCTTCATCACGCCGGGATATCGGTTTCGTGCCGTCGATATTCTGATGACGAATTTCCATCTGCCGCGCTCGACGCTGTTCATGCTGGTTTCCGCCTTCTCGGGACTGGAGACGATGCGTGCGGCGTACGCCCATGCGATCGCGGCGGGGTATCGGTTCTATTCGTATGGCGATGCGTCGTTGCTGTTTCGGGAGGGGGGCTGATGGTTGGCGTCAGCGTGCCCTCACCCTCTTTCTCTAGGCTCGCGATGCTCGCCAAGAGAAAGAGCCCTCTCCCCTTTGGGGAGAGGGGACAACCGGCAGCACGACATGTCCCCTCGCCCCGGAGGGGAGAGGGCTTTGCCTCTTATGAGCGAAGCGAATTAGAGGCAAAGGGTGAGGGCGCACGCCGATGACGCCGGGCGTCGCCTTCCGCATCGATGCCACCGACGGGGCGGCGCGCACCGGGGCGCTGACGCTGCCGCGCGGCGTCGTGCGCACGCCGGCGTTCATGCCGGTCGGCACGGCCGGCACCGTCAAGGCGATGACCATGGCGGACGTCAAGGCGACCGGCGCCGACATCATCCTCGGCAACACCTATCACCTGATGCTGCGGCCGGGGGCGGAACGCGTCGCAGCGCTCGGCGGGCTGCACAAATTTGCCGGGTGGGACGGGCCGATCCTCACCGACAGCGGCGGCTTCCAGGTCATGTCGCTGGCGCAGCTTCGCAAGATGGATGCGGACGGCGTGACGTTCCAGTCGCACATCGACGGCTCGACGCACCGCCTGACGCCGGAACGCTCGCTGGAGATCCAGGCGCTGCTCGATTCCGATATCCGCATGCAGCTCGATGAGTGCGTCGCGCTGCCGGCCGAGCCGGCGGCGATCGAGAAGGCGATGCGGCTGTCGCTCGTGTGGGCGGAGCGGTCGAAGGTTGCATTCGGCGGAACGCAAGGCCGGGCGCTGTTCGGCATCGTGCAGGGCGGCGATGACGCGGCGCTGCGGCTGGAGTCGGCGGCCGGGCTGACGGCGATCGGCTTCGACGGCTACGCCGTCGGCGGGCTGGCGGTCGGCGAGCCGCAGGCGACGATGCTGGCGATGCTCGACGTCACGGTGCCGGCGCTGCCGGCCGACGCGCCGCGCTATCTGATGGGCGTCGGCACGCCGGACGACATCGTCGAGTCGGTCGCGCGCGGCATCGACATGTTCGACTGCGTGATGCCGACCCGCGCCGGGCGCCACGGTGTCGCCTACACGCGCTTCGGCAAGGTCAACCTGAAAAATGCGCGCCATGCCGACGATCCGCGCCCGCTCGACGAGGCGGTGGCATGGCCGGCGGCGCGGGACTATTCGCGGGCGTATCTGCATCATCTCGTGAAGTCGGAGGAGATGCTGGGCGCGATGCTGCTGTCGCAGAACAACGTCGCCTACTACCAGCACCTGATGCAGGGCGTGCGCGCTGCCATCGCGGCGGGCGCCTATGCCGATTTCGTCGCGGCGGCGAAGGACGGCTGGGCGGCCGGCGATATTCCCGTCCGCTAGCGCGACGCCAGCTTGCCGTCCGGCGGCGCGTTCGCGCGCGCTACCTCGGCGGCAGTCAGTTCCGCCGCGCGGCCGCGGTCGATTTCGGCGTCCGCGACATCGCCGAGGGCCGCGTGCGCTTCGCCGCGCGCTGCGTAGGCGTCCGCCGATGGAGCGAGACGGATCGACTCGTCGAGGTCCTTGACCGCGTCGGCGTTCTGCCCGAGCGCGCGATAGAGCTGGGCACGGTCGCGATAGGTCTCCGCGGACGGATCGGCCTGCACGGCCTCCGACGCCAGCGTCAGGCCCTGTTGGTACGATGCGGCGGCATGCGTGGCATCGCCCGACGCGGCGTAGGCGCCGCCAAGCGCGAGGCAGGTCGCGGGGTTCGCGTGCATGTCGACGGCCTTGATGAGGTCGGCGAGCGCCTCGGGCAGCAGGCCGCCGGCGCGATAAGCGGCGGCGCGCCCGGCGTAGTACGTCCAGTCCGGCTTGACGTCGATCGCGGCGCTGTAGTCGGCGATGGCCGAGCGGGCGTTGCCCTTGCCGAGATAGGCGGCGGCGCGCGCCGCGAACGAGACGGAGTCGCGGTCGTTCAGCCCGAGCAGCGTGGCGTAGTCGCCGATGGCGCGGTCATAGAGGCCGAGGGCGGCGAACGATTTTGCCCGGAGCGCGTGCGGCTCGGGTTCGCCCGGCACCTGGAAGATGACGCGGTTGAGATCGGCGATCGCCTTGCGGTGCTCGCCGCCGGCGGCGTATTCGCCGGCGCGCAGGAAGTAGCCCTCGGCGGTCGGCTCGATGGTCAGCGCCTTGGTGAAGTCGGCGATGGCGTCGTCGCGGTCGCCGGCGAGCGTGCGATAGAAGCCGATGAAGAGATAGGCCTTGGCGGTCGGCGCCAGGCGAATGACCGCCGCCGCGTCGGCGATGGCTGCGTCATAGTCCTCGCCCGCGGCGCGCACTCTTGCCCGGCCGGCGTAGGCCATGACGCGGTCGGTTGCGGAGGCGTCGGGCGCGTCGAGCACGCGGCTGCACGCGGCTTCTGTGCCGGGATCGTAGATATTGCGGGCGGATCGGCAGACGGAGAAATCCGAAGCGTCAGTGGCGAGCGCCGGACCGGCTGTCGGCAGAAATGCGCCGACGATGGCAACGCAACAGAGTAGAGCGACACGCATTCGGCTGCCCTCCTGCGATTACCCTCCCGTGATGACCTCCACGACTCTGAAAACGTTCCCCAGATGCGAAACTTTATGCAAGAACGATACCAGAGTCGCTCACGGCCGGCTAGATCGACGGCGTGTCGTCGGAGATCAGCGAGCAGCCGTTGATCTTCCAGGTGCCGTCGCCCTGCTTCTGCATGCCGTAGGCGGCGATGTAGGCTTTGCCGTCCGGGCCGGTGATGTAGACCTTCTGGATGGGACCGAGCGGCGTGTCGACGATGTCGCCGAAGGTGACCGACTTCGGCCGGTAGACCGGCATGTAGCCGTTCCTGACCATGGCCATGAACTGATCGGCGGTCGGGTAATAGCTCTGGATGGTCGGCGAGGCGTAGTTCCAGGCCGCGGCGCCGTCGTCGTGCTGAAAAGCGCTGATCTGGCCGGTGATCAGCGACTGGAACGTGGCGCGGTCGGCGGCGCTGACATCGTCGGCGCGGGCGGCGGGCGCCAGGCCGATGGTGGCGATAAACAGTGCAACGAGTACGCCTGCGATTCGTTTCATGGCGGATTTCCTCCCTGCCTGATCATTCTACGCCGTTGCGGGAAGGAAAGTTTCACGTCTTGGCGATATTGGCGGCGCCAGTTGACCGGGTAGGGGCCGATCCTTACGGTCCCGCGCAATCCGCCGGACGGCACGTTTCAGAGCGCGTAGCTCAGCTGGCAGAGCACATGACTTTTAATCATGGGGTCCCGGGTTCGAGCCCCGGCGCGCTCACCACCCCCTCGCAAAACCGATGACCGCCGACAACGACGCCAACAAAGCCTCCGCCGCCTACCGCCTGCCGGCGATGGACACCGACTATATCCTCGGCGACTCGATGCGCGGCGTGCGCTTCCTGCTCGAGTATGCCAAGGCGGAGGAGTTGCTGCGCGCCTGGAGCGTGCGCTCCACCGTCGTCGTGTTCGGCTCGGCCCGCGTCATGCCCGGCGGCAGCGCCGATCCCGACGCATCGACGGCGACGCTGCCGCCGGGCGCCGCGCCGCGCCCCGGCCGGCATGCGGCGCGCTGGTATGACGAGGCGCGCAAGCTCGGGCGCATCGTTTCCGAACGCGGCGGCGCACTGAAGCCGGACGGCAAGATCCGCGACAACGTCATCGCCACCGGCGGCGGGCCGGGCATCATGGAAGCCGCCAACCGCGGCGCCCACGACGCCGGGGCTCCGTCGATCGGCTTCAACATCCAGTTGCCGCACGAGCAGGAGCCGAACGCGTACTCGACGCCGGACCTGACATTCCAGTTCCACTACTTCGCGATGCGCAAGATGCACTTCGCCATGCGCGCCGCGGCGCTCGTCGTCTTCCCGGGCGGCTTCGGCACGTTCGACGAATTTTTCGAGCTGCTGACCCTGGTGCAGACGGGGAAGATGAAGCGCATCCCGATCGTGTGCTTCGACCGCGAGTACTGGACGAAGGTGGTGAATTTCCAGGCGCTGGTCGCGGAGGAATTCGTCACGCCGGGCGACCTCGATCTTTTCGCTTTTGCGGACGATGCCGAGGAGGCGTGGCGGGCGCTGGTGGAGCGCGGGTTGACCATTCCGCCGGCGCGTGGGGTCGAGCCGCGGAAGGACGTGGCGCCGTAACTCGACAGTGCACCCCCTCACCCTTCGCCTCTAACTGACGCGAGCACATTCCCTCTCCCCTGGTGGGAGAGGGCTCATTCTCTTGGCGAGCGCAGCGAGCCTAGAGAATGAGGGGGAGGGGGCATCCCGCCCGCGTTATGTCAGCCCGCATTGATCGCCTCCCGATTCCGGCTACATACTCCCGTGACATGAACATCGCCGTTCCCGCCATAAAGCCTGCGCTGATCGACCCGTTCGGGCGCACGATCACGTATCTGCGCGTGTCGGTGACCGACCGCTGCGATTTTCGTTGCGTCTATTGCATGGCCGAGGACCAGCACTTCCTGCCGCGGAACGAGGTGCTGAGCCTCGAGGAACTGGATCGGCTGTGCTCGGCGTTCATCGGGCGCGGCGTGCGCAAGCTGCGGCTGACCGGCGGCGAGCCGCTGGTGCGCAAGAACGTGATGTCGCTGGTCCGCGCCCTGTCGCGGCACATCGGGCGCGGGCTGGATGAGCTGACGCTGACCACGAACGGCTCGCAGCTCGCGCGCTTTGCGGCGGAGCTCGCCGATTGCGGCGTCGAGCGCATCAATGTTTCGGTCGATACGCTCGACCCGGCGAAATTCAAGGCGATCACGCGCTGGGGCGATCTGGCGGAGGTGCGCGCCGGCATCGATGCGGCGCGGCGGGCGGGGTTGAAGGTCAAGATCAACGCCGTGGCGCTGAAGGGCGTCAACGAGCACGAGTTCGACGATTTGATCCGCTGGGCGCATGGCGACGGCATGGACCTGACGCTGATCGAGACGATGCCGCTCGGCGAAGTCGGCGCCGACCGCACGGACCAGTACCTGCCGCTGTCGGCGGTGCGCGCCGATCTGGCGGGGCGCTGGACGCTGACGGATCTCGCGTATCGGACCGGCGGGCCGGCGCGTTATGTCCGTGTTGCCGAAACCGGCGGGCGGCTCGGCTTCATCACGCCGCTGACGCATAATTTCTGCGAAAGCTGCAACCGCGTGCGCGTTACCTGCACGGGCACGCTGTACATGTGCCTCGGCCAGGAGGATGCCGCCGATCTTCGCGCGCCGCTCAGGGCATCCGGTGGCGACGAGTTGCTCGAGGCGGCGATCGATGAGGCCATCGGGCGGAAGCCCAAGGGGCACGATTTCATCATTGACCGCGATCATCGCGAGCCGGCGGTCAGCCGGACGATGAGTGTGACGGGGGGATAGGGCCTTAGCCCTCCCCAAACCGCCTTCGGCGGTTTGACCCTCCCGCAAGGGGAGGGTTCAAATGGAGTTTGTTGCGGCGGGGATCCGACCACCCTCCGCTTTCCCCCGCAGGCGGGGATCCAGGTGGCGCCTCCCATCGACCGAAGCAAGCAACTGGCTCCTGCGCCCCCGCCTGCGCGGGGGAAGCGGAGTGGAGTTGCGACTTCGGGGCAGCCCAAGGATGCGGGTGCGGGGTAAGGTATCGCCCCCTCCCGAAATCGCTGCGCGATTTCGACCTCCCCTCAAGGGGAGGTCGAGCGGAGTCCCGGCTTCGGAATCAGCCCTTCGGCGGCGGCGGGGAATCCGGGCGCAGGTTGTCGCTGCGCGTGAAGAATTTCCGCGCCAGATTGAGGAACTCGCCGTCGCTTGGGTGGTCTAGGGCCTCGACGCCGATCACTTTCTTGGCGATCTGCGGGTCGTGCTTGGTGATGTGGTTCATCAGTTCGGACTTGGCGGTGCCCGGGCCGGTGATGAGGATCTCGCCGGCGTCTTTCACGGCCTCGGCGACGGAGTGAAAATAGTGCTGGTCGGGCGCGGCGCGGCCGGAGTCGCCCTTGCCGGCCTTGGTGTGCAGGTGGACGTGGCGGTCGGCCGGGTGGACGTTCCATTCGTTGGACGCGTCGCGGTCGAACGAAAATACCCTGGCCTGTTCGTGGTCGATCCAGACGGCGGCGTGATAGTGGGCCATGGCGGCGCTCCTCGGTGGGTGGGCAATGTGCGCCAACCCTGCGGCGATATGTTGACCTGCGTCAACCGCGGCCGAGTACCGCCGCCAGCGCCTTCGCCAGATCCTCCTTGCGGAACGGCTTGCCGAGCAGCTTGCCGCCGTTGGTCATCGGGCCGGAGCCGGTGTTGAGCTTGGTGTCCGGGAAGCCGGAGGTGAACACGACCTTGAGGTTCGGCCACTTCTGGCGCGCGGTGCGGGCGAGATCGAAGCCGGTCTGGCCGCCCGCGAGGATGACGTCGGTGAACAGGATATCGACCGGTCCGCGGGCGAGCGCGGCCAGCGCCGACACGGCGTCCTCGGCCTCGACGACGCGGTAGCCGAGGTCGGTGAGCTGGCGGACGACGACGCGGCGGAGCGGCGCCACGTCCTCGACGGCGAGCACGATCTCGCCGTTGCCGCGCAAATCCGCCGCGACCGGCGCGGCGACGGCCTCCGCCGCGCTGCCACCCGAGCGCGGCAGGTAGAGACGGAAGGTCGTGCCGACGCCGGGCTCGGAGTAGACGCTGACGTGGCCCTTCGACTGCTTCATGAAGCCGTAGACCATCGACAGGCCGAGGCCGCTGCCCTTGCCGACTTCCTTGGTGGTGAAGAACGGCTCGAAGATGCGTGCCAGCACTTCCGGCGGGATGCCGGTACCGGAGTCGGTCACCTCGATCAGCGCGTAGTCGCCGGCGGTCACCTCGGGGTGGCTGGCGGCATAGTCCTCGTCGAGCTGGCGGTTGCCGGTGGCGATGGTCAGCGTGCCGCGGCCGGACATCGCGTCGCGCGCGTTGGCGGCGAGGTTGGTGATCGCGGCCTCCAACTGGGTCGGGTCGATGATCGCCGGCCACACGCCGGCCGAGAGATGCAGCTTGACCTCGATCTGCGCGCCGAGGAGGCGGCGGAGAAGCTGCGCGTGGTTGGAGATGAGGTCGTTGAGGTTGACCTGTTGCGGCTCGAGCGGCTGGCGGCGGGCGAAGGCGAGCAGCCGGCGGGTGAGGTCGGCACCCTGCAGGGCGGCGTCGCGCGCCTCGTTGCCGAGTTCCTGCACGTCGCCGTCGTCCTTGCGCCGGTTGACCAGCATGTCGAGGTTGCCGATGACGATGGCCAGCAGATTGTTGAAGTCGTGCGCCATGCCGCCGGTGAGGTTGCCGATCGCTTCCATCTTCTGCGCCTGGCGCAACTGGCTTTCGATCTCGGCCTGGCGGGCGAGCGTGTCGCGCACCGTGCCCTTGAGCTGGGCAGTCTGGCCCTTCAGCGCCTCGGCGGTCTCGGCGATGCGGCTGAACAGGCCGCTGTTTTCGAGCAGCACGACGACGAGCACGAAGCTTGCCGCGAGCAGGCCGTAGAAGCGGCCGGCGTAGAAGCCCAGGTCGTAGCGCGCCGCGTTGAACACGGCGGAGAGGCCGATGTCGAAGATCCACACCGACATCACCACCGCGACCCAGACATCGAGGACGGAGCGCAGGCCGCGCCACCAGAGCAGCGCCACCGCCGCGATCGACAGGCACCACGTGGCGCCGAGCAGGAAGACGTAGGTCGGCGAATAGGCGCCGTTGACGAGCAGCGGCGGCAGCTCGTCGTGGAATTGGGTAACCGCGACGATCATCGCGCCGACGACGACGCACACGAACGCGGCGGCGGCGAGCGCCAGCGGCTGCGTCATGGCGGCGGCGAGCGGCCGCGTCTCGTTTTTCAGGAAGGCGTACGCGATGACGAACAGCGGGAAGCCGGCGTGCCACAGGGCGTAGAGCCAGACCGTGGTCTGGTTGCCGCCGCCGATGACGCCGGCCGGGCCGAAGCCGCCGGGGAAGGAGAGGGCGTGCGGGATCATGATCAGCGCGTCGAACAGATAGCCGGCGGCGAGCGCCAGCATGGCGCGGGAACGCAGCTTCATGAACTGGCCGAGGAGCAGCACGGCGGTGACGAGGTCGGTGATGAGCAGCGCCGACTCGTAGGCGGGGATGAAGGCGGGAAGCTGCGCCAGCTTGATCTTGGCGAGCGGGATGAGGGCCGCGAACACGACGGCCGAGACGGCGACGACGCCGAGCGCCAGTGTGCGCTGGCGTGGGGTGGCGGCGGCGGTTGCGATGAAATCGACCGGGGCGGTTTCGGAGATGGCCTCCATGCCCTGAGGGAGAGGGGCGGCGTCCGTGCGCATGGCCATGCGGCGATCTCCCGTTGGAACGAGGTCCCGAATGGCAAGGGAATCGCCCGATTCGCCTTCAAAATTCGTTAATGAGGCGGCGAGGGAAGGTCCCGCCACGCCGAGCTCGCGTAGCTCACTCCGCTTCCCCCGCGCAGGCGGGGGTCCAGGTGTTGCGGATTGAACGGGGAGGTCCCCTCGGCACCTGGGTCCCCGCCTTCGCGGGGAAAGCGGAGGGGATTTTCGCGGCGATACCGTGGCCCTCGCGACACCACGGCCGGGACACGCGCCGCCGGCCGCCCTATAACCACCGCGGACGGCAGCGGAGTCTGGCTTTGGCATTGGACGTAACCCACGGCGGCGCGGTTCTGGCGGGACTGGTCTCGTTCCTGTCGCCGTGCGTCTTGCCGCTCGTGCCGCCGTATCTCTGCTACATGGCCGGCGTCTCGCTCGACCAGTTGACCACCGACGGCGAGGACCGTGTCGCGCGGCGCACCGTGATGCTGTCGGCGCTGGCGTTTGTGCTGGGCTTCGCCACGATCTTCGTTTCGTTGGGCGCCGCGGCTTCCGCCATCGGGCAACTGGTGCGCACGCATCTCGATGTGCTGTCGGTGCTGGGCGGCGTCATCATCATCGTCATGGGGCTGCATTTCCTTGGCGTCTTCCGCATCCCGCTGCTGCTGCGGCAGGTGCGCGTCGAGCGGGCACATCCGGCCGGGCCGGTCGGCTCCTACGTCATGGGGCTGGCGTTCGCCTTCGGCTGGACGCCGTGCATCGGGCCGGTGCTGGCCGCGATCCTTGCCGTCGCAGGGACAGAGGCGACGGTGACCCGTGGGGCCGGGCTGCTCGCCGCCTATTCGCTGGGGCTCGGGATTCCGTTCCTGATCGCGGCGCTGTTTGCCGCCCCGTTCATGGGCTTCATGCGGCGGTTCCGCGCGCACCTCGGCACGGTCGAGAAGGTGATGGGCGGGCTGCTGGTCGTCACGGGCGTGCTGTTCATCACCGGCAACCTGTCGGCGTTCTCGTACTGGCTGCTGGCGACCTTCCCGGTTCTGGGCACCATCGGTTAACCCACGGCGACCGGGACTCGGGCATAATTCGGCCATACGCGGAGCGCGGGTGGCGCGCCGTTCGGGCCACGAGGAAATCATGGCGAAGCGAAGCTGCCTGGCGATCGTTCTGGCTGCCGGCGAAGGCACGCGGATGAAATCCGCGACGCCGAAGGTGCTGCACCATGTCGGCGGGCTGCCGATGCTTGGGCACGTGCTGCGCGCGGTCGCCGCCGGCGGCGCAACCGAGACGGCGGTGGTGGTCGGACCCGCCGCCGATGCAGTGACCGCGTTCGTGACGAAGATGGCGCCTGGCGCGACGACGCACGTACAGGCCGAGCGGCTGGGCACGGCGCATGCGGTGCTTGCCGCGGCGCCCGCGATCCGCGAGGGCGCCGACGATGTGCTCGTCGTCTACGGCGACACGCCGATGATCAACGGCGCCATGCTGGCGCGCGTGCGCAAGGGCCTGTCGGCGGGCTCCGACATCGTGCTGCTCGGTTTCCGGCCGAGCGATCCGACCGGCTACGGCCGCCTGCTCGAGGAGAAGGGCCGCGTCGTCGCGATCCGCGAGGAGAAGGACGCGAGCGCGGAGGAGCGCAAGGTCGGCTTCGTCTGGTCGGGCATCATGGGCTTCCGCGGCGACGGGCTGCTGCCGATGCTGAAGAAGATCGGCAACGCCAACGCCAAGGGCGAATATTACCTCACCGACGCGGTGGCGCTTGCCAACAAGGCGGGGAAGAAGGTGACCGCGCTGGAGGTCGATGCCGACTCCGTCACCGGCGTTAATGATCGCCAGCAACTGTCGCACGCCGAGGGCCTGTTCCAGAAAGTGATGCGCGAGGACGCCATGGCCGGCGGCGTCACCATGAAGGCGCCGTCAACGGTCTGGTTCAGCTACGACACCAGGCTCGGCCGCGACGTCACCATCGAGCCGAACGTGTTCTTCGGCCCCGGCGTCACCGTCGGCGACAACGTGACGATCCGCGCCAACTCGCACATCGAGGGCGCCACCATCGGCGCCGGCGCGATCATCGGGCCGTTCGCGCGGCTGCGGCCGGGCGCGGATATCGGCGCCGACGTACACGTCGGCAACTTCGTCGAGGTGAAGAACGCGACGCTCGGCGAGGGCGCCAAGGCCAATCATCTCACCTACATCGGCGACGCCGACGTGGGCGCGAAGACCAACGTCGGCGCCGGCACGATCACGGCGAACTACGACGGCCACGACAAGTACCGCACCGTCATCGGCAAGGGCGTGTCGATCGGCTCGAACTCGGTGCTGGTTGCGCCGGTGACCGTCGGCGACGGCGCCAACGTCGCGGCCGGCAGCGTCATCGTCCACGACGTGCCGGCGGATGCGCTCGCCGTGGCGCGCGGGCGGCAGGAGGACAAGCCGGGCTGGGCGAGGAAATTTCGCGAGCGGAAGCTGGCAGAGAAGGCGGCGCGGAAGAAGCCGTAAGGCTGCTCCCCCTCACCCTTTTCGCCTAGTTCGTTTCGCTCTCAAGGCGCAAAGCCCTCTCCCACAAGGGGAGAGGGGGGACTAACGCGCGGTGGAGCTTGTTTACCCCCCTCCCCCTGTGGGAGAGGACTTCGACTCTTGTGAGCGCAGCGAACTAGAGGCGAAGGGTGAGAGGGCACTGTTCGCGTATCAACCACGTCACATGAATTGACTTTCCGCGGCCCGGTCACCCGCGCTAAATCCCTGCAACCAAAGGGATTCGGGAGCCACTCCTAAGATGTGCGGGATTGTCGGCATCCTCGGCCAGACGCCGGTGGCGCCGCTTCTGGTCGATGCGCTGAAGCGACTGGAATATCGCGGCTACGACTCCGCCGGCGTTGCCACGCTGGAAGGCGGGCATCTGACGCGCCGCCGCGCCGAGGGCAAGCTCAAGAACCTCGAAGCCAAGCTGGAGAAGTCGCCGCTCGGCGGTCACTCCGGCATCGGCCACACCCGCTGGGCGACGCACGGCGCGCCGACCGAGCGCAATGCCCATCCGCACGCGACCAAGCGGCTGGCGCTGGTCCACAACGGCATCATCGAAAACTTCCGCGAACTAAAGGACGAGCTGATCGCGTCAGGCGTCCGCTTCGACACCGACACCGACACCGAGGTCGTGGCGCAACTGATCGAACGCAAGATGGGCGAGGGCCTCGCGCCGCGCGATGCGGTCGAGGCGGTGCTGCGCCGGCTTACCGGCGCGTTCTCGCTGGCGATCATTTTCGAGGGCGAGGATAATCTGATGATCGGCGCCCGGCGTGGCGCGCCGCTCGCCATCGGCCACGGCCACGGCGAGATGTTCTTCGGCTCCGATGCCGTCGCGCTGGCGCCGTTCACGGATCGCGTCACGTATCTGGAAGACGGCGACTGGGCGGTGCTGACCCGCGCCGGCGCCACGATCTACGACGAGAACAATGCCGTGGTGGAGCGGCCGCTGGTCCACACCGTCGCTTCGAGCCTGATGGTCGACCGCGGCAACTATCGCCACTTCATGGCGAAGGAAATCCACGAGCAGCCGGAAGTCGTCGGCCACACGCTGGCGCACTACCTCGATTTTGCCAACGGCAAGACGGCGCTGCCCAAGGATTTCGCCATCGATTTCGCGGCGCTGGATCGCCTGTCGATCACCGCCTGCGGCACGGCCTTCTACGCCGGCCTCGTCGCCAAGTACTGGTTCGAGCGCTTCGCACGCCTGCCGGTCGACATCGATATCGCGTCGGAGTTCCGCTACCGCGAGCAGCCGTTGCCGGCGAAGGGCCTGTCCATCGTCGTGTCGCAGTCGGGCGAGACCGCCGACACGCTCGCCTCGCTGCGCTATGCCAAGTCGCAGGGCCAGAAGGTCGCCGCGATTGTCAACGTGCAGGGCTCGACCATCGCGCGCGAGGCCGACTTCGTGCTGCCGACGCTTGCCGGGCCGGAAGTCGGCGTCGCCTCGACCAAGGCGTTCACCTCGCAGCTTTCCGTGCTGGCTTCACTGGCGGTAGCCGCCGGGCGGCAGCGCGGGCACCTTTCGGCGACCGACGAGGCGAACCTCGTCCGCGCGCTGTCCGAGGCGCCGCGGCTGATGAGCGAAGCGCTGCGGCTGGAGCCCAAGATCGAGGCGCTGGCGCGCGACCTCGCCCACGCCAGCGACGTGCTCTACCTCGGCCGCGGCACGAGCTACCCGATCGCCATGGAAGGCGCGCTGAAGCTCAAGGAGATTTCGTACATCCATGCCGAGGGTTACGCCGCCGGCGAATTGAAACACGGGCCGATCGCGCTGATCGACGAGGAGATGCCGGTCGTGGTCATCGCGCCCTACGACCACATCTTCGAGAAGACCGTGTCGAACATGCAGGAGGTCGCGGCGCGCGGCGGCAAGATCATTCTGGTCACCGACGCCAAGGGTGCCGAAGCCGCCTCGATCAAGGCGATGACGACGATCATCCTGCCCGAGATGCCGGCGACCATCACGCCGCTGGTCTATGCCATCCCGGTGCAGTTGCTCGCGTATCATGCTGCCGTTTTTCTGGGCACAGACGTTGACCAGCCGCGAAACCTCGCCAAATCCGTCACTGTGGAGTGAACGGGTCGCTTGAGGCCGCGTTCTCTGGCAAGATTTGAGTCGGGGGGCCCCGTTAGGGCACGTTGACGGTAATGGAACCGACTGAAGATTCATCCGGCGATCCGGCGCTGTTGCCGCCGGACCCGGAGCCTCCGCGCCGCAAGCGCTCGCGCACCATGATGCGCCTGCAAGGCTATTTCCTGGCCGGGCTGGTGATCGCCGCGCCGCTGGTGCTGACCATCACCATTTCGTGGTGGTTCGTGCAGTGGATCGACAACCTCGTCGATCCGTTCATCCCGCCGTTCTCGCGGCCGGACAGCTACCTGCGCTTCTCGATCCCCGGCTTCGGCCTGATCGTCGCCATCGTCTTCATCACGCTGCTGGGATTCCTGGCCCGCAACTATCTCGGCAACCGCATGGTGCTCTACGGCGAGAGCATGCTCGGCCGCATGCCGATCGTGCGCGGACTCTACCGCGGGCTAAAGCAGATATTCGAGACGGTGATCTCGACGCGCGCCAAGGCGTTCCAGACCGTCGGCCTGATCGAATATCCGCGCAAGGGCACCTGGGCCGTGGTGTTCATCGCCGGCGACGCCAAGGGCGAGGTCGAGCATTACCTCAACGACACGGTCGCGGTCTTCCTGCCGACGACGCCGAACCCGACCTCGGGCTTTCTGCTGTTCGTCAAGCGGAGCGAATTGACGATCCTCGACATGAGCCTCGAGGACGCGGCGAAGCTGGTCATCTCCGGCGGCCTCGTCACGCCCGAGTTCAAGCCGCCGTCGGCGAAGCCGCGGCCGGTGAAGCCTAACCCGCCCGCAGCAGCCTGATCGCGTCGTCGCGCCCGAAGATATAGAGCAGGTAGACCAGCGCCGCGCCGCGCTTGGTCCTGAGGCCCGGGTCGGTCTCGACGATCAGCCGCGCATCGTCGCGCGCGATCTCCATCAGGTCGCCGTGGCGCTCGATGTTGGCGATGCGGAAGCCGGGCAGGCCGGACTGGCGGGTGCCGAGAATCTCGCCGCCGCCGCGCAGCCGCAGGTCCTCCTCGGCGATGCGGAAGCCGTCCTCGGTCTCGCGCATGATCGACAGGCGCTCGCGCGCGACTTGGCCGAGCGGCGCCTTGTAGAGCAGCAGGCAGACCGAGGCGCCGGCGCCGCGCCCGACGCGGCCGCGAAGCTGGTGAAGCTGGGCGAGGCCGAAGCGCTCGGCGTGCTCGATGACCATGATCGTGGCGTCCGGAACGTCGACGCCGACCTCGATCACGGTGGTCGCGACCAGCACGCGGATGTCGCCGGCGATGAATCTTGCCATGACCTTGTCGCGCTCCGGCGGTTTCATGCGGCCGTGCACGAGGCCAACGACCGGGCCGAGTTCTTCGGCGAGCATCGCGTAGCGTTCTTCGGCGGCGGCAACGTCGAGCAGCTCGGACTCCTCTACCAGCGGGCACACCCAGTAGGCCTTGGCTCCCTCCGCGATTTGCGCGCGGATGCGGTCGACGACCTCGCCGAGGCGGTCGAGCGGCACGGTACGCGTGTCGATCGGCTTGCGGCCGGCGGGCTTCTCGGTCAGCCGCGATACGTCCATGTCGCCGTAGTAGGTGAGCACCAGCGTGCGCGGGATCGGCGTCGCGGTCATCACCAGCACATCGGTGGCGCCGCCCTTGGCGGTGAGGGCGAGGCGCTGGTGGACGCCGAAACGATGCTGCTCGTCGACCACGACCAGCGCGAGGTCGCGAAACGCGACGCCGGCCTGGAACAGCGCGTGCGTGCCGAGCAGCAGGTCGACCGAGCCGTCGGCGAGGCCGGCGATGATGTCGTCGCGATCCTTGCCACGCTCGCGCCCGGTGAGCACCGCGATCCGGATGCCGGCCGCATCGGCGAGCGGCTGGATGGTGCGGGCGTGCTGGCGCACCAGCAGCTCGGTCGGCGCCATGATCGCGGCCTGGCCGCCGGCCTCGATGACGGCGGCAGCAGCGAGCAGCGCCACCACCGTCTTACCAGAGCCGACGTCGCCCTGCAGCAGGCGCGACATGCGCTCCGGCTTGGCGAGGTCGGCAGCGATTTCGGCGACCGCCTGCTGCTGCGAATTGGTGAGGGTGAAGGGCAGGGCGGCCAGCACCTTCGCCCGCAACGCGCCGTCGCCCTCGCGTGCCTTGCCGGTAGTCCGGCGCTGGTTTTCGCGGAGCAGCGCCAGCGCGAGCTGCGACGCCAGCATCTCGTCGTAGGCAAGGCGCGCGATGTAGGGCGCGTCCTCCGTGAATTCCGCCGCCGACTCCGGATGGTGGGCGCGGATCAATGACGCCACGAACGGCGGCCAGTTGCGCTCGCTGACCAGCGCCGCATCGAGCCACTCGGGCAGCTCGGGCAACTTGGCGATGGCGTCGGCGACGGCCTTGGCGAAGGTCTTGCGCGATAGGCCGGCGGTCATCGGGTAGACCGGCTCAATCAGCGGCAGCGACTCCAGGTCCTCGTCGCTGACGATGTGGTCCGGGTGGACCATCTGCGGCCGGCCGTTGAACCATTCGACCGTGCCGCTGACGGTGCGCGTCTCGCCGACCGGCAACTGCTTCTCGAGGTAGTCGCCCTTGACGTGGAAGAAGACGAGGGGGATCTCGCCGGTGTCGTCGTGGGCGAAGACGCGATAGGGGACGCGGCGGTTGCCGGGCGGCGGCGGATTGTGCCGGTCGATCCGCACCCGCAGCGTCACCGTCTGCCCCTCAGCCGCCTTGGCGATGCCCGGCTGGTCGCTGCGGTCGATGACGCCGTAGGGCAGATGGAACAGGAGATCGACGACGCGCGCCTCCTCGCCCTCGGGCTGGCCGAGCAGGCGGCCGAGCGTCTCGGCGGTCTTCGGGCCGATACCGGTCAGCGTGCGGACGGAGGCGAACAGCGGGGAGAGGAGGGAGGGGCGCATGGCAAGCGTTTCATATCATGGCGTCGACGCCCCCTCACCCTGCGCGCCTAGTTCGCTTCGCTCTCAAGGGCGCGCAGCCCTCTCCCACAAGGGGAGAGGGGATCGAGTGCGGGACGTTGCAGCGAGAATCCGTCATAATAAGAAACGCCGGCCGTCCAGCGTATCGCCTCTCCCCTTGTGGGAGAGGTCGGTTTGCCCCAGCTTGCCCTTCGCAAGCTGGTTGGCAAACCGGGTGAGGGGGATGCGCCAGAGAGTTAAACGCGGCAGGCGACAGTTTGCCCGCCATATGCGGAGCGACGCGACCGAAGCCGAGACACGGCTCTGGTTTCTGTTGCGGGACAATCGCTTCGGCATGAAATTCCGCCGGCAGGTGCCGGTCGGTACGGCAATCGTGGACTTCGTCTGCTTCGGTCAAAAGCTGGTCGTCGAAGTCGAGGGCAGCCAGCATCTCGACAACCCCGACGACCAACGCCGCGATGCCGACCTGAAGCGGCGCGGGTTTCGAGTCCTGCGCTTCTGGAACAACGACGTGCTCGCAGATGCCGACGCGGTGCTGGAAAGCATACGCCGCGCGACTATCAAGACCTGACAAAACCTCGCCGCATCGCTATATCTCCCCCCGCAGCGACGTGCCCGAATCCGGCCCGGCGCCAATGGCGTATTGGGAAACGGCTAGCCGCATGGGCTTCGAGGATGCTGACACGGTGCGGCGCAGGCGGCTGGTATTCCGCGCCTGGCATCGCGGCATGCGCGAGGTCGATCTGCTGCTCGGGCGCTTTGCCGATGCGCGCGTTGGCGCGATGAGCGAGGCGAACCTTGCGGCGTTCGAGGCGTTGCTGGATCTGCCGGATCCGGAGATCCTGTCGTGGATGACGGGCGAGGCGGAAGTGCCGGCGGAGCATGACTCGGGGTTCGTGCGGGAGCTGATTGCGTTTCATCGATGAGCGAGATGCGGAATCTGGAACAGGCGCTGCAGCGCGGCGGCGAGGTGACGCTGGCTGCGGTGCCGGACGGGCTTGCCGGCAAGGTGCTCGCCGACGTGCTGCGCGCCTCGGGCGGCACGCGGCTGCTGTTTGTTGCCCGCGACGGGCAGCGGCTGGCCGAGGTGCAGCGGACGCTGACGTTCTTCGCACCGCAGATCGAGGTGCTGGAATTTCCGGCGTGGGACTGCCTGCCGTATGACCGCGTCTCGCCGCACGTCAGCATCGCCGCGCGCCGCATGGCGACCTTGGCGCGCCTCGTGCCGACGCCGAAGACGCCGCAGGTGGTGCTGACGACGGTGAACGCCATCCTGCAGCGCGTGCCGGAGCGGAACGTGGTTGCCGCCGGCGCGCTGTCCGCCGTGGTGGGCAAGGATTTCGCCATCACCGACCTGACGGCGTGGCTGGAGCGCAACGGCTTCCTGCGTTCGCCGACGGTGCGCGAGGCGGGCGAGTATGCCGTGCGCGGCGGCATTCTCGATCTGTTCGCCGCTGGCACCGATGCGCCGGTGCGGCTGGATTTCTGGGGCGACACGATCGAATCGATCCGCACCTTCGATCCCGACACCCAGCGCACGATCGACAAGCTGCCGCGCATCGATCTGGTGCCGGTCGGCGAGATGGTGCTGTCGCCGGAGACGATCGCGCGCTTCCGCGAGCGCTATCTGGCGCTGTTCGGCACTGCCGACCGCAGCGACCTGCTCTATCACACGGTGAGCGAGGGGCGGCGCTATGTCGGCATGGAGCATTGGCTGCCGCTGTTCGCCGACAAGCTCGAGACGCTGTTCGATCATGTCGGCAACGCCAAGGCGGTGCTGGACCACCTCGTCGACGAGGCGACCGGCGAGCGCTTCGACCAGGTCAAGGATCACTACGATTCGCGTGTGACGGCGCTCGAGGGCGGCATCAGCGGCGGTGGAGCGCCGTACAAGCCGCTGCCGCCGGATCGGCTCTATCTCACCAAGCAGGAATGGAATGCGGCGATCCGCTCGCGCGATGCCGCGCACATTTCGCCGTTCGCGCAGCCGGAAGGGCCGCGCATCGTCGACTTCGGCGGCCGTAACAGCCGCAGCTTTGCCGCCGAGCGCGGCGACGAGAACGCCAACGTCTTTGACGCGGTGATCGCCCACGTCGGCGCGCTGCAGAAGGCGGGCAAGCGCGTCGTCGTCGCCTGCTGGAGCGACGGCTCGCGCGACCGCATGGGGCAGGTACTGGTCGATCATGGGCTGACCAAGCTGAAGCCGGTGGCAAGCTGGCCGGAGGCGGCGACGCTGGATGCGGAGACCGTCGGCCTCGGCGTCATGGGTCTGGAGGCCGGCTTCGAGACTGCGGACATCGCCATCGTCGGCGAGCAGGACATTCTCGGGGACCGGCTCGTGCGGCCGCACCAGAAGCGGCGCGCCGCCAATTATCTGGCCGACGTCACGGCACTGGCGCTGGGCGACCTCGTCGTCCACATCGACCACGGCATCGCGCGCTTCAACGGGCTGAAGACCATCGAGGCGCTGGGAGCGCCGCACGATTGCCTCGAGCTGCTCTACGCCGGCGGCGACCGCGTCTACCTGCCGGTAGAGAACATCGAGCTGCTGTCGCGCTACGGCAACGAGGACAGCGAGGCGCAGCTCGACAAGCTCGGCGGCGTTGCGTGGCAGGCGCGCAAGGCGCGGATGAAGAAGCGCCTGCGCGAGATGGCGGCGGCGCTGATCAAGGTGGCGGCGGCGCGGCTGACCAAGGAGGCGCCGGTGCTGACGCCGCCGGACGGCGCCTACGACGAATTCGCCGCGCGCTTCCCCTACGAGGAGACCGAGGACCAGCAGACCGCGATCGATACGACGCTGGGCGATCTCGCCGCCGGGCGGCCGATGGATCGGCTGATATGCGGCGACGTCGGCTTCGGCAAGACCGAGGTGGCGCTGCGTGCTGCGTTCGTCGCGGTGATGGGCGGCAAGCAGGTGGCGGTGATCGTGCCGACGACGCTTCTGGCGCGCCAGCACTTCAAGACGTTCTCGACACGCTTTGCCGGGTTGCCGGTGCGTGTCGCGCATGCCTCGCGGCTGGTCGGCGCCAAGGAGACGGCGGCGGCGAAAGCCGGCATCGCCGACGGCACGGTCGACATCGTCGTCGGCACGCACGCGCTGCTCGCCAAGGGCATCGCCTTCCGCGACCTCGGCCTGCTGGTCGTCGACGAGGAGCAGCACTTCGGCGTCAAGCACAAGGAGCGGCTGAAGGAACTGAAGTCGGACGTGCACGTGCTGACGCTGTCGGCAACGCCGATCCCGCGCACGCTGCAACTGGCGCTGACCGGCGTCCGCGAACTGTCGCTGATCACCACGCCGCCGATCGACCGCCTCGCCGTGCGCACCTTCATCTCGCCGTTCGATCCGCTGGTGGTGCGCGAGGCGCTGCTGCGCGAGCGCTACCGCGGCGGCCAGAGCTTTTACGTCTGTCCGCGCATATCCGACCTCGCCGAGCGGCGCGCGTTCCTCGCGGAGCATGTGCCAGAGGTGAAGGTCGCCGTCGCCAACGGCCAGATGGCGCCGGGCGAACTGGAAGACATCATGACGGCGTTCTACGACGGCGCGTACGACGTGCTGCTGTCGACCTCGATCGTGGAATCCGGCCTCGACATCCCGACCGCGAATACGCTGATCGTGCATCGCTCCGAGATGTTCGGCCTCGCCCAGCTCTACCAGTTGCGCGGCCGCGTCGGCCGCTCCAAGCAGCGCGCCTACGCGCTGTTCACGGTGCCCGCTGACCGCACGCTGACGCAGACGGCGGAGCGGCGGCTGAAGGTGTTGCAGTCGCTGGATACGCTGGGCGCCGGGTTCCAGCTTGCCAGCCACGACCTCGACCTGCGCGGTGCCGGCAACCTGCTCGGCGAGGAACAGTCCGGCCACATCAAGGAAGTCGGCTACGAGCTCTACCAGCAGATGCTTGAGGAAGCGGTCGCCTCGCTGAAGCAGGGCGGCGACGGCATCGACGAAGGCAAGTGGGCGCCGCAGATCACCGTCGGCACCGCGGTGATGATCCCGGAGACGTACGTCGCCGACCTGCAGCTTCGCCTGTCGCTCTACAAGCGGCTGGCCGACCTCGAGGAGCAGCCGGAGATCGAGGCGTTTGCGGCCGAACTCATCGACCGGTTCGGTACGCTTCCGGACGAAGTCGTGCACCTGCTCCAGATCGTCACCATCAAGGGCATGTGCCGCAACGCGAACGTCGCCAAGGTCGACGTCGGGCCGAAGGGCGCCGTCATCGCCTTCCGCGACAACGTGTTTCCCAACCCCGCCGGACTCGTCCGCTGGATCGGCGACCGCAAGACGGAAGCGCGCATCCGCCCCGACCAGTCGGTGGTGTTCATCCGCGATTGGGAGGGCGTCGCCGGGCGGCTCAAGGGAACCGCAGGTATCCTCGGCGTGCTGGCGCGGCTGGCCGGCGAGGGCGAGAAGGCCGCTGCTTAATCCGCTGTTTCCGATTTTAGGAAAGTTTTAGCGGATAAGAAAATTCGTCTTAATCAGCCGCGGCTATGGTGCAGCCGTGGATAGCCAAAGCCAGACCGCTGCCGCCGAACTTGTGCCGTTTCGCCACAGCGAAGCGCTGCTGCGCAATATTCTCGAATACGCCGCGGTCGGCATGGTGCTGGTCGGCCCGGACGCCAAGGTCGTCTACGCCAACCGCGCCTATGCCGAAATGCTCGGCCACGCACCCGACGAATGCCTCGGCCTCGACTATGCCGCGCTGATCCACCCCGACGACCTCGAGGCCGCCAGCGGGCAGGCGAAGGACCTCGTCGCCGGCAAATTCGATACCTACCGCGCCGAGCGCCGCTACCTGAAGAAGGACGGCAGCATCCTGCGCGGCGAGGTCTCCGCCTCGATCCTGCGCAACGAGCGCACCGGCCAGCCGCTCTACCTGCTCGTCCAGATGACCGACATCGAGCGCCAGAAGCGCGCCGAGGAGGCGCTGGTAGCGAGCGAGGCGCGCTGGAAACATGCGCTGGAAGGCGGCGGACAGGGAGTCTGGGACCACGACCGCCGCGGCGGCCGCACCATGTTCTATTCGCGCATGTGGCGGATCATCCGCGGCTTCGATCCCGACGAGGAAGTCGACGGCTCGATGGAATCCTGGCTAGCGCGCGTTCACCCGGACGACCGCCAACGCGTCCACGACACGGTGCTGAGGCAGAACGCCGGTGAAATCCCGCGCGATGCCTTCGAGTATCGCGAGCGCCATCGCGACGGCCACTACGTCTGGATATTGTCGCGCGGCGGCCCGGTCGCCTGGGATGAGAACGGCGTGCCGACGCGCTTTGTCGGCACCGACACCGACATCTCCAGCCTGAAGGGCGTGGAGATGGCGCTCGCCGTGGAGAAGGAGAAGCTTCGCGTCACGCTCGAATCGATCGGCGACGGCGTCATCACCACCGATGGCGATGGCGGCATCACCTTCATGAACCCCATCGCCGAGCAGATGACCGGATGGACCTCGGCGGAGGCGATGGGTCGCAAGGTGACCGAGGTCTTCGTCATCGTGCAGGACGCGACCGACGAAGCCGCGGCCGATCCGGTGCACGAGGCGCTCACCCGCAAGGCGCTCTACTACTTCAACGAGGACGCCGTGCTGGTCTCGCGCTCCGGCGAGCGCCGCGCCGTGCGCGACTCGGCCGCGCCGATCCGCACCCCGCAGGGCGACCTGCTGGGCGCCGTGCTCGTCTTCCAGGACATCACCCACGCCCGCGAACTGCAGAAGGAACTGGCGCATTCGGCGATGCACGACGGGCTGACGGGCCTGCCCAACCGCGTCGCCTTCGAGCGCGCGCTGACCGTCGCCGCCGACCAGGCCCGCCATGAGTTGCGCGAGCACGCGCTCTGCTTCATCGACCTCGATCGTTTCAAGCCGGTCAACGATACCGCCGGCCACGCCGCCGGCGACGCGCTGCTGCAGCAGATCGCGCACGCCATCCGCCGCGCCTGCCGCGCCCAGGATTTCACCGCCCGCATCGGCGGCGACGAGTTCGCGCTGCTGCTCGCCGATTGCTCGATCGCCGGCGCCCGCAAGGCGGCCCAGCAGGTGATCGACGCGATCACCGGCGTCCGCTTCACCTGGCACGGCAAGACGTACACGATCGGTGCCAGCGTCGGCATCACGGCGGTGACGGCGAAGTCGCCGCACCTGACCGAGCTGGTCAACCAGGCCGACACGGCGTGCTACGCCGCGAAAGCGGCCGGGCGGAACCGGGTGATGGTCTACGATCCGCGGCTGCACGGGCTGGAGCGGCTGGCGGATATCGCGTGACTCTCACCCTGCGCCTCTAGTTCGCTTCGCTCAGAAGAGTCGCAGCCCTCTCCCCTGCGCGGAGAGGGGACAAACAGACGTCGCCGCATGATCCCCTCTCCCCGCAGCGGAGAGGGCTTCCGAACTTAACGAATGAAGTAAGCCTAGGGAGGAAGGGTGAGGGCCTACTACGGAAGGGCGAGGGCCCCTACGCCGCCTTCGTCGCCACCTGGCGGATGGCGTCGGCGAGTACCTCGACCGACTGGGCGCCGACCACGCCGTATTTCTGGCCGAGGATGAAGGTCGGCACGCCGGTGACGCCGATCTGGTAGGCATCCTGGATCTCAGCGAGCACCGCGGCGCGGTCTTCGTCGGTGGCGAGTTTCGCGGCAATGGCTGCGCGGTCCATGCCGGCCTCGCCGGCAATGTCGGCCAGCACCGCGATGTTGCCGATGTCGCGGCCTTCGCGGAAGTTTGCCGAAAACAGGCGGGTCATCACGTCGGACTCCTTGCCCTCGGCGCCCGCCCAGCGGATCAGGCGGTGCGCGTTGATGGTATTGGCGGCGCGCTTCTGCGCCTCGAAATTATACTCGATGCCCTCGGCGCGGCCCATATCGACCAGCCGCTTGTGGGCGCCCTCCAGCGCCTTCAGGTCGCCGAATTTCTTGGCCATGTATTCCGCCCGATCGAGGCCTTCCGGCGGCACGGACGGATCGAGCTGGTACGGCCGCCAGCGCACCGTGACATCAAGTTCCGGCACGAGCGCGATGGCATGCTCCAGCCGCGCCTTGCCGAGGTAGCACCAGGGGCAGACGACGTCCGAAACGACGTCAATGGAAACAGGCGTAGTCATCAGGGTTTGGCCCACCAAGTTGACAGCACCGGACCCATCAGCGGCTGCTTGTCCGGATGCTCGATGCGCTTCCAATGCGCGATCCATTGTTCGGGTAGATAGAACAGCGGCACGGAATAGAAACCCGAGATCAGCACCCGGTCGAAAGCCCGGACCGCCGCAACGTAATCCTCGCGCGTGCCGGCCGAAACCATGGCCTGGATCATGGCGTCGATGGCCGGTTCCCTGGCACCGGGATAGTTGAACGAGCCCTCGGCGTCGGCGACCGACGGGCTCCAGCGGTTGATCTGCTCGTTGCCCGGCGACAGCGACGCCCCCCAGGTATTGCGGACCATGTCGAAGTCGAAGGTCTTGCGGCGGAGTTGGTACTGGGTCGAGTCGACGGTGCGGATGGTCGCCGCGATGCCGATGCGCTCCAGCACGCGCTGGTAGGCGAGGCCGAGGCGCTCGTCTTCCTTGTTGGTGACCAGGATCTCGAAGGCGAACGGCGCGCCGGCGCTGTTCACCATCTGGCTGCCCTTGAGCTCCCAGCCGGCAGCCTTGAGCTCGTTGACCACCTTCTGCAGCACCGCGCGGTCGCCGCCGGCGACGTTGGCGTTGGTGGCGCGGTAGGTGCCGTCCATCACGTCGGGCGCGACGGCGTCGGGGAAGGGGGCAAGCAGCGCCTTCTCCTTGTCGCTCGCCGGGCGGCCGATCGAGGACAGGTCGGAGTCGTTGTAGAAGCCCGAGGCGCGCACGAAGGCGCCGAAATAGAGGTTCTTGTTGATCCAGTCGAAATCGAGCAGCTCGGCCAGCGCCCGGCGCACGCGCACATCGGCGAAGATCGGACGGCGCGTGTTGAAGGCGAAGCCCGACATGCCCTTGGGCGTCTCGGTCTTGAAGACTTCCTTGGCGATGCGCCCGTCATTGACCGCCGGGAAATCGTAGGCGCTGTTCCACTGCGCCGGATCGCCTTCGATCTGGATGTCGTAGAGGCCCTTCTTGAACGCCTCGAACATCGTGCTGGCGTCGCGGTAGTAGTCGATGCGGATCTGGTCGTAGTTGTCAAACCCGCGCTTGATCGGCAGGTCCTTCGCCCAGTAGTCCGGATTGCGCTTGTAGATCGTGTAGTCCGGCGCGTGGACCTCCGAGAGGATGTACGGGCCGGTGCCGATGATCGGCGTCAGGGTCGACTTCTCGAAGGTATCGACGTCGATGGCGTGCTTGGGCAGCACCGGCATCAGACCGAGGAGCAGCGGCAGCTCGCGGTCCTTGGCCTTGGCGATGTTGAAGCGCACGCCGTATTGCCCGACGCGGTCGACGCTTTCGATCTTCGAGTAGCGCGCCTTGAAGTTCGGGTTGCCGTGGTCGCGCAGCAATTCCATCGTGAAGATCACGTCGTCGACGGTGACGGGAACGCCATCGGAGAATTTCGCCTTCGGATTGATGGTGAACTCGACCCAGCTCCGGTCAGGCGGCGTCTCGACCTTCTCGGCGATCAGGCCGTAGAGCGTGTAGGGCTCGTCGGCGCTGCGCGACAGGAGCGTCTCGTAGACGAGGTTGCCGAACACCGGATCGGTCAGCCCGCGCGCCGAGGTCGTGCCGCCCTGGACGATCATCGGGTTGAGGCTGTCGAAGGTGCCGACGACGCCGTAGGTGAGCGTGCCGCCCTTCGGCGCATCGGGGTTGGCGTAGGGCAGGTGGTCGAAATCGGCGGGCAGCGCCGGGTCGCCGATGATGGCGATGCCGTGCATCGGCGCCGCGGCGGCGATCTGCGGCATGATGCCGAGGCCAAGCGTCGCCGCGATCGCCGCGGCGATCGGACGGCGGAGCGAAATCGACAGGATCATCGCGGTCATGGCTGGCCTGGCACCCTCTGCTGGCGCGGCGTCGTTCGGCCGCGGATTCCGTCATTAACCTACCACACGGAATGAGGAGAGTGACCGGCCGCGAAGAGCATCCGAAGCGCTGGAAATCGCCGGTGCGCCGGGCTAATGATGCCTCTCCAGCGGTCACCGTCCCGCCGTATTTCACGGCCAAAGCGCGGGAAATGCGGGGTCCGCGCACGGACGGTGCGCGGCTCGGTCAGGGCCGACGATATTTCTGCCAAGCCGCCGAACGCGGCCGGCACACCAGGTGGGGAAGACGCTCGATGGCTTATCTCGAAATGAAATCGTTGCTGCGCCGGCTCCTGCCGATGGCGGCGCTGGGCCTCGCGCTTGCCGCGCCGGCCTTCGCCGCGAGCGCGCAGGACGCCGCGGCCCCGGCCGCCGCTCCCGCTGCCGCCGCGCCGACCGGCGACGCGCCGCCGCCGTGGACCAAGACCTGCGGCACCTCGCCGGACGGCAAGACCACGATCTGCAACACCTCGCAGGAGCTGTGGCTCAACCAGGACGGCAGCGTCCGCGCCTCGATCGGCATCCAACCCAAGCCGGACAAGAAATACGGCATCGGCGGCTTCGTGCCGCTGGGCTTCGTCATTCCCGCCGGCGTGGTGCTCGCGGTCGACGGCCAGGCCAAGGCCACCGCGCAGTTCATGCAGTGCAACCCGCCGCTGCAGGACCTGCCCCCGGGATGCTTCATCGCGGTCGATGTCGGCGACGATTTCATCGCGGCGCTGCGCAAGGGCAACGAGCTGGCGCTGGTCGTGACCAACGGCGCCAACCAGCAACTGCCGATCAAACTGTCGCTCAGTGGCTTCGCCAAGTCGTTCGACGGCGAGGGCATCGACCCGGTGGCGCTGCGCGCCCAGCAGGTCGAGAAGTCGAAGCAGTTCCAGGACGCCGCCAAGGCCGCGGCCCAGCGCATGATCGACAAGCAGCGCCAGGAAACGGGCGCGCCGGCGAACTAGGCTGGTTCGATTTGATTTTGAAGGCGCGGGTCGCAAGGCCCGCGCCTTTTTTGTTGAGCGCGCGACGCTTGCGTTTTGGGGGAGGGGTGTCCCTACCACGGTAGGAAGCCTCGCAGAGGGCGGCTCGTGTCCGGCTAATTCAACCCGCGGTCGCGCGCGACATAGACGTCGCCCTCGCGGCCGTCGAAGAATTCGCTGATCTGCGGGTGGCGGAGCGGCTCGCCCGATTCGTCGGGCAGAAGGTTCTGCTCGGAGACGTACGCGATGTATTCGCTCTCCGCGTTTTCGGCGAGCAGGTGGTAGTAAGGCTGGTCCTTCGAGGGGCGCACGTCCTCGGGAATCGCCAGCCACCACTCTTCCGTGTTGTCGAAAATCGGATCGACGTCGAACACCACGCCACGGAACGGGAACACCCGGTGGCGGACGATCTGCCCGATGGCGAACTTGGCGGTGCGGGCCTGGCCCATGCGAAAAACTCCGGCGATCGTAACGCGACCGCCCCTTTCGCGCCTTAAGGGCATGTTGACGCTCCGATGTCAAACCGCCGCCGCCAAAGGCAAGAACGGCGCGCGGTGTGGCCGGAAGTGAGGGCATGATGGCGGCGGGCCGCGCCGCCGATTCGGCGCCGGCGGAAGAGGGAACGGGACACGGCATGCCGGGCGGGCGATGGACGAAATTCTGACGCTGCTGGTGCCCTTCTTCGGGGTGATCGCGCTGGGCTACGGTGCCGGACGCCTGCGCCTGGTCGCGCCCGACGGCGTCGCGGCGCTGGAATTTTTCGTCTTCACGATCGCGCTGCCGGCGCTCTTCTTCGTGCTGATCGTCGCGACGCCGGCGCCGATCGTTTCGGGCTGGGCATTTGTCGCCACGACGACGTTCGCGACCTACTGCGCCTTCGCCATCGCCTTCTCGGTCGGCGCGCTCATCAATGGCGGCAACGTGCCCGAGGCGACGGTCGAGGGCCTCGCCGGCTCGTATTCCAACACCGCCTACCTCGCGCCATCGCTGGTCATCGCCGCCTTCGGCACCGCGGCGGCGGCGCCGGTGGCGCTCATCTATTCGTTCGAGACGACGATGCTGCTGATCGTGACGCCGCTGATGATGGCGCTCGGCGGCACCGTGCGCAGCAACCCGCGCAAGCTGACCGAGGAAATCGCGCGGCAGGTCGCGCTGAACCCGGCGATCATCGCGACGCTGCTGGGCTTCGTCGCGCTGGCTTTCGGGCTGCGCCTGCCGGGGCCGATCGAGGGCGCGCTGTCGTTTGTCGGCAACGCCGCGGCGCCGGGCGCGCTGTTCCTGCTGGGCATCGGATTGTCGCAGCGCACGTTCGCGCCGCTGGCCATCGAGACGCCGATCGTCGTGGCGGTGAAGCTCGTCGCCCACCCGCTGATCGTCTACCTGCTGCTGTCGTGGGTCGGCGGCTTCGATCCGGTGTGGGTCAACACCGCGATCCTGATCGCGGCGCTGCCGCCGGCGGCGGGCGTCATCGCCATCGCCGGCCGCTACAAGGTCTACGCCGACCGCGCCTCGGTCGCGGTGCTGCTGGGCTCGGTCGTGGCGGTCGCGACGCTAACCTTCACGGTGATCCTGCTGATGGGCCGGATGCTGCCCGGCGATCCGTTCCGCTAGGGGACGGCGACGCCCTGGCGCATGGCGAAGCGGCGGAGCGGCGGCACGCGGTCGATCAGGAACAGGCCGAGGCCGCGGAGTGCCGCCACGGGCAGGAAATCGGAGAGCAGCGTGCGGTTCATGGCGTCGACCGCAGCGGTGCGCGTCAACACATCGACTCGGCGGGCGCGATCGTAGGCCTCGAGGTGCGCGGTGGCGCCGGGGTCGGAGACGGGACCGGCGAGGACCTCGCCCAGCGCGGCGACGTCGCGGTAGCCGAGGTTGAGGCCCTGCGCGCCGATCGGCGGGAACAGGTGCGCCGCCTCGCCGACCAGCATCACGCGCTTGGCGGCGAAGTTCGTGACGCTCATGCCGGACAGCGGGAACACCTGGCGCCGGCCTTCGACCGTGACCGCGCCGAGGATGGATGCGGAACGCGTCTCGATCTCGGCGGCGATGGCTTCATCGGGCAATGCGAGGCGCCGCGCCGACTCCGCCGGCGTGTCGACCCAGACGAGGCTGGAGCGGTTGCCGGCGAGCGGCACCAGCGTGAACGGGCCGTGCTCGGTGTGGAACTCGGTCGAGGTATCGCGATGGGGCAGGGAGTGGGCGAGGTTGCAGACCAGCGCCGCCTGCGGGTAGCTCCAGTCTTGCGTCGCGATGCCTGCGGCTTCGCGCAGTTTCGATTTGCGGCCGTCGGCGGCGATGGCGAGGCGCGCCGCGACCGGGTTGCCGGCCGACGTCGTGATGGTCACGCCGGCGTCCTCGAAGGCGGCGCCCTCGGCCATCGCATCGATGCGCGCCACGCCGCGCTCGGCGACCGCGCGTTCCAGCGCGGCGACCAGCGCAGCGTTGGCAGTGTTGTAGCCGAAGGCGGGGAGGCCGATCTCGCTCGCCTCGAAGGCGACCTCCGGCGCGCGGATCAGGCGCGTGGTGCCGTCGATGATGCGCATGGTGCGCAGCGGCGCGGCGTCCGCGGTGAGGCCGGGCCAGACGCCCAGTCTCTCGAGCAGTGCGACAGAGCCTGCCATCAGAGCAGACGTGCGGCGGTCGGGCGATGGTGCGGCCGGGGCGATGAGCGCGACGTGGTAGTCGGCGTCGGCGAGCAGCACGGCGGCGGCCAGGCCCACGGGGCCGGCGCCGACGACGGCGATGGTGGCGGATTTCATGGCACTAGATCACCACAGTCGTGGTCCCGGCGAAAGCCGGGACCCATTGCGACGGCCGCCCATCCTCGCGGTCGTCGCTGGACCCCGGCTTTCGCCGCCGGGGTGACGAGGCAGAGGATGCCGACCAGGCCGCTACTGCGCCGGCGCGCTCGCCACCGTCGGCCGGTCGGTCCATTCCAGTACCTGCCCCGCGACCCACGAGCCGACGAACATCGCGACCACGAACAGCCAGACATCGCCCGGCACCAGGCCGAGGTCAGCGATGGACGGGCCGGGGCAGAAGCCGGACAGGCCCCAGCCGATGCCGAAGATCGCGGCGCCGGCGACCAGTTGCGTATCGACCTTGGTGCGCGCCGTCTTGATGAAGGCGGGGGCGGCAAGCGGCTGCTTGAGGCCGAGGATGCGGTCGAGGCGCATGCCGACAAGGCCGACGAGGATGCCGCCGACCATGACGAAGATGAGGCTCGGGTCCCAGCCGCCGGAAGGGATGGCGGCGAGGTCGAGGAAGTTCCAGATCTTCTGCGGGTCGGTCATGCGCGCGACCGACAGGCCGACGCCGAACAGGATGCCGCTGATCGCGGCGGTGGCGAGGCCGGTGAGGGTGCGGTTCATCAGACGACGTGCCTCATGATGAAGACGGTGACGATGGCGGTGGCCATGAAGACGCCGACCGCGACGAACGAGCGGACCGAGAGACGCGACAGCCCGCAAATGCCATGGCCCGAGGTGCAGCCGCGCCCGACGCGCGTACCTACGCCGACCAGCAGCCCGGTGCCGACCAGCCATATCGGCGTCGCCGAAATCTGCGGCAGCGTCTTCGGCACCTCGGCGAACACGAGCGGCGCGAACTGGTAGCCCAGATACGCGCCGATCGGCAGCGCGACCAGGAACACGAAGCGCCAGAGCTCGTCGCCGCGGCGGATCGGATAGATGCCGCCGGCGATGTTGGAGATGCCGGCGGTGCGCCCGTTGAACACCCAGAGCAGCGTCGCGGAGAGCCCGATGAGCAGCCCGCCGATCGTTGCCGAGAGAGGAGCGAAATTCTGCATGGCACTGAATCCTTTGGCGTTTTGCCGATAATTAGGGCCCCTGCAACCGTGCGGCAAGGAAAGCCGTGCTGAACTTGGCCGGCCGGGCGCCAAACCCTTGCCAGCCGCGGTGAGATAAGCGAAAGCAGGGCAGGCCCTCGCAAGAGGCCACGGGGACCAAGGGACCAAATGAAGAACTGGGACGTCTGGGCGGTGCATTTGCTGACCGCGAGCGGCGCCGCTTTGGCCCTTGCCGCGTCGCTGGCCGCCGCCGACAACCAGTGGCAGCTCGCGTTCTTCTGGCTGGGCATCGCGCTCATCGTCGACGGCCTCGACGGGCCGCTGGCGCGCCGCCGCCAGGTGATCGAGCGCGTGCCGTGGTTCGACGGCGCGCTGCTGGATTTCGTCATCGACTACGCGACCTACGTGCTGGTTCCGGCGATCATCCTGGTGCGCAGCGACCTGCTCTCGCAGCCCTACGGCGTCATGGCCGGCCTGGTCGTCGCCGTCGTCGGTGCGATGTACTTCGCCGACACGCGCATGAAGACGCCGGATGCCGCCTTCCGCGGCTTCCCGGCGGTGTGGAACGTCGTCGTCTTCCAGTTGATGATCTACCAGTGGCCGCAGTGGATCACGCTGCTGATCATCGCGGCCTTCTCGGTGCTCACCTTCACTGGCGTCGAGTTCGTCCACCCCATCCGCGTCAAGCGCATGCGCACTCTGACCCTGGCCATGTGCGCCGTGTGGGCGATCCTGGGCCTCGTCTGCCTGTGGACCAATCTCGCGCCGCCGACGTGGCTGGTGGTGGTATTCGCCCTGGTCAATGCCTACTTCGCGGTGATCGGGGCGTATTTGCAGTACACACGCCCGGCCCCCTGACGGAGACCGCCCGTGGACATCATTGCCTGGATCACCGATCCGACAATCCTTGCGAGCCTTGTGACGCTGACGGTGCTGGAGATCGTTCTCGGCATCGACAATATCGTCTTCATCTCGGTCATCGTCGGCAAGCTGGCGCCCGAGCAGGCCCAGCGCGCCCGCCAGATCGGCCTCGCGCTGGCGCTGGTCTTCCGCATCGCGCTGCTCTCGGTGCTGTTCGTTCTCATCGGCCTGACGACGCCGCTGTTCGCCCTGTTCGGCCACGGCTTCTCCTTCCGCGACATCATCCTGCTCGCCGGCGGCCTGTTCCTGCTGGTCAAGGCGACGCAGGAGATCCACAAGGACGTCGAGGCGGCGGGCGAGGAGGAGGCGAACCTCGGCAAGGTCGCCGGCGCCGCGTTTAGCGCGATCATCGCGCAGATCGTCGTCATCGACGTGGTCTTCTCGATCGACTCGATCGTGACGGCCATCGGCATCGCCGAGCATGTCTCGGTGATGATCGTCGCCGTCATACTCGCGGTCGCCGTGATGTACGCCGCCTCGGGCACCATCGCCGCCTTCATCCACCGCCATCCGACGACGCGCATGCTGGCGCTGGCGTTCCTGCTGATGATCGGCTTCTCGCTGGTCGCCGACGGCCTCGGCTTCCACATCCCCCGCGGCTACCTGTATGCGGCGATGGCGTTCTCGACCGGCGTTGAGGCCCTCAACATCATCGCGCGCCGCAACCGGACGAAGAAGAACGGGCAAAGCTAGGCGTGAGCAAACTGTTCACGCCCGCCCGGCTGGTGATGCTGACGTTCTTCATCCAGTCGGCGGAGGTGAACAACTTCTATCCGCGCATTCCCGATCTGCAGGCGAAACTCGGGATCGGTCCTGCCGACCTGTCGCTGGCGCTGCTCGGCATTCCGATCGGCGGATTTATCGGCACGCTGCTGGTCGCGCGCCTGATCGAGAAGCTGACGCCGCGCCGCACGATCATGGGCGGGCTCGTCGCGTTCACGCTCTGCCAGTTCCTGCCCGGCTGGGCGTGGAACGTGCCGAGCCTTGCCGCGGTGCTGTTCCTGATGGGCGGGACGTATGTGGCCATCGACATTGCCACCAACGTCGAGGCGGCGCGCGTCCAGGACGACATCGGCCGCCGCATCATGTCGACCTGCCACGGCTTCTGGAGCCTCGGCCAGATACTCGGCATCGTCGCCGGGTTCCAGTTCGCGCAATACGCCATCGATACGCGCTGGCATTTGCTGATCACCGGCATCGTCGCCTTGCCTCTGGGCCTCTGGGTTGCGTGGGCTCTGCCGTCGCTGGACCGGAAGGCGCCGTTGACGCGCGCGCCGATCGTCAGCCTGCCGTCGAAGGCGATGGTCGGCCTTTGCATCTTCGCTTTTGGCGTGCTGCTCGCGGAACTGACGACGCGCAACTGGGGCGCGGTCTATCTCCGCGAGGTGATCGGCACGTCGCCCGGTATCGCGACCATCGCCTTCGGCTCGTTCTCCCTGTTCATGGCGATCGGCCGGCTTTCCGGCGACGCGCTGACCGATCGCTTCGGCCCGGTCGCGCTCGGCCGTTTCTGTGCGGTGATGGCGGTGCTCGGCGTGCTCGTGCTGCTCGGCGCCAACAATATCTACATCGCCACCCTCGGCTTCGCGTCGCTCGGCATCGGCGTGTCGCTGGGCTTCCCGCTGGCGGTGACGGCGGCCGCAGGGCTCGGCGACCGCGCGCCGGCGACCAACGTCGCGGCGCTGGCGGTCATCGCCTACATCGGATCGATCGTCGGCCCGCCGCTGGTCGGCTTCGTCGCTGAGGGCGCCGGGCTGCGCGTCGGACTTGCTGCGATCCTGCCGCTGATGATCCTCAGTGCGCTGTTTGCGGGCTCGCTGAAACGGCGCGCGGCGTCCTGAGGATCAGCGGCAGCGTGCCGAGGTAGACGGCGGCCGTGAACAGCCAGACGAGGCCGGGCAGCTTCGCCGACGACAGGAAATAGATCGACGAGAAGACCAGCGGCCCGAAGATCGAGGCGAGGCTGAGCAGCGAGCCGAGCACGCCCTGCAACTGGCCCTGCCGGTCGGCGCCGACGGTGTTGGTGAGCAGCGACTGCAGCGCCGGCAGACCGATGCCGCCCAGCGCAAACAGCGGCAGCAGCACGAACACCATCCAGCCCTGGGCGACGAAGGCGAGGAGCACCAGCCCGGCCGTCTCGCACGCCATGCCGGCCAGCAGCGACAGCCGCGGGCCGAGCCGCCCGGTGACCGAGCCGGTGAGCAGCGCCTGCGATCCGGCATGGAACACGCCGAAGCCGGCGAGCGACACGCCGATCATGAAGGTGTCCCAGCCGAAGCGGTCGTGGCCGTAGAGGGCCCAGATCGTGCCGTAGACCTGGCCGATGAAATTGAACAGGAAGTAGAGCGCCATCAGCGGCAGCAGCGCCTTGATGGTGAACGCCCAGCGCAGCGACGCGAACGGATTGAAGTTCGACAGCGTCACCGGCGTCCGCACGCCCTTGCGCGACTCCGGCAGCACGAACAGCGCCAGCGCGAAGTTGCCGGCGTTGAGGCACGCCGCGGCGATGAACGGCGCCCGCACCCAGACGTCTCCCAGCGCGCCGCCGATCAGCGGGCCCAGAATGAAGCCGATGCCGAAGCAGGCGTGCAGATAGCCGAAGCGACGCGCGCGTTCGTCTTCCGGCGTGATGTCGGCGAGGTAGGCCGTGGCGACGGCGAAGTTGGCGCTGGTCAGCCCGGCGATGGCGCGGCCGACGAACAGGAACCAGAGCGCGGGCGCAAACGCCATGATCAGATAGTCGATCGCAGCGCCGGCGAGCGAGACGAGCAGCACCGGCCGCCGGCCGTAGCGGTCCGACAGCATTCCGAGCACCGGCGAGAAGACGAACTGCATCAGCGCGTAGATCGCCAGCAGCACGCCGTAGAGCGTCGCGACCTGCGGCGAGTGGGTGACGTCGGCGATGAGGCTCGGCAGGATCGGGAAGATCAGACCGATGCCGATGGCGTCGATCGTGACGGCGGCGAGGATGACAGTGAGGGCGTTGCGCATGGGGGTGTGTGGGTAGCGGCTAGGCGAACCCAATACAACCCGACGCGTCGCGATCATGTCAGGAGAGCGGCCCCCTCAGTCGGCTTCGCCGACAGCTCCCCCGTAAACGGGGGAGCACCGGAGGCGCGGATTGGTCCTCCCCCGCACAGCGGGGGAGGGGGACCATGCGAAGCATGGTGGAGGGGGCGCCGCCACATCGATTTCGGCCCTCACCACAAAGGCGGAGAGGCGGCACCGGCCGCGAGAGAAATGAAACTGGCTTGGACCGCTACGCCGCGACCCGCGCCGCCTCGACGGTCTCGACAAACCGGATGTGCGGCGGTGCGATGCCGAAGCGGGCCAGCGTCTTGCGTACCGCGGGCGTCGTCGCGGCGAACACTACGGCGATGTTGCGCGCGTTGGCCTTGGCGACGAATGATTCCAGCATTGCGATCGCGGTTGAGTCGATCATCGGCACGGCGCCGAGGTCGAGAATGTAGGCGCGCGGCGTGTCGCCGATATTGTCGAGCACGGTCGCCAGTTTCTGCGTCGCGCCGAAGAAGAACGGGCCGTTGATGCGATAGACGATGGTGTGCGTGTCGCCGGCCGGCGCCAGCGCTTCGTCGCGCTCCTCGAGGCGACGCTCCTCGATCTCGACCGCGTTCGCCATGCGGTGCATGAACATCAGCGCGGCGAGCGCGACCCCGGCTTCGATGGCGACGGTAAGGTCGACCAGCACGGTCAGCACGAACGTCACCAGCAGCACGACGCGGTCGCCCCACGAGGCGCTCACCATGATCGTGCGGATGTGCCCGAACTCGCCGATGTTCCAGGCGACGAAGGCGAGGATCGCGGCGAGCGCCGCCAGCGGCACGTAGGACAGCACCGGCGCCGCGGCGAGCACGACGATGAGCAGGAACACCGCATGCAGGATGCCGGCGATCGGCGACTTGGCGCCGGCGCGGATGTTGGTGGCGGTGCGCGCGATGGCGCCGGTGGCCGGCAGGCCGGCGAACAGCGACGAGGCGATGTTGGCGACGCCCTGCGCGATCAGCTCGACGTTGGAGCGGTGGCGCCGGCCGGTCATGCCGTCGGCGACGACGGCGGAAAGGAGAGACTCGATGCCGGCGAGCAGTGCGATGGTGACGGCGTCGGGCAGCACCTCGCGGATCTTGGCGAGGTCGATGGGCGGCAGCACCGGCACCGGCAATTCACGCGGGATGCCGCCGAAGGCCGAGCCGATGGTCGGCACGTCGAGGCCGAACACGACGGCGGCGCCGCCGCCGATGATGAGCGCGATCAGGAAGCCGGGCCACTTCGGCCGGTAGATGCGGACGGCGATGATGATGGCGAGCGACAGCGCCGCGACGCCGACCGCCGCAAAGTTGGTCTGCGGCAACGCGGCGCCGAGCGCCGCGATCTTGGGGATGAAGTCGCCGGGGAGCGCCACCGACAGCCCGAGCAGATCCTTGATCTGCGAAACGAAGATCGACACCGCGATGCCGGCGGTGAAGCCGGTGACCACAGGGTAGGGGATGTACTTGATGAAGGTGCCGAGGCGCAGTGCGCCGACGACGACGAGGATGACGCCGGCGATCAGCGTCGCCAGCAGCAGCCCCTCGTAGCCGTGCCGCGCGATGGTGGCGAAGACCACGACGATGAACGCCGCCGTCGGCCCGCCGACCTGGAAGCGGGAGCCGCCCAGCGCCGAGATCAGGAAGCCGGCGACGATGGCCGTGACCAGCCCATGCGCCGGCGTCGCACCGGAGGCGATGCCGATAGCCATCGACAGCGGCAGGGCGACGACGGCGACGGTGAGCCCGGCGATGACGTCGCGGCCGAAATCCGCCGCGCTGTAGCCCTCACGGAAGGTGCTGATCAGCTTCGGCGTGAACAGATCGGACGGGGCGACCGGGCGGGGCGCCGGTAGAGTAGGGGAGGACATGCGGCTTGCAGTCCGGCGAGGGGGAGACGTAGGAATGCGACCCGGCCGCTGATTTGGCAAGCGCGGCCACGCGTTAGCGGCGAAGAGTCACGGATCATGGCTTACGTTATTCGTATTTCCCGCACCGGCGGGCCGGAAGTCCTGGAATGGGTAGAAATTCCTACGCGGTCGCCGGCCGCCGGCGAGGCGCTGGTCCGCCACACCGCGATCGGCCTGAACTTCATCGACATGTACCAGCGCAGCGGCCTCTACAAGCTGCCGCTGCCGGCAACCATGGGCAACGAGGGCGTCGGCATCGTCGAAGCCGTCGGCGCCGGCGTCACCGTGGTGAAGGTCGGCGACCGCGTCGCCTATCAGGGCTCGGTCGGCGCCTATGCCGAGGTGCGCACGATCCCCGCCGAGAAACTGGTCGTTGTGCCGAAGGGCATCGACGACCGCGTCGCTGCCGCGGCGTTCCTCAAGGGCGTCACCGCGTATTATCTGCTCCACCGCACCTTCAAGGTCGGGAAGGGCAACACGATTCTCTGGCACGCGGCCGCCGGCGGCGTCGGCCAGATCGCCTGCCAGTGGGCGAAGGCACTGGGCGCCACCGTCATCGGCACGGTCGGCAGCGACGACAAGATGGCGCTTGCCAGGGCCAACGGCTGCGACCACGTCCTCAACTATCGCACCGAGGATTATGTCGCGCGCGTCAAGGAGATCACCGGCGGCATCGGCGTCGATGTTGCCTATGACTCGATCGGCGCCGACACTTTCCCGGCGACGCTCGACTGCGTGCGGCTGATCGGCACGTGGGTTACCTTCGGCAACGCGTCGGGTCCGGTGCCGGCGTTTCCCGCCGATCCTGCTGATGCAGAAGGGCTCGCTGTTCGCGACGCGGCCGACCACGGGGCACTACCTCGGCAAGCGTGCCGACCTCGAGCAGGCCACCGCGGCGCTGTTCGCGGTGATCGCCGAAGGCACGGTGAAGGTCGCGATCGGGCAGACGTTCGCGCTCAAGGATGCGGTCGAGGCGCACCGGGCGCTGGAAAGCAGAAAGACGACCGGGGCGACGGTGTTGATTCCCTGATCTCCGCTTCCCCCGCGAAGGCGGGGGCCCGGGTGCCTGTACGTGAGCCCTGGCGGTCCGAAGGCGCTGTGCCTCCTGGGTCCCCGCCTTCGCGGGAAAAGCGGAGTTGGGTTGGGCGACGCACTTCCGTGTTCTCCCATTCCTTCGGCGCGGCCGAAGGCCTCGACCGGAGGATCAAGGGACGCGGGCCCAATGGCGATGACTTTGCGGAGGCGGGTCCTCCGGTCGGCGCTTCGCGCCGCCGAAGGATGACAGTGGAGGGGAGGACGGGGCTTTTCCCCAGCCCATGATCAAAACCGCGCCACGGTGCGCCGAAAAATAGCGTTGAACAGCAAATAGGCATAATCCATTGTGACAACTTGGGTTCTGCTGAAATGCGCGACGCGGCGGCGCTGCCGGCCCGAACCGGCGGGACGCGCGCATGGAAACGAAGGCTCTATGGGACGCCTGACGACGCATGTTCTGGATACCGCCTCCGGCAAGCCGGCGGCGGGCGTGGTGATCGAGTTGTTCCGCATCGGCGGCGGCGCCGAGCCGGTGACGGTCGCGACCACCAACGTCGATGGCCGCGTCGACCGCCCATTGCTCGAGGGCGATGCCTTCGCCGCCGGCGTCTATGAGCTCCGCTTCCATGCCGGCGACTATCTCCGTCGCGCCGGCGCGAAACTCGCTGAGCCCGCGTTCCTTGACGTCGTGCCCATCCGCTTCGGCATCGCCGCGGCGGCCGATCATTATCATGTGCCGCTGCTGCTCTCGCCGTACGGCTATTCGACCTACCGGGGTAGCTGAGTAGATGCGTCCCACGATCCGATTCATCCGCCGCGGCCGCCTGGTCGAACTGGTCGACGTTCCGCCGACCATGATGCTGCTCGACTATCTGCGTGAGAACGAAGGCTCGACCGGGACGAAGGAAGGCTGCGGCGAGGGCGACTGCGGCGCCTGCACGATCGCGCTCGGCCGCCTGCGCAACGGCAAGCTGACCTACGAGGCGGTGAACTCGTGCATCCAGTTGCTTGGCCAGGTCGACGGCACCGAGGTCGTCACGGTCGAGGATCTCGTGCAGGCCGGCGGCACGCTCCACCCGATCCAGTTGGCGATGGTCGAGAACCACGCCTCGCAGTGCGGCTTCTGCACGCCAGGCTTCGTCATGTCGCTGTTCACGCTTTACCAGTCGACCGACGGGCCGGTGTCGCGCCAGGAAATCAACGACACCATCGCCGGCAACCTTTGCCGCTGCACCGGCTATCGCCCGATCGTCGACGCGGCGCTCGCCGCCTGCGCCGAGCCGCGCAAGGATCGCTTCCGCACCGGCGCCGGCGACATGATGGGCGTGCTGCAGTTTCTCTCCGACGGCGAGGACGTGTTCGTCGGCGACGACGAGACGTTCTTCGCCGCGCCCGCCTCGCTGGATTCGCTCTCCGCGCTCTACCTCAAGCACCCCGATGCGGTGATCGTCGCCGGCGCCACCGACGTCGGGCTGTGGATCACCAAGCAGCTCCGCGACATCCCGAAGGTGATCCACATCGGCAAGGTGGCGAACTTCGACGGCGTCGAGGACACCGGCCACGAGATCATCATCGGCGCCGGCGCGACCTACGCGCAGGCCGGGCCGTATCTTTCCAAGATCGATCCCGACGTAGCCGAGCTGCTGCGCCGCCTTGGCTCCACGCAGGTGCGCGCCTCGGGCACCGTCGGCGGCAACGTCGCCAACGGCTCGCCGATCGGCGACACGCCGCCGATGCTGATCGCGCTCGATGCCAAGCTGGAACTGCGCAAGGGGCGGCAGGTGCGCTCCATGCCGGTCGAGGAATTCTACATCGAGTACGGCAAGCAGAAGCGCGAGCCGGGCGAGCTCGTCACGGCGATCACCGTGCCGCGGCTCGATCCGAACCATATCTTCCGCTGCTACAAGGTCACCAAGCGGTTCGACCAGGACATCTCGGCCGTCATGGCGGCATTCCGCTTCGCCGTGAACGCCGACGGCCTGATCACCGACTGCCGGCTGGCCTACGGCGGCATGGCCGGCGTGCCGAAGCGCGCCTCGAACGCCGAGGCCGCGCTGACCGGCCAGCAGCTCCGCGACTCCAAGGCGTGGGCACGCGCCTTCGCCGCGCTTCGCGACGACTTCAAGCCGCTCGACGATCACCGCGCCTCGTCGCGCTACCGCATGGAGACGGCGCACTCGCTGCTCGGCAAGGCCCTGATCGAGGCCGCCGGCACGGCCACCACGCGCACCCGCGTCGTCGGCCAGCGCGAGAGGGTGGACGCCAATGCCGGCTGACACGCCGAACAGCGGGGCCACGTCGCCGCCGGTGCAGGTCGGCGCCGAACGCTTCGCCATCGTCCGCCAGCCGTATGCCCACGACAGCGCGGTCAAGCACGTCACCGGCACCGCGCTCTACATCGACGATATCCTTGAGCCGGTCGGCACGCTGCATGTCGCCTGCGGCTATGCTCCGATCGCCGCAGGCCGCGTCACCGCCATCGACCTCGAGGCGACCAAGACGTCGGCCGGCGTCGTGACGGTGCTGACCGCCGCCGATATCCCCGGCAAGAACGACGTCAGCCCGAAGGACATCGGCGACGATCCGCTGATCGCCGTCGATAAGGTCAACTTCTACGGCCAGGTGCTGTTCGCCGTCGTCGCCGACACACGCGACCAGGCGCGGCGCGCGGTCAAGAAGGCGCGCATCTCGACGGCGCCGACCATGCCGGTCATCGACGTCGACGATGCGCTGGTCTCCGACACCAAGGTGCTGCCCGACTACGTCTTCGAGCGCGGCGAACCGGCCGAGGAGATGACGCGCTCGCCGCGCCAGATCACCGGCGAGTTCCGCATCGGCGGGCAGGAGCATTTCTATCTCGAAGGCCAGGTTGCGCTCGCCATCCCCGGCGAGGACGGCGACATGTTCGTCCATTCCTCGACCCAGCACCCGACCGAGGTGCAGCACGTCGTGGCCCACGTGCTGGGCCTGCACGACAACGCCGTCACCGTCGAGATCAGGCGCATGGGCGGCGGCTTCGGCGGCAAGGAAAGCCAGGCCTCGCAGTGGGCGGGCCTCGCCGCGCTCGCCGCCTGGAAGACCGGCCATCCGTGCAAGCTGCGGCTCGACCGCGACGACGACATGATCATGACCGGCAAGCGCCACGACTTCCGGGTCGATTACGCCGCCGGCGTGTCGCGCGACGGCGCCCTGCGCTCCGTCGACGTGACGCTATCGGCGCGCTGCGGCCACTCCGAGGACCTGTCGCTGGGCGTCGTCGATCGCACGATGTTCCACGCCGACAATTCCTACTACTACCCGGCGTGCAAGATCCTGACGCGCCGGATGCGCACCAACACGGTATCCAACACCGCCTTCCGCGGCTTCGGCGGGCCGCAGGGCATGCTGTTCGCCGAGCGCATGATGGATCACATCGCCTATGTCACCGGGCGCGATCCGCTCGACGTGCGCAAGGCCAATTTCTACGGCGGCGTCGGCCGCGACCGCACGCCTTACGGCATGCGCGTCGAGGACAATATCCTGCACGAACTGGTCGCCGATCTCGAGATGACCTCGAGCTATCGCGAGCGCCGGCAGGAGATCACCGACTTCAACGCGACGAGCCCGATCCTCAAGAAGGGCATCGCGCTGACGCCGGTCAAATTCGGCATCTCGTTCACGCTCATCCAGTTGAACCAGCCGGAGCGCTGGTGCACCTCTACCGCGACGGCTCGATCAGCCTGAACCACGGCGGCACCGAGATGGGGCAGGGCCTCTACGTCAAGGTAGCGCAGGTCGTCGCCGAGGAATTCGGCGTGCCGCTCGACATGGTCAAGATCACCGCGACAACACCGGCAAGGTGCCCAACACCTCGCCGACCGCGGCCTCCGCCGGCACCGACCTCAACGCCTACGCCGCGCTCAACGCCTGCAAGCAGATCAAGGACCGGCTCTACACCTTCATCGAGGAGAATGGAACGTCACGCGCGAGCGCGTCGAATTCTCCAACGGCAACGTGCTTATCGGCAACCAGACCATGAGCCTCGGCGAATTGGCGACTGCCGCCTACGTCAACCGCATCCAGTTGTCCGCCGCCGGCTTTTACAAGACGCCTAAGATCGTGTGGGACCGCGAGAAGGTGAGCGGCCGGCCGTTCTATTATTTTGCCTACGGCGCCTCGTGCTCCGAGGTCACCGTCGACACCATGACCGGCGAGATGAAGGTGAACCGCGTCGACATCCTTCATGACGTCGGCAAGAGCCTCAACCCGGCGATCGACATCGGCCAGATCGAGGGCGGCTTCGTGCAGGGCATGGGCTGGCTGACCACCGAGGAACTGGTCTGGGATTCGGCCGGGCGGCTGCGCACCCACGCGCCCTCGACCTACAAGATCCCGACCTCGGCCGACGTGCCGGCCGATTTTCCGCGTGGCGCTGTTTGAATCGGGCGGCAACCGCGAGAAGAATCGATCTACCGTTCCAAGGCCGTCGGCGAGCCGCCGCTGATGCTGCCGATCTCGGTCTTCTCCGCCATCAACGACGCCATCTGTAGCCTCAAGCCCGCCGTCATGCCGCGCCTCGACGCGCCGGCGACGCCCGAGGCGATCATGCGCGCCATCCGCCCGGCCGGGGTCGAGACATGACCGCCATCTGGCGTCAGGTGCTGGACGGGATCGACCGGCACGGCCGCCTGGCGATGGTCACCATCGCCGCCAAGCGCGGCTCCTCGCCGCGCGACGCCGGCGCCCGCATGATCGTGTTCCCCGACGCGACCTTCACCGGCACGATCGGCGGCGGCACGCTGGAATGGAAGGCGATCGCGATGGCGCAATCGGCACTCGCCAACCCGAACGCCGCCAAGGCCGAGACGCGCGGCTTCGCGCTGGGGCCGGAGCTCGGTCAATGCTGCGGCGGCAACGTCGAGCTGGTGCTGGAACTGATCGAGCGCGAGCGGCGCGACGAGGTGAAGGCGCTGGCCGAGAAGGAGGCGACCGGCAACCTGACGACGCGCGGCCGGCTCATCTCGGATCGCGGCGTCATCCGCGAGATTATCGAGCAGGACGAGCTGGCGCCCGGCGCCGCCGCCTACACCGGCGGCGTCCTGACCGAAGGCTTCGGCGATGAGCGCCGGCCGCTCTATCTTTTCGGCGCCGGCCACGTCGGCCGCGCCCTGATCCTGGCGTTGGCGCCGCTGCCCTTCCGCGTGACATGGATCGACCCACGCCCGGATTCGTTCCCAGCCTACGTCCCGGCCAACGTCACGACCGTGCAGGCCGACGACCCGGCTGCGGTGCTGGCGGCGGCGCCCGACGGCGCCTTCGTGCTGGCGATGACCCACAGCCATCCGCTCGATCTTGCGGTCGCCGCGGTCGGCCTTGCCGACCCGCGTTTCCCCTACGTCGGCGTCATCGGGTCCAAGACCAAGCGCGCCCGCTTCACCCGCCAGCTCGCCGAAGCTGGCATCCCGCGTGCAAGGGTGGACGAGATGGTCTGCCCGATCGGCGCCTCGGCGGTGCACTCCAAGCTGCCGGCGGTGATCGCGGCAACGACCGTGGTCGAGCTGCTCGAGCGCGACGAGGCCTTGAAGGCGGGGGAAATGCCGATGGCGGGGCGGGCGTAGATGGCGGAGGCGCAGCCGCTCGCGGCGTTCACCCGGCTCCCCGGCGAGCCGACGCTGGAAGCCATTGGTATCACGAAGGATTTCGCCACGCTTCGGGCCAACGACTCGATCAACTTCTCGATCAAGCCGGGTGAGATCCATGCCCTGCTCGGCGAGAACGGCGCCGGCAAATCTACGCTGGTGAAGATTCTCTACGGCTCGCTGCAGCCGACCGGCGGCTCCGTCCGCTGGAAGGGCAAGGCCGTCACCATCCCCAACCCGGCCGCGGCGCGCCAGCTCGGCATCGGCATGGTGTTCCAGCATTTCTCGCTGTTCGACGCGCTGACCGTCGCCGAGAACATTGCGCTGGCGCTCTCCGGCGATACCAAGCTCGCCGACCTCAAGAAGAAGATCGCGACCGTCTCCGCCGACTACGGCCTGCCGCTCAATCCGGATTCCGTCGTCGCCGACCTGTCGGTCGGCGAGCGCCAGCGCGTCGAGATCGTGCGCTGCCTGCTGCAGGAGCCGGAACTGATCATCATGGACGAGCCGACCTCGGTGCTGACGCCGCAGGAGGCCGACGACCTGTTCGTCGTGCTGCGCCGCCTGTCGTCCGAGGGCGTCTCCGTTCTCTACATCTCGCATCGGCTGGAAGAGGTGCGCGCCATCTGCCACCACGCCACAATCCTGCGCCACGGCAAGGTCGTCGCCGAGTGCGACCCGCAGAAGGAGACCGCCGCGCGGCTGGCCTCGCTGATGGTCGGTGCCGAGGTCCGCCACCTGACCGCGCCGCCGCAGGCCAACGCCGACGCGCCCGTGCGCCTCGCCATAACCGAGCTGTCGCTGCCCAAGGCGCACGCGTTCGCCGTCGGCCTCTACAACATTTCGCTGGCGGTCAAAGGCGGCGAGATCGTCTCGATCGCCGGCGTCGCCGGCAACGGCCAGGACGAACTGTTCGACGCGCTCTCCGGCGAGCGCTTCGCCGACCGTCCCGGCGCCATCGTCATCGACGGCCAGCCGGTCGGTCGCCGCCATGTCAACGTGCGGCGCAAGCTGAACGCCGCCTTCGTGCCCGAGGAGCGCCTCGGCCACGGCGCCGTGCCGCGCATGCCGCTGTCGCAGAACGTCGTGCTGACCCGCCACGGCACCGGCGAGGGGCTGGTCAAGTCGACCATCGTCAACTTCGGCGGCGCCCGCGACATCGTCGACCGCGTCACCGCCACCTTCGACGTGCGCAAGGGCACCGTCGATCCGGACGCCGGCTCGCTCTCCGGCGGCAACCTGCAGAAATTCGTCGTCGGCCGCGAGTTCGACCGCAAGCCCGGCGTCTTCGTCGTCTGCCAGCCGACGTGGGGCGTTGACGCCGGCGCCGCGGCGACCATCCGCCAGTCGCTGATCGACCTCGCCCGCTCGGGCTCGGCAGTGCTGGTCATCAGCCAGGACCTCGACGAGATCCTCGAGATATCCGACCGCGTCGCGGTCATCTCCAAGGGCCACCTGTCGCCGGCCCACGCGGCGCACGGCATCACGCGCGAGGAGATCGGCCTGCTCATGGGCGGCTCGCACCAGCATCCGGACGGGGAAGCGCATGGCAATTGAGCTGATCAGGCGGCCGGAACGGTCGAAAGTCCTGGCGCTGACTTCGCCGCTTATTGCGCTCGGCCTGGCCATCCTCGTCGGCGGCGTCATCTTCGCGCTGATTGGGTTGAACCCGGCCGACGCGCTTTACACCTACTTCATCCAGCCGCTGACGCAGCTCTGGTCGATCAAGGACCTGATCGTAAAGATGACGCCGATGCTGCTGATCGCGGTCGGCCTCGCCATCTGCTACCTGTCCAACAACTGGAACATCGGCGCCGAAGGGCAGCTCGCCGTAGGCGCGATCTTTGGCTCGGCGATAGCAATCTACTTCCCGGACACCGGCGGCCCGGCCATCGTCCTCGCAATGGTCCTGCTCGGCATACTCGGCGGCATGGCCTGGGCCGCAATTCCGGCGCTGCTCAAGGTGCGCTTCGGGACCAATGAGATCCTCACCAGCCTGATGCTGGTCTATATCGCCCAGTACCTGCTCGACTGGCTGGCCCGCTCACCCTGGCGCGATCCGAACGGGCATAATTTCCCGAACAGCCGGCCGTTCAGCCCCGACCAGGTGCTGCCCAACGTCTTCGGCCTGCGGCTGAATTTCTATATCGCCATAGTCGTTGCGATAGCGGCGTGGTTCATGCTGCGCCGGACGCTGACCGGTTTTCAGATTCGCGTACTTGGCCAGGCACCGCGCGCCGGCGCCTTCGCCGGCTTCAGTCAGAACCGGATGACGCTGCTGGCGTTTCTGATCTCGGGCGGCCTCGCCGGGCTCGCCGGCATCTCGGAGGTCATGGGTCCGCTCGGCCAGCTCAAGATCAGCATCTCGCCGGGCTACGGCTTCACGGCGATCATCGTTGCATTTCTGGGGCGTCTCAACCCGCTCGGCATCATTGCCGCCGCATTCGTGCTCGCGCTGTCGCTGGTCGGCGGCCAGGCGGTGCAAATCAAGTTCCACGTCTCGTCGCAGTTCGCGAGCGTCTTCCAGGGCGTGCTGATGTTTCTGGTGCTGACCACGGACACGCTGATTTTCTACCGCATTCGCTGGGTGCGGCGTCGGGCGCCGGCCGTTGTTGCGACGGAGGCGACGCATGGGCGCGGCTGAGATCACCGGCATCCTGCTCACAATCGTCACCGCGTCGATGCCGTTGTTGCTGGCCGGCATGGGCGAACTGGTGACCGAGCGTTCCGGCGTTCTCAATCTCGGCGTCGAGGGCATGATGGTTGTGGGCGCTGTGGTCGGCTTCGTCGCCGGCAACCTGACCGGCGTTCCGGTCATCGGCGTCCTCGCCGGGATTCTCGCCGGCATGGGCATGGCGACCATATTCGCGGTCGCGACGCTCATATTCGTCACCAACCAGGTCGCTTCCGGTTTGGCGCTTACGATCATGGGGCTCGGCCTCGCCGCACTGATCGGCGACCGCTTCGTCAGCGTGCCTGGACTGGGACTGGAGCGGCTGCAGATCCCCGTGCTGGGCGATATACCGATAGTCGGGCCGCTGATCTTCGGCGAAGACCCGCTTGTCTACTTCGCCGTGCTGCTGACGGTCGCGGTCTCGTGGTTCCTGTTCCGCACGCGCGCGGGGCTCGTGCTCCGCGCGATTGGCGATAACCACGGTTCGGCACATGCGCTGGGCTATCCCGTCATCAGGGTGCGCTTTCTGGCCGTGCTTTTCGGCGGAGCCTGCGCCGGGCTTGCGGGCGCCTACCTGTCCATCGTCTACACGCCGCAGTGGGTCCCTAACATGACCGCCGGACGCGGCTGGATCGCGTTGGCGCTGGTCGTGTTCGGCACCTGGCTGCCGTTCCGGGTGGCCATCGGCGCCTTGCTTTTCGGCGCGGTTGGCATCCTGCAACTCAATGCTCAGGGCTACGGCATCACGCTGCCATCGCAGTTTCTCACCATGTTGCCTTACGTCGCGACGGTGGTGGTCTTGGTGATCATCTCGCGCAATCGTATGCTTCTGCGGTCCAATACGCCGGCGTGTCTGGGGCAGTCATTCGTGCCCGACCGATAGGGGATTCCGGCGCGTTTCTTGCTTTGTTTCTGCCATTGTTGAATTCGTAGGGAAGAACAAGGAGAATCCTACATGCGTAAACTGTTAGCTGCCGCAGCACTGGCGAGTGGCTTCGTGTTGGCCACGGGGGCCGCGCAAGCTGCCGACCCGCTGAAGGTGTGCTTCGCGTACGTCGGGCCGCACAACGACGGCGGTTACAGCCAGCAGCACGACGTCGGCCGCCAGGCCATCGCCAAGGAGTTCGGCGACAAGGTCGACGCGTCGACCTACCTCGAGAACGTGCCCGAGGCAGATGCCGAAGGCCCGATCCGCGGCCTCGCGCAGAACGGCTGCAAGCTGATCTTCACGACGTCCTTCGGCTTCATGGACGCCACGATCAAGGTTGCCGGCGAATTCCCGGACGTGAAGTTCGAGCACGCCACCGGCTTCAAGGTCGCCGACAACGTCTCGACCTACAACACCCGCTGGTACGAAGGCCGCTACGTGATGGGCCAGATCGCCGCCAAGGTGTCCAAGAAGGGTCTCGCCGGATACGTCGTGCCGGTCTGGATTCCGGAAGTCGTCATGGGCATGGACGCCTTCATGCTCGGCGCGCAGTCGGTGAATCCTGCCTTCAAGATCAAGTTCATCGCTACCGGATCGTGGTTCGATCCCGGCAAAGAAGCCGATGCGGCGAACACGCTGATCAACCAGGGCGCCGACGTCATCGTCCAGCACACCGACTCGCCCGCGCCGATGCAGGCGGCCGAGAAGGCCGGCGTCTTCGGCATGGGCCAAGCTGCCGACATGTCGGCGTTCGGCCCGAAGGCGCACCTTGCCTCGCTGCTCGACACCTGGGCGCCGTACTACATTCAGCGCACAAAGGATGTGCTCGACGGCACCTGGAAGTCGCAGCAGGTTTGGGAAGGGCTGAAGGAGGGCCTGCTCGAAGTCGGCCCGCTGACCAACATGCCTGACGACGTCAAGGCGGCTGCCGAAGACTCGATCGCCAAGATCAAGTCGGGCGAGTTGCAGCCGTTCAAGGGCCCGATCACCTGGCAGGACGGCTCGGTGACGCAGGCCGACGGCAGCGTTGTTCCGGACGGCGATCTGCTCGGCCTGAACAAGTTCGTGAAGGGCTTCGACGATCCGGTTCCGCAATAGGCGGCGCCTGATCTCACGAAATCGGCGGGCGCGCTTCCGGAAAGGGGCGCGCCCGTTTCGTGAAGGGGGCAGGGGGCTGATGTCCGACTTCGCCGTCGAGTGGCTGAACCTCGCTTTCCGCTGGGCCCACATGGTGGTGGGCATCGGCTGGATCGGCACGTCGTTCTATTTCATCGCCCTCGATCTATCGCTGAAGAAGCGCGAGAACATGCGCCCCGGTGTCTACGGCACCGCCTGGGAAGTGCACGGCGGCGGCTTCTATCAGGTCGAGAAATATCTGGTCGCGCCGCCGGAATTGCCGCCCGATCTCATCTGGTACAAGTGGGAAGCCTACCTGACGTGGATGACCGGCTTCGGCCTGCTCATCCTGCAATATTACTGGCACGCCGACGTCTTCCTGATCGACAAGTCGGTGCTGCCGATGCTGCCGATCCAGGCGATCTTCCTGTCGGTGGTAGCGCTGGCGCTCGGCTGGGTGATCTACGACCGGCTGTGCAAGTCGGCGATCGGCAACGCCACCACGATCCTCGCCGTCGCTGTCTTCGTCCTCATCCTGATCGCCGCGTGGATCTTCACGCACATCTTCTCCGGCCGCGGCGCGCTCATCCATGTCGGTGCCTTCATCGGCACGATCATGGCGTTCAACGTCTTCGGCATCATCATCCCGAACCAGCGCAAGATCGTCGCCTCGCTGATGAAGGGCGAGGCGCCGGACCCGCGGCTGGGCGCCATCGGCAAGCAGCGCAGCGTGCACAACAACTACCTGACGCTGCCCGTGCTGCTGATGATGGTGAGCAACCACTATCCGATGCTGACCTCCAACTCGCAGCCGTGGCTGGTCGTCGCGCTGATCATCGTCGTCGGCGCCTCGGTCCGCCATTTCCTCAACCGCCACGACGCGCACGACCCGTTCAGCAAGATCGCGTGGACGCTGCCGGTAGCGGCCGTGGCACTCGGCCTCGCCATCTGGCTGACGGCGCCGCGCACCGATCCGGCGATGGCCGGCATGAGCGTGGGCGAGGCCGAGGTCGTGGCGATAATCGACAAGCACTGCACCATGTGCCACGCCGCCCACCCGACCCATCAGGGCTTCGACGCGCCGCCGAAGGACGTGATCCTCACTAGCGTCGAGGAAATCCGCCGCCATGCCGCGCAGATCATGGTCCAGGCCGTCAACGGCACGACCATGCCGCTCGGCAACGAGACCGGCATGACGGCCGAGGAACGCCGCCAGCTTGGCGCCTTCCTCACGAACCGATAGAAGGTCCGCCACCCGAAGGATTCTGGCGGCCATGGCCGATTTCCCGATCTCGCTGCACGACGTCAACCAGCTCGACGAGGACGAATTCGTCGATGCGTTCGGCGACGTCGCCGAGCACGCGCCGTGGGTCGCCGCCGAGGCCGCCGACCGGCGCCCCTTCCATTCGCGCGACGGTATGATCAGCGCGTTCGCCGATGCCGTCACCCACGCCGACAAGGCGCGCCAGCGCGCGCTGCTGCTCGCCCATCCCGATCTCGCCGGCCGCGCCGCCATCGCCGGCGACCTGACGCACGCCTCGAAGAGGGAGCAGGCCGGCGCCGGCCTCGACAAGCTGACACCGGAAGAATTCCGCCGCTTCACCGCAATGAACGCCGAGTACCGCGACCGCCACGGCATCCCGTTCATCTTCGCGGTGCGCGGGGCGACCAAGCACGACATCCTCAAGGGCTTCGCCGACCGCGTCGGCAACGATCCCGACGTCGAGTTCAGGACCGCGCTGGAGCAGGTGGCGCGCATCGTCCGCTTCCGCCTGGAAGATCGGGTCCTCGGATGAGCGACACCAAACGGCTCGGCGAGCGCGCCGAAGCGATGATCGAGGCGCTGGCGACGATCAGCGCCGACGAGGGCCGCCTGACGCGGCTCTACCTGACGCCGGAGCACAAGCGCGCCGCGATGCTGGTCGGCGAATGGATGCGCCGCGCCGACCTCGCCGTCCGCATGGATGCCGTCGGCACGATGCACGGCCTCCGGGCGGCGGGTAAGGATGGCCCGCGCGCGAAGAAGCGCCTGCTGCTCGGTTCGCACATCGACACGGTCGTCGACGGCGGCAAGTACGACGGCAACCTCGGCGTCATTGCCGCGATCATCGCGGCGGAGGAACTTAGCCTCCGCGGCGTCGCGCTGCCCTTCGAGCTGGAGGTCCTGGCCTTTGGCGACGAGGAGGGCGTGCGCTATCCGAAGACGCTGATCTCGTCGTCGACCATCGCCGGCATCGTAGGTCCCAGTGTCCTCGACATGAAGGACGAGCAGGGAATGACCATGCGCGACGCGCTCGCCGAATTCGGCGCGGACGCATCGCACCTTGCCGCCGAGGCGTACCTCCGCGCCAACGTCATCGGCTACCTCGAGGTGCACATCGAGCAGGGCCCGGTGCTCGATCAATCGAACGAGCCGCTGGCGGTCGTGTCGGCGATCGCCAGCCAGGGCCGCTACCGCCTGCAGATGCACGGCGAGGCCGGCCACGCCGGCACGGTGCCGATGGCGATCCGCCACGATGCGCTGGCCGGCGCCGCCGAAGTCATCGCGCTCGCCGAGGACGTCGCGCGGAAGGGCGCCAAGGCCGGCCTCGTCGCCACCGTCGGCGAGATCAAGGTCGCCCCGGGCGCCAGCAACGTCATCCCCGGCAAGGCCGACTTCTCCCTCGACGTCCGCGCATCGGACGACGCCACACGCGCCGCAGCCGCGACCGACATCCGCCAGCGCGCCCGCCAGATCGGCGCCCGCCGCGGCCTCGTCTTCGGCATGGAGACGGTGCACGAGAAGCCGGTCGCGACCTGCGCCCCGCGCCTCAAGCGCGCCATCGCCACGGCGATAACATCGGTCACCGGCAAGCCGCCGCGCGAGCTGATGTCCGGCGCCGGCCACGACGGCCAGGCGATGATCCGCCTCACCGACATCGGCATGATCTTCGTTCGCTGCCGCGCCGGCATCAGTCACAATCCGCTGGAATATGCTTCGCCGGAGGATATGGGATTGGCGGTCGAGGCATTGGTGCGGACGATCGCGGGGATAGCCGCAGAAGTTGCGTAATCCGCGGCGCGGCGCTATATGACTGGTCAAAGTGACCGGTCAAAATGCGCAAACTTCAAGCTTCCGACGCCAAGGCCCATTTCACCCAGCTTCTCGACGACGTTGAGGGCGGTGAGACCGTCGTCATCACGCGCCATGGCAAGCCTGTCGCACGTCTCATGCCTGAACGGACGGGGCGCGACGACGAGGTCGAACAGGCGATGGCGGCGATCGAAGCCATCCGCAAACGGGCGAAGCCCGCGACCAGGAAAGAAATTCGCGACTGGATCAACGAAGGCCGCGAGTAACGTGCCATTCGTCCTGGATGCATCCATCACGGCTGCCTGGTTTCTGGACGAGGCGGACGAGCAAGCGTCGGTTGCCTGGGAAACGTTGCGAGCAGACTCCGCTTCCGTGCCGTCGATCTGGTGGCACGAGATCCGCAACGCCCTCCTGATGGCCGAGCGGCGCAAACGACTGAGCCGGACCGATGTTGATGAGGCCTGGGCCAGGCTGCGCCTGCTGCGCATTAAGATCGACGAGCAACCCAAGGACGATGAAACGCGTTCGTTGGCGCGCCGTCACGCGTTGACGTTCTACGGCGCCGCGTACCTTGAGCTTGCACTGCGGCTCCACTATCCACTCGCAACGGCCGGCCGGGCCCTTGGCAAGGCAGCGCGCTCCGAACACGTGAAGCTCATCGGATAGACACCCATGACCATCCGCGAAACCATCGACGCCAACTGGCGGCGCGAGGTTGATTTCCTGAAGGCGCTGGTGCGCGTGCCGAGCGACAATCCGCCCGGCGACTGCGGCCGTGCGGCCGAGGTCGCGGCGCAGGAGCTGCAGGCGCTGGGTTTCGCGGTCGAGCGCCATCCCGTGCCGGCGGCGCTGGTAGCCGCTAACGGGATGAAGAGCGCCACCAACCTCATCGTGCGGAAGTCGTTCGGCACGGGGCAGGGACCGGTGATCGCGCTCAACGCGCACGGCGACGTGGTCCCGCCCGGCGAAGGCTGGACGGTCGATCCCTACGGCGCCGTCGAGAAGGATGGCGCGCTGTACGGCCGCGGCGTCGCGGTGTCGAAATCGGATTTCGCCACGTATGCCTTCGCGCTGCTGGCGCTGGAGAACAACAGCTCCGGCCTCAATGGCGCGATAGAGCTCCACCTCACCTATGACGAGGAGGCCGGCGGCATGATCGGCCCGAAGTGGCTGATCGATCAGGGCCTGACCAGGGCGACGCTCGTGATCTCCGCCGGCTTCGCCTACGCCATCACCACCGCCCACAACGGCGTCCTCCATCTCGAGGTCACCGTGCGCGGCAAGCAGGCGCACGCGGCGATGCCGGCGACCGGTGCCGATGCGCTGGAGGCGAGCGTGCCGGTGCTGGCCGCGATCTACGCCGAGCGCCGGCGTCTCGCCGGCATCGTCAGCCGGGAGAAGGGCATCGGTTCGCCGCAGATCACGGTCGGCCTGATTTCCGGCGGCATCAACACCAACGTCGTGCCGGATCGGATCACGTTCCGCGTCGACCGGCGTATCGTGCCGGAGGAGAACGGCGTCGAGGTCGAGAGGGCGCTGGTCGCACTGATCGAGAACGCGCTGCCCAAGGGGCAGGGGACCACGGTGGAGTGCCGGCGCATCATGCTCGCCGAGCCGCTGCGCCCGCTGCCCGGCGTCGATCGCATGGTGGGGGTCATCCAGCGGCGAGCCAAGGAAGTGATGGGCATCGACGTCGCCGCCACCGGGGTGCCGCTCTACACCGACGCGCGCCACTATGCGGCGGCAGGCATCCCGACCGTATTGTACGGTGCCGGACCGAGGTCGATCCTCGAGGCGAACGCGCACGGGGCCGACGAGCACCTGCAATTGTCCGACCTACGCGCGGCCACCGAAGTGATCGCCTTCACACTCGCAGATCTTCTCGCCGGTATATAAGCTCGCCCCACGAGACCGTTCAGACGCCATTCAGCCTGCCGTCGCCACTTTCGCGCGACAGGCCGAGCCTGCGCCCGGGGGCGCTTCGTCTGGCTGCGGCCCCATGAGACGGGAGGAATTCTCATGCGTGCTTCGACGGCGTTTGCGGCTATCCGGAATCTTGGGCTCGCGCTGGCGGCGGCCGCACTTGCCGGCACTACCATGGCAGCGGCCCAGGAGGCCATCGTCAAGCCGGGCTACGCCGTCGTCACCGGCTTTGCCGGCACGATGCAGAACCAGCCGCCCGACGGCGCCGATCCGGTCGATTATCTCACCATCAACACGCAGGGCATCTCGGCCGAGGTCGATGACCTGACGGCGCTCGGGCCGCAAGGCACGCTGTCCACCGTCACCAAGACATTCACCGTCAACCCGAGCCAGGTCGGCCAGGTCTTTGGCGTCACGCTCGATCGCGCCAAGGCGCCGAACATCTATCTTGCCGCGACCTCGGCCTACGGCCTGTCGATCTTCACGCCCGACGAGACCGGCGCGCCGAAGCGCATCGCTGAAGGCGCGAGCGGCGCGCAGTTCGTGCCCGGCCAGTTCGGCCCGCCGGAAATCGGCGGCGGCCCCGGCTCCATCTGGCGCGTCGACGGCGTCACCGGCGACGTCACGCTGCTCACCACCATCGACGGCGGCGTCGGCAGCGTCGCTGCCCTGGGCGCGCTCGCATTCGATCCGGCAACCTCGCAGATATTCGCCGCCGAGCGCGGCACCGGCATCGTCTATCGCATCGGTCTCGACGGCACGATCAACGGCACCTACGACCACGGCACCGAGGGCCGCCCGTCGGCCGGCCTGCCGCCGATCGCGATGGTGCCGACGACGCCGGTCAACATCGAGGATCCGTCCTTCGACACCGGCAACCCGTCGACCTGGGGCATCGCCGCGCCGGCGCGGCGGGTCTTCGGCCTCGGCGTCTACAACAAGCGCCTCTACTACGCCGTCGCGCAGGGGCCGCAGGTCTGGTCGGTCGGCATCAACCCGACCGGCACTCTTTCCGGTGCTCGCCATGAGGTCGACGTTCCCTCGCTGGCCGATGGCATCGAGATCGCGTCGATCGCGTTTGACGGCGCCGGCCGCATGTATCTCGGGGAGCGCGGCGCCACCGCCGGCGACTACGCGCTGACCGAGCTTGCCAACGAGGCCGCGAGCCGCACGCTCCGCTTCGTGCCGAAGCCGCCGGGCGATCCGTCGCCCGGCCTCTGGCGCCTGGCGCCCGATGTCTATTCCGTCGGCCTGCCGCCGGCTTACGCCAACGCCAACGGCGGTGTCGCGCTGAACTACGGCTACGACCAGAACGGCCGGATCAACCTCAAGGCTTGCGGCGCCACGCTGTGGTCGACCGGCGAGCGCCTGCTCGATCCGGGCGACGGCTCGACCGGGTTCCCCACGGTCGAGGGCCTGCAAGGCAACTCGACGTCCCTGTTCCAGCCGCAGAATACCCCGCCGACGCAGTCGTGGTTCGTCGACTACGACGACCAGGCCGGCGACCCGTCGCTCCGCGGCTACCTCGGCGCCATCGCCACCATCCAGTGCGCCGGCGCCCCGTCGCCACCACCGCCGCCGGTCTGCCCGACCAACATGCGGCTGCAGAATGGCGTGTGCATCCCGATCTGCCCGCCCGGCCAGAATCTGCGCAACGGCCAGTGCCAGTTGCCGCCGTGCGTCAAGCCGACGGTGCGCCAGCAGAGCGGCGCGTGCGGCTGCCCGAACCCGAACGATGTGCTCTCCCGCGACGGCAAGCGCTGCGTCCCGCCGCAGAAGCCGTGCGACCTGCGCACCAACGATATCGTCAACGGCAAGTGCGTGCCGCAGTGCCCGAACGACTGGGTCCGCACGGGCAAGAACGGCAAGTGCGAGCCGCCGAAGAAGCCGTGCGACCTGCGGCTCAACGATGTCTACAACGGCAAGTGCGTTCCCAAGTGCCCGCAGGGCCAGCAGCACACCGGCCCAACGGGCGTGTGCCTGCCGCCGGCAGTTGCCTGCAACCTGCAGACTCAGGAATTCTACAAGGGCCAGTGCGTCGACAAGTGCATTCCGCCGAAGACGCGCCAGCCGAATGGCACGTGCGGGATCAGGATCATCGGACCGATCTTCCCGCTCTGTAACCTGACCACGCACGAGATCGTCGGTGGCAACTGCGTCGTGAAGTGCAAGGCACCGTCGGTCCGCCTGCCGAACGGCAACTGCAGTGTCGTCTTCCAGCCGATCGGCCCGATCCAGGTTCTTCCGGTGCAACCGTTGAGCTGCAATGCAGGCGAGGAAATCTACAAGGGTGCGTGCGTGCCGAAGTGCACGCCGCCGAACGTGCGGCTGAAGAACGGCTCCTGCGGCCTGCAGGTGTTGGTTCCGCAGTTTCCGCTGCAGAACCTGCAGATCAAGCCGTAGCGCGGTGGGCGGCAAAGTCGAACGCGAAGGGGAGGGAGGAGACACACCCCTCCCCAAAACGCCTACGGCGTTTTGACCCTCCCACAAGGGGAGGGTTCACCCCTGCGGCACGACCCGAACTCCGCTTGTTTGAGCCCTCCCCTTGTGGGAGGGCCAACCGCAAAGCGGTTTGGGGAGGGGTGTCTCTCACCGAGAGCCGCCGCCCCCGCTACGCCACCGACCCGTACAGATCGTAAGCATCCGCCCGCTCGATCTTCGCGGTGACAATGTCGCCGACGCGGATCGGCAGGCGGCCAGTGAGATGCACGGCACCGTCGATCTCCGGCGCGTCCCACACCGAGCGGCCCTTGGCGGCCTTGCCGTTGGACTCGTCGACGATCACCCGCACGCGCTGGCCGACGCGCTTCTGCTGGTTGCGCGCGCTTATCTTCTGCTGCACCTGCATCAGCCGGTGCCAGCGTTCGGTCTTCACCTCATCCGGCACCGGATTGGCCAATGCATTGGCCGGGGCGCCGGCGACCGGCTCGAACTTGAAGCAGCCGACGCGGTCGAGCTTCGCTTCCTCGAGCCAGTCGAGCAGCATCTGGAAATCTTCGCCGGTCTCGCCGGGGAAGCCGACGATGAACGTCGAGCGGATGGCAAGGTCGGGCGCGATCGCGCGCCAGGCGCGGATGCGGTCGAGCGTCTTTTCCTGGTGCGCCGGCCGCTTCATCGCCTTCAGCACCGCGGGGCTGGCGTGCTGGAAGGGAATGTCGAGGTAGGGCAGCACCTTGCCCTCGGCCATCAGCGGGATGACCTCATCGACGTGCGGGTAGGGATAGACGTAGTGCAGCCGCACCCAGGCGCCGAGGTTGCCGAGCTCCTGCGTCAGGTCGAGGAATTTGGCCCGCACTTCGCGATCCTGGAACTTGCTGGTCGCGTATTTCACGTCGGTGCCGTAGGCGCTGGTGTCCTGCGAGATCACCAGCAGTTCCTTGACGCCGGCCTTCACCAGCCGCTCCGCCTCGCGCAGCACGTCGCCGGCCGGCCGCGAGACGAGATCGCCGCGCAGCTTCGGGATGATGCAGAACGAGCAGCGGTGATTGCAGCCTTCCGAAATTTTCAGATACGCGTAGTGGCGCGGCGTCAGCTTGATGCCCTGCGGCGGCACCAGATCGACGAAGGGATCGTGCGACGGCGGCACCGCGGTATGCACCGCGGCGATGACGCTGGCGTACTGCTGCGGGCCGGTGATCGACAGCACGTCGGGGAAGCGGTCGCGGATCTGCTCGGGCTCGGCGCCCATGCAGCCGGTGACGATGACGCGGCCGTTCTCCTTCATCGCGACACCGATGGCTTCGAGCGACTCGGCCTTGGCGGAATCGAGGAAGCCGCAGGTGTTGACCACCACCACGTCGGCGCCCTCGTGCTTCCTGCCTACCTCGTAGCCTTCCGAGCGCAGGTGCGTGAGGATGCGCTCGGAATCGACCAGCGCCTTGGGGCAGCCGAGGCTGACGAATGAGATGACCGGCGCGGGCTTGTTCATGGATGTCGGGGGTTCGAGGCGGCGCTTATCTGGAGACAAGGCGATTCCTTGTCAACCGCGGTGCCGGAGGGGTAGACAAGCGGGGCGGGGAGGGCGGCGCACATTCGCGGCGCCGCGCTAAAAACATCAAGGAAAACAACGTGATCGACTTCAAGCCGCTGAACGACGTGCGTTGCGACCTCGGCGAGGGACCGGCCTGGGACGAGCGGACCAATACGCTCTATCAGGCCGACATCGTCAACCGCACGATCTACCGCTTCGCCGCGACCGGCGCGGTCGAGGGCAAGTGGACCTTCGCCGGCCCGGTCGGCTCGCTCGGCCTCACCGAGAGCGGCAAGCTCGTCGTCGCGCTCCGCCACACCGTCGGCATCTTCGATCCCGCCGACGGAAGCTGGCGCGCCATCGCCGAGATCGAGACCGAGAGGGGCGACGACACGCGCCTCAACGACGGCAAGGTCGGGCCGGACGGCGCCTTCTGGGTCGGCTCAATGGACGACCGTCCGACGCGACCGCGCCAGCCCGTCGCCGCGCTCTACCGCGTCACCGCCGACGGCAAGGTCGAGAAGAAGCGCGAAGGCCTCCAGGTCTCGAACGGCCTCGCCTTCTCGCCGGACGGCAGGACGATGTTCCATTCGGATTCCAGCGGCGGCTGGCTCGACCGCTGGGACTTCGACCCGGCGACGGGCACGATCGCCAACCAGAAGCGCATCGTCGACTTCGCGCCGGGCGTCGGCAACCCGGACGGCGCCGCCACCGACGCCGACGGCAACTACTGGAGCGCCGGCATCTCGGCGCAGTGCCTCAACAAATTCGCGCCCGACGGGCGCCTGCTCGAGAAGCATGCCGTTCCGCTCTTCTCCCCGACGATGCCGTGCTTCGGCGGCAAGGATCTGCGCACCCTCTATGTCACGAGCCTGCGCGTCGGGCGCCCGGCGGAGCAGCTCGCGAAGTATCCGCTGACCGGGATCACGCTGGTCGGCACCGCGCCGGTCGCCGGCTCGCCGGTGTCGCGGTTCAGGGATCGGTAGCGCAACTCCGTCGTTCGGCGAAAGCCGGAATCCAGCGCGACCGCATCGGCGCGTGCTGGCGCCAGCGCTGGACCCCGGCTTTCGCCCGGGTGACGAGCGAGTAGGTGGCCTAGCCCAATCCCGACGAAGCGCGGCCGCGGCTGGCCAGCGCGTCGATCGTCACTGCGACAACCAGCACCACGCCGGTGACCACGTAACGCGCCGCGGCGGAAATGCCGAGCAGGCCCATGCCGTTGTCGATAGACGCGATGATCAGGCCGCCGAGAAGGGCGCTGATCGCCTTGCCGCGACCGCCGAACAAGCTCGTACCCCCGATGACCGCGGCGGCGATGCAGTAGAGCGCGAGCTGACCGCCGTCGAGGTTGGTCGAGACCGAGCGCAGGCGCGACGCGTAGACGAGGCCCGCCACGCCGCCCATGAAGCCAGTGAGCGTGAAGCAAGCGATGCGCACGCCGTTGACGCTGATACCGGCGCGACGGGCGGCTTCGGCATTGCCGCCGATGGCGTAGATGTAGGTACCGAGGCGGGTGCGCTTGAGAACGATCGTCCACAGTTCGGCGAAGAAGAAGACGATCAGCAGCACCCACGGAACGCCCTGGATCGGTGCGATGCGGCCGCGATTGACGTTGCAGAGCGCCACCACCGCGATGCCGGCAACCACCACGCCCAGCACCTTCAGCGCCAGGAGGCTCGTCGGCTGCGTCGCGTGCTTGCGGCGTCGCGCCGTGCGGATCATGTCGAAGGCGATAAGCACGACGATTACCGCGCCGACGATCCAGCTCACCGTCGGCGAGAGCAGTCCGTTGGCGAGGTTGTTCACCACCTCGTTGTTGATCGGCACCGTGCCGCCGTTGCCGAGGATGAGCAGCATGACGCCGTTCCAGGCGAGCAGGCCGGCGAGCGTCACGATGAACGACGGCAGGCCGATGCTGGTAATGATGACGCCGTTGAACAGGCCGATCGCAGCGGCGGCCAGCAGCCCGGCCGGCACGCCGACCCACCACGGGTAGGGGTTGGTGCCGAACACCATGAGCGCCGTCACGACGCCGGCAACGCCACCGATGAAGCCGATCGACAGATCGATTTCGCCGAGCAGCAGGACGAAAATGATGCCCAGCGCGAACAGCATGTAGACCGAGCCCTGGACCATCAGGTTCACCAGGTTGCCGGGCGTCAGGAAGTTCTGGTTCAGCGTCTGGAAGATGATCGCCAGGAGCAGGATGCCCGCGACGACCGGCAACGCGCCGGTATCGCCGGCCCGCACGCGGCTCAGCCAGTTGAAGAAATGCTGGGAAAGGGTGCTCGTCTCGGACAGGCCGGCGGTAGTCGGGATGCCCGGCGAAGCGGAGGCCTTCGCCTGTTGCGCGGGAGTTGTCTCAGCCATTGCAGCCCCGCCGCTTAAGTCGACGGCGCGGCCACCGCGGCCGCTGCCTGAACACCGAAGGAGCGGGTACCCGCCCTGCCGGTCGTGATCAGTTCGACCAGCTCGGCGCCGGTCACTTCGCTCTTGTTGGGCTGCGCGACCAGCACGCCGAGGCGCAGCACCGCGATGCTGTCGGCCACTTTCAGCACGTCTTCCAGGTTATGCGAAATGATGATCACACCGAGACCGCGATCGGCGAGGCGGCGCACCAGCGCCAACACCTGCGCGGTCTGCGCGACACCCAGCGCCGCCGTCGGCTCGTCGAGCACGACAAGCTTGGAGTTCCACATCACGGCCTTGGCGACCGCGACCGACTGGAGCTGACCGCCGGAGAGGCTCGACACCTGCTGGCGGATGGACTTGATGGTCGTGACGTTGAGGCCGGCCAGCGTCTCGCGCGCCGCATCCTCCATGGCTTCCTCGTCGAGGAAGATGCCGCGCACGCGCTCGCGGCCGAGAAACATGTTCTGGACGATGTCGAGATTGTTGCAGAGCGCCAGATCCTGATACACGAACTCGATGCCGAGCGCCGCTGCCGCCTTCGGGTTGTGAATCGAGACGGGCTTGCCTTCCCAGAGGATCTCGCCGCTGTCGAGCTGGAAGATGCCGGCGAGGCACTTGATCAGCGTCGTCTTGCCGGCGCCGTTGTCGCCGACCAGCGCGGTGACCTCTCCGGGGCGGACGGTCATGTTGACGCCCTTCAGCACCTCGATCGCGGCGAAGTGTTTCTTGACGTCACGAAATTCCAACAAGGGGGAAGAATCCGTCATGTCCCTCGAACAGCCCCTGCGCCCAACAAGAGAATCGCCCGGCTCATGATGAGCCGGGCGACGTATTTACTACGCTGTCGATTTACTTGATGCCAGCGTCAGTGCACGCCTTGGCGAAGTCGCCAGAGCAGAGCTGAGCCGGGTCGATGAACTTGTCGGCGATAACCGTCGAAGCAATGTTCGAGGCGTTCACCGACAGCGGAACCAGCAGGAGCGACGGAGTCTTGTGGCTCGTTGCATCGACTTCGCCGTTCAGCAGGCTCTTGTCCGGGGTCTGGCCGGCGCGAGCATAGAGGGCGAGGGTCGCCGCGGCGGCGACTTCTTCGTAGATCGGCTTGTAGACCGTCATGTACTGGTAGCCGGCGAGGATGTTCTGCACGCCCTGAAGGGTCGCGTCCTGACCGGTGACCGGCACGGTCTTCGGCGGGATCTTGTTGTTCTTCAGGATCGAGATGGCAGCCTGGCCCATGCCGTCGTTAGCGGCGAGAACGGCGTTGATCTCCGGGTGGGCCTGGTAGGCCTGCTCGAAGAGGGTCGCGCCCTTCTGGTTGTCCCAGCCGTCAACGCGAACGCTGCCGACCTTGGTCGCCGTCTTGGCATCGTAGAGCGGGTTCAGAACCGACTCATAGCCCTGCTCGAAGAGCGTGGCGTTGTTGTCCGTCGGGGAGCCGCCGAGTTCGAAAATCTTCGGTTCCTTGACGTTCCATTCCTTGAGCGCGGCCGCGAGGCCGTCGCCCTGCAGCTTGCCGACGCCGACGTTGTCGAACGACACGTAGTAGGCAGCGTCGCCGTTGAGCGTCAGACGGTCGTAGTCGATCGAGATCACGCCCTGGGCCTTGGCGTTCGCCTGGATGGCGGCGCCCGAACCGGAGTCGAGGTTGACCAGCAGGATAACGCTGGCACCCTGGGTGATCGCCTGCTCGGCCTGGGTCTGCTGTGTCTGGGCCGAACCCTGGGCGTTGACGACGATGAGATCGTCGGCGCTCAGACCAGCCTGGGCGAAGGCAGCCTTGAAGCCGGGGCCGTCATTGGTTTCCCAACGGGCGCTCGACTGGGTGTCGGGCAGCAGCACGGCAATCTTGCCCTTGCCAGCCGCGGCGACGTCCTTGAGCGCCGACAGCTTGGCGAAGATGGCGTCCTGTCCGCCACCGGCGGCCAGATCGGCAGCAGTGAGACCCGCAGCCATCGCCGCAGGGCTTGCCGCCGCCATAAGGGCGCCAGCCACAGTCAAAGCGAGAAGTTTCTTCACGATGTACTCTCCCTCTTCCGTTGCGTTATTTGTTGGAGCGCGTGATGCCGGTCCGAGCTTAGGCTCGTCCCGCGCGCTCCGCGTTCTTTGGGTCTCGGGGTGCCGAGGGCCTCCCATTTCCCACGCGACCTTGTATGCGGGCGCATGAGGTACGTCAATCAGCCATCCCTCATCCGCGGTCTAAGGCCGCATTTGCATGATGCGATCTGGAGCGAGAATGAAGGGCGGCAAGGCCGCCGCTATATTGCATAGCGGTAGAACCTCGGGCTTGAGGTGAATCCCGATGACGTCCGCCATGAACCCCCGGCGCGCTTCGATCCGCCCCCACGCGTCGGGATAGCGCTCGGCGAACGCCGCCCGCCCGGCCTCGTCGAGCAGCGCGATGCCGTCCTCTATGTTGCTGGTGAAGTAGGCGGAGCCCGTGGCCGGGATGATGTCCACCTGGATCGCCTGGCCCGACTGCAGCCGCTCCGTCGAGCCCGGGTAGATCGGCGTATTCAGCCATTCGTCGAGATGGATGAGGTGGCCGGCCGGCAGGAACAGCCCGAAGAACGGATCGCCGAGGTGCCGCTTGATCAGCGCGTCGAGCGCGCCGCCGGTGACGCCGATCCCGATCGTCTCATACCAGTCGGCGACCGCGGCGAAATACGGCGCCACGAGCTTCGAGACATAGTCGCGGATCGCTGGCGGCAACTCGCCGGCATCCTCCACCAGCCAGCCGGCGCGACAGTTCAGCGCGCCCCAGATGCCGAACGCCGTGGTGAACGGATCGCCGCGCTCCATCGCGCGATGGCTCGGACTGCCGAGGCCGAACGATGCGCGTGGCCCCGCCGACAACATCGTGTGGCAGTTGAGCGGCAGGCCGGATGGCGCCAGCAGCTTCGCCGCCTCGAACTCGGTCATGCCCGGGCGCACGCCGCGCACGACATGCTTCACCGACTCCGAGGTCAGGCACGCGGCGAACTCGAACGCCGCGATCTGCTCGATCTCGTTGACCGCGCGCATGCCGGACGAGGAATGCATCAGCAGCGCGTTGGCATTGGTGACGCGCCCCGACGCGCCGGCGATCGTGCGCACGGTGTCGACGATGAACGACGGCGCCTCCGACCATGACTCGGGCGAGGCGGCTTCCGCCGCGCCGTAATATTTCCAGCCCGTGATGCCGATCTTCATGCCGGCGGCGATGCCGGCCTCGCGCAGAAGATCGGCGAGGGGCCGTGTCTTGCTGCGATCCTGCCCCATCAATCCGAACGGCGGGTAGAGCACGACCGAGAGATCGACCCGCGCCGTCGCGGCAAAGCCGCGGTTCTCCGGCCCGGCGAGCAGCACCGGCGTCCGCGACGGCGTTACGATCAGCAGCGCCTCCTCGAAGCGCGGATCGAAGCCGGTGAGATACGAGATGTTCGCCGCGTGCTCGCGGTCGGCATAGACCACGACCGCATCGAGCCCGCTGGCGCGGAACCGGCCGATGAACCCGGACAGCCGCGCCCGATAGACGGCAGCCGGAACCTCCGGCTGCTCCTTCGGCACGCCGAACTCCGGCAACCGAGCTTCCCCCAGAACCGCACGCGCCACGGCCGCCTCCCGATGTGTGGACGCAAGCTCTAGCGGTCGGCACTCGGTCGCGGCAAGTGCACGGCCGTACCGGCGCAACCAGCCTGAAAAGGACCAGGCAACTATCTCGGTACGCCAGCGCGCACCCGGCGAGAATTTGAACGCGCCGCCGGGAACACATCCACACGCGCCTCGTTCTGAATTTGCGCGGGGGGAAGCGGGCGACGCTCCCTCCGCCTAACGCGAAAGATGGCACATGAAAAAACCAGCCAGCCGCCGCTCGGCCGCGAAAGCGTCCGCGGCGCACAGGTCCCCATCGAAACCGAAGACCAAGAAACCCGCCAGAAAAGCAACGACCGCGCGTTCCTCGACGACGCGTGGTTCCAAGTCGAGAGAGGAGTACCCAGAGATGAACAGGCAGTCCCAGAACCGCGACCGTGACGAGAACGGCCGCTTCACCAGCGACGACGACAATGGCAACTACGGCCGCTCCGCGTCGCGCGGCAATTCCGGCCGCTCGGGCAGTCGCGACCGCGACGATAACGGTCGCTTCGCCAGCGATGACGACAACGGGCATTCGCGTAACGGCAACGGCAATCGCAGCTCGGGCCGCGAACGGGACGACGAAGGTCGTTTCATGAGCGACGACGACCGCGGCTATTCGCGCGGGAGTTCCAGCCGTTCAGGCGATCGCGACCGGGACGACAACGGCCGCTTCGCCAGTGACGACGACAACCGCCAGTCGCGCGGCGGCAGCCGCAGCTCCGGCCGCGAGCGTGACGACGAAGGCCGGTTCATGAGCGATGACGACCGTGGCTCCCCGCGCGGCGGCAGCGGCTCGTACGGTCGCGACCGCGACGATAACGGCCGCTTCGCCAGTGACGATGACAACGGGCGCTACGGGCGCAACGACGACGACCGCAACAATCGGCGCGGCGGCAACAGCTCGTACGGCCGCGAGCGCGACGACAATGGCCGTTTCGCCAGCGACGATCGCCAGGAATGGGATCGCGGCGGGCAGCGTGGCGACTACGACCGGGGCTACGACGACCGCACCGGATCGTACCGCGGCGCCGAAGGCCGTGGCCAGGATCGCAGCGCGTCACGCGGCGACTACGACGACGATCGGCGCGGCAGCAGGGGGAAGCTCGCGTAACGGCGATGACGACGACCGTCGTTCATCCTCCTCGTCCTCGCGCGGCGGCTCGTCGCGGAGCGGCGGCGGCGAAAGCCATCACGGCGGCTGGTCGGGCGACCACGAAGGCCACGCCGAGGCGGCGCGCCGCGGCTGGCAGCATCGTTCCAGGTAGACGCAGCTGACGAACGGAAAGCCCGGCACTTCGTATGCCGGGCTTTCTGCTGTGGATATCTCCACGTGAACCGCGTCCAACGCGCGAAAAACCCGCCGGAAGGCCGGCGGGTTTCGTAGGGTGATGCGCCTCTAGAGATGCACTGCGGCGCTAGAGGCGTCCGAGCAGCACGAGAACCAACAGGATCACCACCACCAGGCCGACGCCGCCGGACGGGTAGGTAACCCCAGCCCCCGCGCGAATAGGGCCATGACGGAATGGCGCCGATAAGGACGATGATCAGGATGATGAGAAGGATGGTGCCGAGAGACATGGGCGTCGCTTTCTCCGTTGCACGCAAGACGCGGAGTGAACGCCGTCGGCCGCGCGTTGGTTCCCGCGTCGCAAATCGGCAACCCGGCATGACGCCCATCGCCACGCGTGGAACTTTCGCGCCGCGCGCAGCGTTCTTTTTCCGCGACACCGACAGGAGGACACGATGCCCGATGAGCGCCAACGGAAGCTCGAAGACGATGCCCGGTCAGCGCGACCCGAAACGCGCGAGCCCGACGAGCCTCGGCGCGAAAGCCTCCAGGCTGAAGCGCACCGTATCGGCGTCGATGCCGTTGCCCGAGCCCTCGGCCAGCCTGCTTAGGGCAGCGCTGCTCGAGAGCTACTTCTCGCCGTTTTCCGCCCGCGTCTCGAACTGGGCGGGCGGGCACACTGCCTTCCTGCTGGCGTTGATCCTGGTCGTCGTCTGGGCGGCGTTCGGCCCGATCACCGGCTACTCCGACAACTGGATGCTCGTCATCAACACGAGCACCACGATCGTCACCTTCCTGATGGTGTTCATCATCCAGAGTTCGCAGAACCGCGACACGCGCGCCCTGCAGGTCAAGATCGACGAACTGCTCCGCGCCACGCAGGGCGCATCGAATTCGCTGATCGACCTCGAGCAACTGACGCGACCGAGATCGCCAGGCTGCACGACAAATATCTGGCGCTGGCCGCCAAGGCGCACGAACTCGGGCTGGAGTTCGACGTCGGCACGCCGACGATGGAAGCGCCGGCCGACTAGAGCTTGGCGCGGAGCGCGTTGCCGAGCTGGTAGACCTCGGGATCGGACCGGTGCTGCATCAGCCTGGCGAGGCTGGCGAGAAGCTGATCCTTGCTGAAGGGCTTCGCCACGATCATCGTCTCGCGAAACGCCTGCGGCACGCCGTCGGCGCCATATCCGGTGATGAAAGCGAACGGGATGTCGGCCCGTGTCAGCGCCGCCGCCAGTGCATCGACCGGCTTGCCGCCGAGGTTCGCGTCGAGCAGTGCCGCGTCGCAGCCGTCCGCCAGCAGCTTCATCGCCTCGGCAGGGTCGCCGACCGGCCCGATGATGGCGCAGCCGCCGTCGCGCAGCGTCGCCTCGATCTCCATCGCGATCAGCGGGCTCGTTCTTCCACGACCATGATGCGCTTGCCGTGCAGCCGCACGCGGTCCGCCATGTCCTGCGGGCTGAACGGCACCGCCGGCGCCGGGAAGAGTCCCGGCCGCGCCTGCTGGTCGGGCAGCGGGCAGCGTCAGGTCGCAGGTCAGCCCGTCGGCGGCGTAGGTGATGCGGGCTTCGCCGTTGTGGGCGAGCAGCGACTCCTCGATCAGCCGTGTGCCGAAGCCGCGCCGCGCCGGCGCCACCACCGGCGGCCCGCCGGCCTCGGTCCAATTCAGTTCAGCACGTGGCCCTTGCTGCTGCCGGCGACGTGCCAGTCGATAGTCAGGCGCCCGTGCGGCACGCTGAGCGCACCGTACTTGCGCGCATTGGTGCCGAGCTCGTGCAGCACCATGGCGAGATGCAGCGCCGGCTGCGGCTCGAGCGTCAGGCCCGGCCCGCGCACGCTGATGCGGGGGTCGGGCACGCCGAGCTGCACCCTGGTCGCGCACCAGCGCGCCCAGCTCGATGCCCTCCCATCGCGTCTCGGAGAGAAGATCGTGGGCGCGGGCCAGGGCATGGATGCGGCCGGTGAAGGCCGGCACGAACTCGGCCGGGTCGCGCGACCGGCGCAGCGACTGCGTCGCGATCGCCTGCACCGTCGCCAGCGTGTTCTTGACGCGATGGCTGAGCTCGCCCATCAGCAGCAGTTGCGCCTTTTCCGACTGCTTCCGCTCGGTGACGTCGCGCGCCACCTTGGACGCGCCGACGACGGTGCCGGAGCCGTCGCGGATCGGCGAGACGGTGAGCGAGATGTCGACGCGCCGTCCGTCGCGGGCAACCCGCACCGTCTCGTAGTGGTCGATGCGCTCGCCGCGCCTGAGGCGCGCCAGCACCTGCCGCTCCTCCGGGTGCAACTCCGGCGGGATGATCCGCAGGATGCTGGTGCCGATCATGTCGGCGGCGCTGTAGCCGAAGATGCGCTCGGCGCCTGTATTCCACGAGGTGATGATGCCGTCGAGCGACTTCGACACGATGGCGTCGTCCGAGGAGGCGACGATGTTGGCGAGCAGGCGCGAGTCGGTCTCCTCGCCCGGCGCAGATCCGTAACGTCGACCAGCAGGGGTTGATTGCGCCGGTCACCGTGCCGTCGGCATCCTTGAAGGGCGTCGGATAGGGCAGGAAGCGGACGCGCGTGCCGTCCGGCCGCTCGGCGATCGCCTCGACACCGCGCACCGGCTCCCCGGTTTGCAGCGCAATCGCCATCGGGCATTGGTCGTGCGGCAGCACCGTGCCGTCGAGATTGTAGAGGCGCCACGAGCCGCACCACATCGCGGTGCCGATCTCCGGCCGCACGCCCCACAGCTCGGCCGCCGCGTCGTTGTAGAAGGTGATGCGGCCCTCGGCGTCGGTCATGTACGCCGCCGCCGGCAGCAGCCTGAGCAGCGAACTGTCCATTGCCGACGCGTTCGGAACGAAATCCATCTGGCCCAGCGGATAGTCCTCGAATTCAGGATACGCGAAAGGCCGCTCCGCTCCAAAGAGGGGCGAAGCGGCCGGTGCGGGGCGCTCCAGGGTCATTGAGGGGGCGGGGAAACAACCCGGGAGCCGCCGAAATAACCGGGCACCGGAAAAAAGGTTCCGGACTGCCTGCATTTTTCTGAAAACGGCGAAATGCCTGGGGGAAGTGCCCTACCGAGCGCCAAACCGGACAGCAAGAAGGCCGGGACTAGCCCGGCCTTCTGGTCGCTGTTCCGGCTGGGGGGCGATAAATGGCGCAGCGACCGGGGAAAGAACGGCGAAGCGCCGATAAGGTTCCCGCGTCCTTAACGCCGCGATTGCCGCACCTTACGCCTCCACCGGCTTGCGCTTGGTGGTGGCCTTGCGGCCGAAGAACAGGGCCTGGCTGATGACCGCTGCCACCGTCGTCGGGCGGAAGGGCTTGGTAATGAGAAACGCTGGCTCCGGCCGCTCGCCGGTCAGCAACTGCTCGGGGTAGGCTGTGATGAAGATCACCGGCACCTCCAGCGTCTGCAGCATCTCGTTCACCGCATCGACGCCAGAGCTCATGTCGGCGAGGCGGATATCGGCGAGGATGAGACCCGGCGGGTCGGCCTTGGCGAGTGCCACCGCCTCCTTCTGCGTGCGGCCGATGCCGGTGACACGATGGCCGAGGCTTTCGACCAGCGTCTCGAGGTCCATCGCGATCAGCGGCTCATCCTCGATGATCAGCACGTCGGTGGCGATCTCCTGCGCCAGTTCCCGCCCGGCCTCCTCGATCAGCCGGCGGAGCTCGATCACCGGCACGTCGAGGATCGCCGCCGCGGCGCCCTCGGGGAAATCTTCCAGCGCGACCAGCAGAAACGCCTGGCGGGGTAGGGGGGTCATGCCACCGATGTGCTCGTCGATCAGCCCGGCTTTGGCGGCCGGCAAACTGAGCTCGACCGAGTTCCATATCCGGGTAAAGGCGGAGAACAGCGCGGTGAGCACGCCGTCGTCGCCGGCAAGGCTGCTCGGGTCCTCCGCCAGCGCCTCCAGCGTCGCCGTGACGTAAGCGTCGCCGGAAGTCTGGTTGCCGGTCAGCGCACGGCATAGCGGCGCAGCCGGGGCAATTCGTGGGCAACAGCTTGCGAAGTCAGCATCGGCAGTCCTCCTGAATTTCCGTGGCCAGCCAACGCGTTGACTGGCCACCAACCTAGGCGAAATTGCGAGATTGAAACATTATACAGTCCCGCACGTTACAAGAGCCCGGCCAATCGGTTTCGCTGGCGACTGGCTCGGGGGGTGAGAAACATGAAACGCCGGACAAACATGCCGCCGAAAACCAACAAGCCGGCCGAACCGCGGCCCTTCGAGCCGCCGAGTTCCCTCGGCCGCGAAATCCAGGAAAAGATCGGCGACCAGCTTCGCGCCATGCACGACGACATCGTCAAGCAGGGCGTACCGGACCGTTTCGTCGAACTTTTGTCGAAGCTCGACAAGTCTCCTGAAGACAAGTCGGGCGGGTAGGTCATCGATGGCTCTCGATCCCGCGCTCCGTGACACGATGCTTGCAACCGTTCCGCGGCTGCGCGCGTTTGCCGTTTCCCTTTCGGGAAACGTCGATCGCGCCGACGACCTCGTGCAGGAGACGTTGGTGAAGGCACTGCACAGCATCGACAGCTTTCGCCCCGGTACAAATCTGCCAGCTTGGCTTTTCACAATTCTCAGGACCATTTTCGTTCCGAGTATCGCAAACGCCGCCGCGAGGTTGAGGACGTCGACGGCCGCTACACCGAGCGGCTGAAGTCGCAGCCCGAGCAGATGGGCCACATCGAACTGGCCGAATTCCGCGAGGCGCTGGCAAAATTGCCGCCCGATCAGCGCGAGGCGCTGGTCCTGGTCGGCGCTTCCGGCTTCTCGTACGAGGAAGCCGCGGAAATCTGCGGCTGCGCCGTCGGCACGATCAAAAGCCGCCTCAACCGCGCCCGCACCCGCCTCGGCGAACTGATGCAGATCGACAGCGCCGACGACTTCGGTCCCGACGCCGCCACCCGCGCCATCCTCACCGAGCCGAAGACCGGAACCTAAGCCGCGGCGCCTCGTTTCTCCTTCAACGGGAAAGCGAGGGACAAAGCCATGGCGACGGACGACCGGGAATTCGCGCGCGACGCACAAGAGACCGCGGAAAGCGACCGCGAGATCCAGCAGCGCATCGACAAGGCCGACAAGAAGGCCAAGCCGGGAGCGAAGAAGCCGCCGCAGACCGGCCAGCGCGACTACCCGGTCACGCCGCTGCCCAAGCAGCACCAGCAGAAGCCCGGCCTCGAGGCGCATCTCTATCCGCGCCCGATGTACGAGGCGCCCGGTTACAAGGGCTCCGAGAAGCTGCTCGACATGGCGGCGATCGTGACCGGCGGCAACTCCGGCATCGGCCGCGCGGTCGCCGTGCTTTTCGCGCGCGAGGGCGCCGATGTCGCCATCGTCTACCTCGAGGAGAGTGAGGACGCCGGGGAGACGAAGGTCGCCGTCGGGAAGGAAGGCCGCCGCTGCCTGCTCATCCAGGGCGACGTCACGGACGCCGAGTTCTGCAAGCACGCCGTCGCGGCGACCGTGAAGGAATTCGGCAAGCTCGACATCCTGGTCAACAACGCCGCCTTCCAGGAGCACGTAAAGAAGTTCGAGGACCTCACCGAGGAGCACTTCGACCGCACCATCAAGACCAACCTCTACGGCTACTTCCATATGGCCAAGGCCGCGGTGCCGCACATCGGCGAGAAGGGCTCCATCATCAACACCGGCTCGGTCACCGGCCTGATGGGCTCCAAGGAGTTGCTCGACTACTCAATGACCAAAGGCGGCATCCACGCCTTCACCCGCTCGCTCGCCGGGACGCTTCTGGAGCGCGGCATCCGCGTCAACGCGGTGGCGCCCGGCCCGGTGTGGACCCCGCTCAATTCGGCCGACAAGGGCGGCTCCGGACGTCGCAAAATTCGGCGGCGACGTGCCGATGAAGCGGCCGGCGCAGCCGGAGGAGATCGCGCCGGCGTACGTCTTCCTCGCCGCGCCGTCGTGCTCCAGCTACATCACCGGCGAGATCCTCCCGATCATCGGCGGCTACTGATGGCGCTGCGCGATCTGGAGGCAGGGCCGGACGCGACCTCCATCGCCGAACTTCGCAGGGAGGCGGCGACCTGCCGCCGATGCCCCCTCTACAAGATCGCGACACAGACGGTGTTCGGCGAAGGGCCCGAGCACGCGGCGATGATGCTGGTCGGCGAGCAGCCCGGCGACCAGGAAGACATCGCCGGCGTCCCTTCGTAGGGCCGGCCGGGAAGATTCTGGATCGCGCGCTGGCGGAGGCCGGCGTCGACCGCGAGAAGGTCTACGTCACCAACGCCGTGAAGCATTTCAAGAACGAGCCGCGGGGCAAGAAGCGTCTGCATCGGCGTCCGAACGCCTACGAAATCAGCCGCTGCAGATGGTGGCTCGACGGCGAGCTGCGTATCGTGAATCCGAAACTGGTCGTTGCCCTCGGTGCCACGGCGGCATCGTCGCTGGCGGGCAGGGCGGTCGCCATCGGCCGCGAGCGCGACAAGCCGGTCACCTTCGCCGGCGGCCACGCCGGCTTCATCACCACGCATCCCTCCGCCATCCTGCGCATGCGCGGCGAGGACGATCGCCGCGAGGGCATCGCGCTGCTGGTCCGCGACCTGAAGGATGCAAAGCGTCAGGTCTAGGGGAACGTCACCGTCGCCCGCGCCCGCGCCACCTTCTCGTCGGCCACACCGACACCATGCCCGGCTGCGCCGCGCCGCTACTGAAGGTGACACCTGTCCCGGCATTGTCGATGGCGACGCTCGTCCCGTTCACCGTCACGTCGATGGCGCCGTCGATGAGCAGGAAGCCATTGCCGCCGTCGATCGGGCCGCCCCAGAAATCCGTGCCGCGCACGCCGATGGTCGCCGCCGGGGTCGTGACGCTCGCGGTCCGCACCGCGCCCTCGTTGAGGTGCCCGAACACGAACCGGAACGCCCCGGCGACCGCCGCATGCAGCGAATTCGCGCCGGCGGGGTTGTAGACGAACGTATCGACCGTGAGGTTGGCGTTTTCGCCGACCGTGAGCGCCGTGCCGTCGGCGAGCGTCACCGCCAGGCGTCCGTCGGCACCGGTGGCGATCGCCTCGCCGAGATAGACCGGGTTGCCGGCCGCGAGCGTCTGTCGCGCCCCATCGACCACACCCACCGCGGCACCCGCGACGCGCGTGATCGAGCCGATTGCCTCCGCCCCGATTGCGGCCGACGACCACGCCACCGCCGCAATCGCCCCCGCCATGACCGCCCGAAATATGCCCACGACCACCACAATAGAACGAATCAGGAATGGCGGATGGGGTGGGATTCGAACCCACGGTGAGCTTGCACCCACGCCGGTTTTCAAGACCGGTGCCTTAAACCGCTCGGCCACCCATCCGTCGAAAGATCAATGCCCCGGCCAAATTCCCCATGCAAGTCAGGGGGTAACTGTGGCCGAAAGCAGCCGGCGGCTTGTCAGTCCGCCTTCATTTTGATCCATTCGCACAGTCCTTTTAACCCGTGATTAAGAGTCAAAGGACGATCAATCACGGGCTGGGGGCAGCGGCGGGACGATGGGGCGATATTGATAGTTCCGGGCGACGGGAAACGCGACCGCTCTTGCGGACGATGCCCTCGGGTGTCTCTCAAGAGGTGAGGTTCGGGGCGGCAGGGCGGCGAACATGCGCCGCGCGCTGCTCGTGATCGCGGCGGCGGTCACCGTCGCGGCCTGTTCCTCTTCCGGCCCGTCGGTCGGTTTCAAGCCGAAATCCAAGGAATACTTCAGCGAGCGCCAGTACGGCCGCGCAGTCCGCGCGTCGCCTATTCGGGCCCGATCCGCAAGGGCGGCGGGCGCGTCGTCGTAGCGACACCTACAAGGTCGCCGGCAAGACATATGTGCCGACCACCAACCCGCGCTATTCCGAGACCGGCTATGCCTCGTGGTACGGCGAAGCCTTCCACGGCCGCCTCACCGCCAACGGCGAGGTCTACGACGTCAACGGCCTGACCGCCGCGCACCCGACGCTGCCGTTGCCGAGCTACGCCCGCGTCACCAACCTGCAGAACGGCCGCTCGATGATCGTGCGCGTCAACGACCGCGGCCCGTTCGCCAAGGATCGCATCATCGACCTGTCGTCGCGCGTCGCCGACATGCTCGACGTCAAGGACCAGGGCACCGCCAAGGTCGAGGTCGACTACGTCGGTCCGGCGCGCATGGACGGCCGCGACGACAAGATGCTGCTCGCCTCCTATGAAGGGCCGTCGCAGAATCCGGTCGGCGCGATGTTCGCTTGGATCAAGCCGCAGCCGAAACCGCGCGTCGACACGCCGCCGGTGGTCTACGCCGCCGCGATGCCGACTCCGCGGCCGCGCCCCCACTGACCTCGCGCTCTATCCGCCGCATCCGGCGGAGGCCAATCCGCTCATCCTCGCACCGGCGCTGATGCCGGCGAACGAGGATCCGCTGGCGCCGCTGATCATGCGCGCCAGCTTCGTCAATTCGTACGCCGATAGCGAGACGCTGACGCCGGCGCAGAACGCCGCCGACGATCTCGTCAACGGCCGCTTCCAGACCACCGGCCTCCAGGCCGCGCTCGCCAAGGCCGCCGCTAAAGTAAGGGCAGGGGGCGACACCGTCGTCCAGCTCGGCTCGTTCGGCGATCCGAAACAATGCCGCGCGTGTTGCCACCGACTTCGGTCGCTTCGGCAAGGTGACGACGGCGCAGGTGACCGGCGCCAAGCCGCTGACCGTGGTCCGCGTTGCGGTGGCATCGTCCGCCGCGCCGGGCGTCATCGCGACCGCGAACGCCGCCGGCCTCACCGGGGCATTTGTCTTCGCCCACTAGGCTCGGGGTCGGCGGGGGCACCGTGGCGGCAAAGCCCAACAACGAACGCTGATCTTCTTCAGCGACGCCGTCATCGCGGTCGCCGTCACTCTGCTCGTTCTCGACATCCGCCTGCCGGTAGAGGACGCGGCCAGCCTTTCGGACGCAGACCTCTGGTCGGCAATCCTCGCAACGCTACCGCGCATCTACGCCTACTTCCTGAGCTTCGCGGTGGTCAGCCTGTTTTGGACCAGCCACCACCAGAAATTCATGCTCATCCCGCGCGTCGACGGCGTCATCTCTTGCCTCAACATCGTCTTCCTGCTGCTGGTCGGCCTCGTGCCGTTCTCCACCGCCGTGCTCGCCGAGAACGGCGGCAAGGCCGCAACCGCCGTCTACGCCGCCCTCATGACCGCACTGGGCGTGACGCTGATGCTGATCTGGGCCTATGCATGGGCGACCGGCCGCATCCGGCACGACGTCGACGAGAGGCGCAAGCACCGCATCTTCTGGCTGAGCTTTGGCACGTTTGCCGTCTTCGTCGTCTCGATCCCGCTCGCGTTCGTGAACGCCGACGGTGCCAAATATTTCTGGCTGCTGCTCGTGCCGATATCGCTGGCGCGCTACGCCACCCCACCGCCGCGACGAGGAGGGCGAGGGCGCCGCGTGATGCAGGATCGCGCCGTCGCTGTTTCGGCCGCCATCGCCGCGGCGTGGGCGATCTTCGCCGTCGGCGGCTACGCCGTGCTCAACGCCATCCATCCGGGCACCACGCCGATCACCGGCGGCGTCTGGCTCATCGCGATCATCGCGATCGTTGTTGCCGCTGCGCTGACGGCGCTCGGCTGGTGGCGCAGCGTCGGCTTCACGCCGCCCCTCGGAATGGCGCGAGCCGCAATGGCTGATCGTGCCGGCGCTGATCGTGTTCCTGCCGCTCGTCACTGGCGTCAAGGCGCCCGAGACGGGGAGCATCGCTCTCCTTATCGTCGGCTACGCGCTTACCGCTTTGCGGAGGAAGCCGTGTTCCGCGGCATCATCCTCCGCCTGCTAGGCAACCGGCCGCGGCTCGCGGCAGTCACCACCGCGGCGCTTCTGTTCGGCCTCGTCCACCTCGCCAATGTCTTCATCCGCGGCAACCCGGCGGTCATCGCCGCGCAGGCCCTGGGCGCCGCCTGCTTCGGCTTCGGCTATGGCGCGATCCGCCTGCGCACCAATACGCTGTGGCCACTGATTGTCACCCACATGCTGACGGATCTGTTTCTCCAGGTCGGCAAATTGCCGCTGATCCCCGTCGCCGTCGCGCAGGACATCATCCTGCTCGCCTTCGGCCTCTGGCTTTTGCGGCCGGGACAACGGGCGTAGGATGGCGCCCATGTTCGCCCGCCTGATTGTCTTCGCCGCGCTCGTTCTTGCCGCCGCACTGCCGGCGCGCGCCGAGGTATTCGAAAGCCGCGCCGCGCACGCCATCCTGATGGACGCCGAGACCGACACCGTCCTCTTCGGCAAGGACGCCGAGGTCCGCATGCCGCCGGCCTCGATGGCCAAGCTGATGACCATGGCCGTCGTCTTCGACGCGCTGAAGAGCGGCAAGCTCAAGCTCACCGACGAATTCCCGGTGAGCGAGAATGCCTGGCGGAGCGGCGGCGCCTCCTCGGGCGGCTCGACGATGTTCGCCAAGCTCGGCTCCTCGATCAAGCTCGACGACCTGATCCACGCCATCATCATCCAGTCCGCCAACGACGGCTGCATCGTCGTCGCCGAAGGCATGGCCGGCAGCGAGGCCGCCTTCGCCGACATGATGAACGCCGAGGCGGCGAAGATAGGCCTCACCGGCTCGCACTTCACCAACGCCACCGGCCTGCCGGACCCCAACCAGTACGTCACCGCGCACGATCTTGCGCGGCTCGCCAAGCACATCATCGTCGACTACGCCGCCTACTACCCGATCTACAGCCAGACCGAATTTACCTGGAACAAGATCCGCCAGCAGAACCGCAACCCGCTGCTCGACATGGGGATCGGCGCCGATGGCCTGAAGACCGGCTACACCGAGGAATCCGGCTACGGCCTCGTCGGCTCGGCGCTGCGCGACGGTCAGCGCCTGATCCTCGTCGTCAACGGCACCAAGTCGGAAAAGGAGCGCGCCGAGGAGGCCCGCAAGCTGATGGACTGGGGCTTCCGCGCCTTCGAGCGGGTCAGCTACTTCGCCGCCGGCGAGCCGATCGGCGACGCCCGCGTCTTCGGCGGCGACGCCGGCAGCGTCGATCTGGTGAGCAAGGTGCCGGTCGATGTGCTGCTGCCGCGCGGCACCACGACCGCGGTCAAGGGCCGCATCGTCTACCGCGGGCCGGTGACCGCGCCGGTCACCGCCGGACAGGAAATCGGCACGCTGCAACTCACGACCGCCGACGACCAGCCGCTCCGCGAAGCCAAGGTCTATGCCTCCGCCGACGTGCCGGTCGGCAGCGTGCGCCAGCGGGCGTTGTCGAGTCTGCGCGAGTTGCTGCTGGGGTGGTGGTAAGTCCGCACGGAGTTTGCTGAGACACACCCCTCCCCAAAACCGCGATGCGGTTTTGGCCCTCCCACAAGGGGAGGGCTCAAGCGGAGTTTGTTGAAGTGTGGTGTCGCAACAAGGATGAACCCTCCCCTTGTGGGAGGGTCAAACCGCCGTAGGCGGTTTGGGGAGGGGTGTCTCTCCACGAACGCGCCGTGACGGTGCGTATCTCGACGGATCGCGAGCGCTCGATACTCGATCCCCGCTTTCGCCGGGGAAGAGCGGGAGAGGGAGTGGGACGCCACTTGACCCCGCCGCGCCCATCGTGACCATGCCGCCATGGCCGGAAAATTCATCACCTTCGAAGGCGGGGAGGGGGCGGGGAAATCCACCCAGATCAAGCGCCTCGCCGAGCGCCTCGAGGCCGGCGGGCGCGCCGTGGTGGTGACGCGCGAGCCCGGCGGCACGCCGACGGCCGAGGAGATCCGCAAGATGCTGCTTGCGGGCCTGGCCGAGGAGCTCGGGCCCGACGGCGAGGCGGTGCTTTTCGCCGCCGCCCGCGCCGATCATGTCGAGAAGGTGATCCGCCCGGCATTGCGCGCCGGCAAGTGGGTGCTCTCCGACCGCTTCTCCGATTCCAGCCGCGTCTATCAGGCGAAAGCCGAGCCGGGCGTGCTCGCCTCGCTCGACCGCGTCGCCGTCGGGCGCACCCAGCCCGACCTCACCATCATCCTCGACCTGCCGGTCGAGACCGGCCTCGCCCGCGCCGCGCGCCGCATGGACGCCGCCGGCAAGAAACCCGACCGCTTCGAGCGCGACGACATCGCGCTGCACGAGGTGCGCCGGCAGGCATTCCTGGAGATCGCCAAAGCCGAGCCCGAGCGCTGCGCCGTCATCGACGCGTCGCAGTCGGAAGAGGCAACCGCGCACGACGTGTGGCAGGCGGTCGCCGCGCGCCTCATCGACAAGGCCGCCTGATGGCGGCGGCCGAGGCTGAGGACCTGATCCGCTTCGACCGGGTCGAAGACTGGCCCGCGCCGGAAGAGCAGCCGGCGTGGTTTGGTTCGCCCACCGCCGAGGCGGCGCTGCTCGACGCGTACCGCTCCGGCCGGATGCACCACGCCTGGCTGCTCGGCGGCCCGAAGGGCATCGGCAAGGCGACGCTGGCGTATCGCTTCGCCCGCTTTGTGCTGGCCCATCCCGATCCAAAATCGACGGAAGTTGCGGCGGCCATCGACCTCAGCGTGCCGCAAAATCATCCGGCGTTCCGCAAGGTCGCCAGCCGCGCGCATCCCAATCTGCTGGTGCTGGAACGCCCTTACGACGAGCAGAACAAGCGGTTCAAGACCGTCGTCGCGGTCGATGAAATCCGCAAGACCGTGTCGTTCTTCGGCTCGACTGGCGGCGAGAACAACTGGCGCATCGCCATCGTCGACCCCGCCGACGACATGAACGATTCCTCCGCCAACGCGCTGCTGAAGATTCTGGAGGAGCCGCCGACGCGTTCGCTCTTCCTGCTGGTCAGCCACGCGCCCGGCCGCTCGCTGCCCACCATCCGCTCGCGCGCCCGCCGCCTCGAGGTCGCGCCGCTCACCGACGACGCAATCGTCGAGGCCATCCGCAACCATGGCGAGGTGGATGAGGACTTGCCGCTCGCCGCCGAGCTCGCCGAGGGAAGTCTCCGCCGCGCCATCCTGCTGATGGACGGCGGCGGCATCGAGACGTACCGCGCGCTGTCGAAGCTGTTGTCGCGCTTGCCCGACCTCGACGTCGAGGCGGCGCACACCTTCGCCGACAAGGTGTCGGGGAGGGGAGACGACGACGCCTGGGTGGGCTTCGGCGATCTGCTCGCGGCGTGGCTGAACCGCCGCGTCCGCGGCCTGCCGGAGCCGCCGTCGGGCACGCCGCCAGGTGCCGCAACCGCCGCCGTTCCGCTTGAAAGGTGGGCCGAGGTATGGGAAACCTTGCGCCGCTCGGTGGAAGACACCGACGAGTTGAACCTCGACCGCAAACGAAGCGTACTCTCGATCCTCATGGCACTCGCCCGCGCGACCCGAATGTGACGCTGCCGCCGGTTACGAGCCGGCGCGAAGTCACGGGCCATGCGTAAAATCTGATCTTCTGCGAGAGGCGAGAGAACGATGCCAGCGCCGACCTTCTATCTGACCACGCCGATCTTCTATCCGAACGGGGCGCCGCACATCGGCCACGCGTACACCGCGCTCGCCTCCGATGCGATCACGCGCTTCGAGCGCCTCGACGGCAAGGACGTCTTCTTCCTCACCGGCACCGACGAGCACGGCCTCAAGATGCAGCAGACGGCCGAGCGCGAGGGGCTGACGCCGCAGGCACTCGCCGACAAGAACTCCGCGGTCTTCCGGCAACTGATGGTGGCGCTCGGCGCCGCGCCCGATGATTTCATCCGCACCACCGAGGAGCGCCATCACCGCGCCTCGGAGGAAATCTGGCGCCGCATGGAAGCCGCCGGCGACATCTATCTCGACAAGTACGCCGGCTGGTACTCGGTCCGCCAGGAGGCCTTCTTCGACGAGAAGGAAACCACGGTCGGTGACGACGGCGTGCGCCGCGAGCCCCTGGGCTCCCCGGTCGAGTGGGTCGAGGAGGAGAGTTATTTCTTCCGCCTCTCCGCCTTCCAGGACCGGCTGCTGGCGCACTACGAGGCCAACCCCGATTTCATCGGCCCCGACGAGCGCCGCAACGAAGTCATGAGCTTCGTCAAGGGCGGCCTCAAGGACCTGTCGATCTCGCGCACCACCTTCAATTGGGGCATCAAGGTTCCGGGCGCGCCCAAGCACGTCATGTACGTCTGGGTCGATGCGCTGACCAACTACATCACCGCCGCGGGCTTCCCCAACGCCGAGGCGCCGCGCTGGCACTACTGGCCGGCCGACGTCCACATCATCGGCAAGGACATCGTCCGCTTCCACGCCGTCTACTGGCCGGCGTTCCTGTGGTCGGCGAAGATCGAGCCGCCGAAGCGCGTCTACGCGCACGGCTTCCTGTTCAACCGCGGGGAGAAGATGTCGAAGTCGGTCGGCAACGTCGTCGACCCGTTCGCGCTGATCGAGACGTACGGCCGCGATCCGGTGCGCTACTTCTTCCTGCGCGAGGTGCCGTTCGGGCAGGACGGATCGTACAGCCACGAGGCGATCCAGCAGCGCATCAACGCCGACCTCGCAAACGACCTCGGCAACCTCGCGCAGCGCTCGCTGTCGATGATCGCACGCAACTGCGACGGCGTGCTGCCCGAGATGCAGACGCTGACCGCGGAGGACAAGGCGCTGCTCGACGCCACCGAGGCGCTGCTGCCGGCCGCCCGCACCGCGATGCGCACGCAGCAGATCCACCAGGTGCTGAATGCGATCTGGGCCGTCGTCGCCGACGCCAACCGCTACTTCGCCGCCGCTGCGCCGTGGGCCCTGAAGAAAACCGACCCGGCGCGCATGGGCACGGTGCTCGCCGTGACCGCCGAGGTCATCCGTCAGGTCGCGATCCTGGCCCAGCCGGTGATGCCGGAGTCCGCCGGCAAGCTGCTCGACCTGCTCGCCGTGCCCAAGGACGAGCGCGACTTCGCGGCGCTTGCCGCGCACGTGCCGGCCGCGGGCACCAGGCTGCCGGCGCCCGAACCGGTCTTCCCGCGCTACGTCGCGCCGGAGACGAAGGAAGGTGCCTGATCCCGTGCTGGTCGACAGCCACTGCCACCTCGATTTCGCCGACTTCGACGCCGACCGCGACGCGCTGGTCGCGCGCGCCGAAGCCGCCGGCGTTGGCCGCATGGTGTCGATCTCGACGCGCGTGAAGAAGTTCGAGCACCTGAAGGCGATCGCGTCGCGCTACGCCAACGTCGCCGTCTCGATCGGCACGCATCCGCACAACGCGGCGGAGGAACCGGACGTCACCGCCGACGATCTCGTCTCGATTGCTGCCGACCCGATGGTCGTGGCGATCGGCGAGGCCGGGCTCGACTACCACTACGACAACAGTCAGGTCGAAGCGCAGCGCACCGGCTTCCTCCGCCACATCGAAGCGGCGCGCCGCACCAAGCTGCCGCTGGTCATCCACGCGCGCGAGGCCGACGACGACGTCGCGGCGATCCTCGAGGACGAAACAGGGAAGGGGGCCTTCCCATTCGTGCTCCACTGCTTTTCGTCGGGCGCCGCGCTGGCGCGCCGCGGTCTGGCGCTCGGCGGCTACGTCTCCTTCTCCGGCATCCTCACCTTCAAGAATTCCGACGCCCTCCGCGCCATCGCCGGCGACGTGCCGATGGACCGCCTGCTGGTTGAGACCGACGCGCCGTACCTAGCGCCGGTGCCGCATCGCGGCGGGCGCAACGAGCCTGCCTATGTAGCCGATACCGCAGCGGTATTGGCGACCGTTAAAGGCGTGAGCCCAGCCGAGATTGCGGCTGCTACGACGGCAAATTTCTTCCGCCTGTTCTCGAAGGTGCCGCGGCCGTGAGCGCGAAACTGAAAGTCACCATCCTCGGCTGCGGCTCGTCGCCCGGCGTGCCGCGCATCGGTAACGACTGGGGCCAGTGCGATCCGAACGAGCCGAAAAACCGCCGCACGCGCTGCTCGATTCTGGTCGAGCGGATCGACACCGGCGGCACGACGCGCGTGTTGGTCGATACCGGCCCGGACGTGCGCGAGCAACTGCTCGCCGCCGACGTGCGCGCCATCGACGCCGTCGTCTACACGCACAGCCACGCCGACCACACGCACGGCATCGATGACCTCCGCGCCTTCTGGCACAACACGCACCGGCTGGTCGACATCTACGCCGACGCGACGACCTTCCGGCATCTTGACCGGAGCTTCGGCTACTGCTTCGCCACCGAGCCGGGCTCGTCCTACCCGCCGATCCTGAGGCATCACCCGATCGAGATGGCGGTGCCGTTCACCATTGCCGGCGCCGGTGGCCCGCTCACCGTCTCGACGTTCCCGCAGCAGCACGGCGACATCGAAACGCTCGGCCTGCGCATCGGCCCGTTCGCCTATTCCTGCGACGTCAGCGCATTGCCCGACGCGGCGCGGCCGGCGCTTGCCGATCTCGATCTCTGGGTCGTCGATGCGCTGCGTTACCAGCCGCACCCGAGTCACTTCAGCGTCAACGAGACGCTGCAGTGGATCGACCGCGTCAAGCCGAAGCGCGCCGTGCTGACGCACATGCACATCGACCTCGACTACCAGACGCTGAAGCGCACGCTGCCGAAGCCGGTCGAGCCGGCGTACGACGGCTTGATCCTGGAGGTGCCGCTCTAGGCCGCGGCCGTGCGCGTCGTGCGCATGCCGCCGCGATCGGCCGGCACGGTGTCGGGCTGGCTCCCGTCGAAGACGACGAAGCAGTTGCGCCCGGCCGCCTTCGCGGCGTAGAGCGCGCGGTCGGCGTTGTGGAACAGCTCGATCAGATCCGACACGCCGGCATCGCGCAGCGCGCCGCCAATGCTGCCCGTGATCGACAGGGCGTGGCCGTCGTGGTCGATCGGCGCGCCGAGCGCGGCGCGCACACGCTCGGCGATCGCGATGAGGCGGAGGGGCAGGGCATTTGCATCCGCGCCCGTCACCACGATCACAAATTCGTCGCCGCCGACGCGGGCGCAGAAGCCATCCTCGCCGATCGCCACCACCAGCCGCTCGGCCAGCGTCTTCAGCACTGCGTCGCCGACGGCGTGGCCGTGCCAGTCGTTGATCTGCTTGAAGTTGTCGGCGTCGAGCACCATCACCGCGATCGGCGCGCCGGCCGCCTCCATGTCCATCAGCCGCGCGCCGAGATAGCGCCGGTTGGGCAGGCCGGTAAGCTGATCGTGCAGCGCCAGCTCCTCCAGCCGGTCGGTCATGCGGTTGAAGGCGGTGGCGAGCTCGCGGATCTCGCGCGGCGCGCCGCCGACGTCGGCGCGGCGGCCGATGGCGCCGTCGGCCATCTCGACCGCAGCGTCGCGCACGACGCGCACCGAGCGCATGATCAGCCGGTCGGCCGACAGCCAGCCGAGTCCGCTGGTCGTGAGCAGGATGAGCAGCGCCCAGCCGATGCCGAGCGCGAGGCTGCGCTGGCTGGTCGCCAGAACCGTATCCTGCCCGATGCCGACGATGACGCGCGCGCCCCAGCCGGGCACGGTCGCCACGCTGAATATCCGGTCGATGCCGTCGTGCACGGCGCCGACGGTCGCTTCGCCGCCGGCGAGGACCGCCTGGAGCACGGGATGCGCGCCGACCTGCTTGCCGACCTGCTCGCGGTGATCGTCGGAGTAGCTGAGCGCGCGGCCCTTGCGATCGACCGCAATCACCAGATCGTCGTCGCGCGACTCCGGCAGCGCCGCGTACGCCTCGAGATGCGCGAGGTGCAGCCGGCTTTCGACGATCATGCTGCGCACGCCGAGCGGCGTCCTGACCTGCATCGCCGCGAGCAGCGTCGGGGCGACTTCGCCGTTCTGGATGTCGCTCATGCCGAATTCGCTCTGCGCCATGCGCGTCCGCGTCTCGGCATCGAGTGCCGGCGCGGTCAGCGAACCGTCGGTCGAGCAGACCACGCGGCCGGTCTCGTCGACCACCCAGGCGTTCGCCATCCACGGCCGCCGCCGCTGCGTTTCCTGCAGCAGGTCGACGCAGCGCGTCATGTCGCCGAGCCGCACCGCCGGGCTGATCGACAGCATCTCGAGGGTGGAGCGCACCGTCTGGAAAAAATCGGCGTGGCGTTCGGCCGTGACGTCGGCCATGCGCTGCGTCCAGGCGCGCGCCTCGTCGAGCGCGACGCGCCGCTGGCTCTCGACCCACACGCCGAGGAAGACGAGCGCCGGCAGCGTCGCGCACGCGACGACCAGCGCGAGACGCGTACCAAGACCATAGCGGCGGATAGGATCGGCAGACATGAAACTGGCGCGGGCTCCAGACGATCGAGCCGCTACACATACCGGACGAGTCGTTTGAGCCGGCCTTAGAGGTTCATTCAAATTGGATCGATTGCGCCGCTTTGAAGCCGATGAGCAAGTTCCATAATCTATCTTATGCGACTTGGGTTAGCGGCAGAATGCCGGGAGTCCGGCGCTCCCCCGTGGTCCGACCGGACTGATAAAGTCGCCGCCGAATGCCAGCAGAGAGATTCGACACATGACCCCATCGCGCGACATCGCGCGCCTGATCGAGATCATGGCGCGCCTCCGCGACAGAGAAACCGGTTGCCCGTGGGACATCGAGCAGACGTTCCAGACGATCGCGCCGTACACCGTCGAGGAAGCCTACGAGGTCGCCGACGCGATCGCGCGGAGCGACATGCGCGATCTCCGCGACGAGCTCGGCGATCTGCTGCTGCAGGTCGTCTACCACGCCCAGCTCGCCGAGGAGATCGGCGCCTTCGCCTTCCCCGACGTCGTCAAGGCGATCACGACCAAGCTGATCCGCCGCCACCCGCACGTCTTCGGCGACGCCGACGCACGCGCCGCCGGCGCCGCCAAGGGCCAGTGGGAGAAGATCAAGGCCGAGGAGAAGCGCGAGCGCGGCATCGCGCACAAACGTCTGCTCGACGCCGTGCCGGTCGCGATCCCGGCATTGATGCGCGCCGTGAAGCTGCAGCAGAAAGCCTCCACGGTGGGCTTCGACTGGGACGACCCGAAGGCGGTGCTGGCAAAGCTGCGCGAGGAGATCGACGAGATCGAAGCCGAGATCGATGAAGCCTCGCCGGAGCGGCTCCATGACGAGGTCGGCGACCTTCTCTTCGCAGCCGCCAACCTCGCGCGCCATCTCAACGTCGACGCCGACCAGGCGCTCGCCGGTACCAACGCGAAATTCGTGCGGCGGTTCGCGGCGATCGAGGACGGACTGGCCGCCGAGGGCCGCACGCCGAAGGACGCGAGCCTCGACGAGATGGAACGGCTTTGGCAGGCCGCGAAGGCGCGGTAACCCGGATTAACGCCCGCGGCTGGTAACCGGGGTTAACGGGCGAGGGTCTCTGCGCATGCTGATGCACACCCCTCCCCAAACCGCCTTCGGCGGTTTGACCCTCCCGCAAGGGGAGGGTTCGCTTCGCTGCACGACCGGGACTCCACTTGTTGAGCCCTCCCCTTGTGGGAGGGCCAAAGCCGCATTGTAGCGCGCAATTTCACTTGGCAGCGCGCGCAAGATCAAATGGCATCACTTTTTCGGTGAGCGGCGGGGTCGGATAATCAGCTCCCTGGCCGGGGTGGCTCCGCCGCTCGCCCGATAGCTGAGGCTGACTTCCTTTAGGGCCGCCCAGGCGTAGAGACTTCGCACCTCGGGCACATCGTTCAGCGACAAGATGAAGGTCCCTCGAAGGCCCTTCAACGCCAGCGCCAGGCGCTCGTGGTCGTCGGGCTTGAACAGGCCCCGGCCGTAGAAGTGCTCGGTCCCCCAATACGGTGGGTCGACGTAGAACAGCGTGCCCGGCCGATCCCAGCGACCGATAAACTCCTCCCACGGCTGACAGTCGATCCAGACGCCAGACAGCCGCTCGTGAACCGCCTCCAGCAGCACGCCCAGGCGGGTGACGTTGAACCGCCCGCCGTGGTGGGTGTCGATCCCGAAGTTCTGGCCCGTAACCTTGCCGCCGAACGCCAGCCGCTGCAGGTAGAGGAAACGCGCCGCGCGCTCCAGATCGGTCAGGCGATCGGCCTCCATGCCCACCAGCCGCTCGAACTCGGCGCGGCTGGCCAACTGCCACTTCAGCATGTCCATGAACGCTTGGTAGTGGCGCTGGAGGACGCGGAAGAGCGTGGCGACATCGCGGTTGCCGTCGTTGATTGCCTCCACCTCCGGCGCCAGGCGGCGGCGAAGAAAGACGCCGCCCATGCCGACGAACGGTTCGGCATAGAGACGGTGCTGCGTCGCCTCGATCTCGGCGATGATGCGAGCGGCGAGCAGCTTCTTGCCACCAATGTAGCCGGCGACAGGGCGGGCGGGCTCCACAGGGCGGAGGGATTGCATCTGGTCTGGCGCTCTCGAATCGGGCCACGCTTGCCCTGCTGCGCAGCAGCGGCGGGCGCGGCGTCTGAGCCTTTTCAACGCTGGGCGGGGTCATCGTCATATGCTCCCGCAGTTCGGAGCGCGCCAACGCTCCGGGCCGCCCGCCACGGCTTCAAAAATATGGCCTGGTCGGCGGCGTAAAGCTTGCAGTCCAGCGAGCGCTCCCCTTGGTGATGCGAATCTCCTCGAGCCAGCCGTTCACGAATTGCGCGCTGTTGAACACTGCGGACGCGATGCGCAGCCCATCCGTTGAAGAGCCGTAGGCGTAGCTGGTCGTTATCGTCGATCCGACCTGGGTCCCGTCGAGGAACATTCGCAGGCTGGTCCCCGCTCGCGAGACCGCAAGGTGATGCCAGTTCCCGTCATTGATGCTGGTGCCAGTTACGGCTATTTCGTCACCGAAGCTGCCGTTGATCCAACCGATTTTTCCGGATGTTGCGTTGTACGCGACAACGAGATTCCAGCCGCCGCTCGCGAACCCGATCGAATTCAGGACGTACTGTTCTGTTGTTGCGGTGGTCCGAATCCACGTCTCGACGGTGAAGTCACCCGTGCCAAAGTTGAAGTCCGCCGAGGCGGGTACAGTCAGATAGTCCCCGGCGCCATCGAACAGAGCGCTGGCGCCGCCGAATTTCGCCTGCGCCGTGTCGACTTGCGCGTTGCCGTTAGCGGTGATGGTGCGGCCGGACGCCGAGCTGTCCACGAACGTCGTCGAGCCATCGGCTCCGTCGCAGTGGAGCAGCAGCTTCGTAAAGCCGTCGTTGCCGCCTTTAACGCGCGAGATTGTCGGACTTGCACCGGGTACCGCTGTCACGGCTCGATCAACGTCTCGACGGTGAAGTCACCCGTGCCAAAGTTGAAGTCCGCCGAGGCGGGTACAGTCAGATAGTCCCCGGCGCCATCGAACAGAGCGCTGGCGCCGCCGAATTTCGCCTGCGCCGTGTCGACTTGCGCGTTGCCGTTAGCGGTGATGGTGCGGCCGGACGCCGAGCTGTCCACGAACGTCGTCAAGCCATCGGCTCCGTCGGCTCGGCCGCGGCGCGCCGCGCAATTGCGTCGGCCACGATAGCGTCAAATTCATCAAGGGACAGTCCCGCTTTCCGCAGCTTCTCCGCCGGCGTCAGCGACGGCGGCAGCGGAATGTCCTCCACGCCATAGACCTCGCTCACCGCCCCATCTTCCTCGGCGTAGGATGCCGCGCCGACTACCCGCTTGCCCTCCGGGGGCGTGAAAGGGATGGCGACTTTAAGGTCCAGCGGCCCCAGATCGGTTTCGGTCCAGGTGCCGGCCTCGACAAGCGCGGTCACCCGCGACGGGTCGAGCGTCACCTCCACGGGATACGGCTCGCACGCCTCCGTCTCCTGTCTACCGTCGGCGTAGGATACCGTCCTCGTGTCGACCATGGCAGTGAGGGTTTGAGGATCGCCAGCGAAGCGCTTCCACACGCCATCCACCTTACGAACGATGATCGCCATCAGCCTGTCCTCAAAATCGCGGTGACGTAGATGGTTGTACCGAGCACCACGTACGCGAGACCCAGCTTCTGCGCCGTGGTGATCGAATAGGGTCCAACCTCAACACCATCGAGCACGACCCATGCAGCATTCAGCGTCAGCGTGCGGGTGGAGGATGAGGCGCCGAACCAGAGGATGCCGCTCTGTCCACCCTTGGCGTTCGACGGAGCCGAAAGCGTACGGTTGCCGCCGAGGTTCAGCGGGGTCGTCGTCGAGCCGCCGAAGTTGAAGCCGGTGGAAAGATCGACGGCGATATTGGCGCCATCCGTCAGCGTCGCTGCGAGTGCGGCGGTCCACACCTCCGACACGACAAGCGAACGACCAGTGTCCGTCCCGGTGCGGTACTCAGCGGCTGTTGCAAATTCGGAGACGCCTGAGGCGCTGGTCGTCGCCGCCTGCTTGATGTTGCCGAAGGCCGTCGCGGCGCTGCCCACATCGGAGAGATTGGATGCCGCCTTCAGCTGCGCATCGTTGGTGACGTTTCCGAGGCCGACATCGCCTTTGGTGACCGACACGTCGGCCGAGAGCGCGTGGCCGTTGACAGTCCGCGTTGCGGGCACGCCAGCCGCCAAGGTCAGGAAATAGCCGCCCAGGATCGACTTGAAGTTTTCCCACGTCCACGTCGTCAGGTCCCCCGCGTGGAGCAGGACCAATTTGTCGGTGAGCTCGGGACTACTGCCGAAATCAGCCGCCGAGCCGAGCAGATCGCCCACCGAGTCAAGCGTCGGGGGCGGGGTGGAGCCGCCGCCCTCCGGGATCGTGTCCAGCTTCGCCCCGTCCGCGACGGGATCGCGGCCGCCGAAAAACGCCTTGGTGAGCACCGCGAACACCTTCGCGTCCGCGCTTAGATCGAGCGGCTCCCCGGTCGACGATTTGATCAGCTCCCTGCCTGTCAGGGAGGCCACGTCACCGTCGATCGAGTAGTAGACGAAGCTCTCCTCCCAGGCACCATCGTCTTCGAAGCGGACAATCGTCAGCTCGCCACCAACCGCGTCGTCGTCAGCGAAGCTCTGAAAATAGCCGTCGCTCGGATTGGCGATCGCCACCCCGAGCGTCACGTCTCCCGTGCCGGGAGCGCCTGTGACGGTCATGCCGACGTTGTCGAACAGGACGGTGCTCATGCGGCGTCTCCGGGCGCCGGCCGGCGGGCGTTACTCATAGACCTTCACCCAATCGCCGCCGTGGTGGACCCACGCGCCCACAACCGGCTTCCAGACGTCCCCGTGCTTCGCGAAAGCGATCGGATTGCTCCACGCTCCGTCGTACTTGACGAAGATCCAGCGGAAGCTGAGGCGCGGCGAACCGAGCACAGGGGCCGCGATGAGAATGCCCTCGCCGAGCAGAGCATGCGCCATGTGCAATTCGGCGGCATCGACGATGATCGCTCCAAGGTGGAGCCCATCGGCGGCCAGCGCCTGCCGCTGGGCGACCGCCGGCGTAGCGAGCGTCGCGGGCCCGATGGTGATGCCGGTGGCGCCCAGCGCCTGCAGGAAAGCGATCGCCGGCGTGCCGAGCACGAGTGCTAGATCGACGCCGGCGGCGGCGAGGTGGTGGGCCTGTCCGAGCGTCGGTCGGCCGACGACGAGCGCCTCAGCGACGAGGCCGCTGGCGCCGAGCGCCTGCACCTGGGCGACCGCCGGGCTCCCGGGCGCTACCGGGCCGACGATGAATTCGTTGACCGCGAGCGCGTTGGCCTGCCCGACGATCGGACTCGCGAGAACCGGCGCGCCCAGCAGGAATCCGACTGCGCCGAGGCCGTGGATTTGTGCGAGCAGCGGAGCGCCGAGCTCAAGGCCCGGGAGCGCTATCGACGCGGCCTGCAGGGCATGCCCCTGGCCGAGCTGCGGCGCGTCGAGCGCGATCGCCGGCGCCACCAGGTCCCTCGGGACGATCGCGTGGGACTGGCCGATGGCAGGCGCATCGAGGTCGACAGGCCCGACGACGAGGTCGCTCGCCGCGACCACGTTCGATTGTCCAAGATCCGGGGCCGCGAGAACCGGCGCACCCAGGGCGACGGGATCGCCTGTCAGCGCGTGGCCTTGCCCCACCGCCGGCGTATCCAGCCGCGCCTCCAGCACGAGCGCGGCCGCGAGCAGCGGATGCACCTGCCCTAGCGTCGGCGCATCGAGGACGGCCGGGCCGATCGCGAGCGCCGCGGCCGTCAGCGCGTGGCCCTGCCCGATCGCGGGGATGCCCGCCACCGGCGTCGCCACGACGAACTCGCCGGCCAGCAGCCCGATCGCGTTCAGCCCGACGTGCGGCTCGTCGAGCGAGGGCGCGCCAAGGTCGACGGAGACGCCGGCGAACGGATGCACCTGATGCAGCGCGGCCATCGGCACGATCGGCGCCGGAATATCGGTGTCCGTGGCGCCCAGGGCCTCGATCTGTGCCAGCGCGGGCGTCGGCGTCGCGATGGCGAGCTGGATCTCGCTCGCTGCGGCGAGAACGTGTACCTGGGCGATGGTCGGGCGATCGAGGGCGGGTGCCCCGATGTCGAGCCCGTCGCCGGCGAGTGCGTGCACCTGGCTGAGCGCGACATCGGGCACGGTCGGTGCCGGGAGGTCAAAATCGCCGGCATCGAGCGCCACGTTCTGCACCAGCGCCGGCTCGTCGAACTCGAACGCGGAGAAGTCGATGCCGCGCGCGGAAAGAACGTGGCCCTGGACGAGTGCGGGAACGCCCAGCGACGGCGCACCGAGAATGATCTCGATGCCGGTCACGCTGCTGCCGTGCGCCCTCGGCCGGGAGCCGAGGGACACGGTGCCGAGGGCGCCCCTGCCGAGGATCACGTTCTAAGGCCCTTCTAGGCGGCGTCGGGGATGCCGACGTCGAACGACGGGAGCGTGAACGTGTTGCCGTTAGTCACCTCCTGCGACTCGTCGAGATCGTTCGCCACCAGCAGCTTCGAATTGGCGGTGTCCGAGACGGCGTAGTGGGTGGCCTCGTCGGTTGCGGTGACCGCACCGTCGGTCACCGCCGTCGAAGAGACCTTGCGGCCGGTCGGCGTGCGATCGGCGGGAGCGCCGAAGGAGGAGCCGGCAGCGCCGTGGTCCTTGACGCCCAGGGAGTAGGTGCTCGACGCCTGCGTGTAGTTCGCGGGCTCCTGCGAGCAGATGTCGATGCGGTCCGCGTTGTTGTTCAGGATGTTCAGCGCGGCGTCGAGGATGTCGTCATGTACGAAGGGCAAGGGTGCGATCTCCTGCGGGATGGGGACTTGGGCGGCGGACCTAGGTGGCGGCGGGCTTCGCCGGCGGCGTCGGGACGATCAGCGCCATCGCGGGGCCGAGAGCGGCCTCCTCGTTCGGGAACGGCCCGGCGACCTCCTTGAAGTAGGTGTGGTCGCGCATCACCGGCGCGCCCGCGGCGTCCTTCATCGGATGGTTGGAGCGGTCGTATAGCTGCCGCCCCTCGGTCACCTGCTGGTAGACGAAGAACTCGCGCTCATCGGACATGCGGTCGATGTACGTCATCGGCTTGCCAAGCTCGATCGGCACGTTGTGGGCGTCGATGGCGTAGACCGTCACCTCCTTGTTGCCGTCCGCCTTCGGGTCGAAAACGGTTTCCGTGCGTGCCTTCCGATCGAAGAAATGGATGCCGTCCGGACGCCGCATCGACGTCGGCAGATCGCGCACCTTCACCTTGCGCGGCGCATGATATTTGGCGTTACTCTTGTCGTTGGCCAACAGCTCGTCCGTCGCCGTCGCCCGGCGCTTCACCGGCCCGCTGTCGATGCGGACGACCTTCGCGCCCTCGGTGATTTCGAGGTAACTGCCCTTGCGCTTGAAATCCATATCTCGCTCCTTCGCTAGACCTTGAACCAGAGATCGTTGTTGACGCCGCCGCTGGGGTCGGCCTCGCTGATCGTGATGTTGTGGACGCCGAGCTCGGCGAGCACGTCCTCGGCCGAGGCGCCGGCGATCGACACGAGGTCGGACCAGACGGCAGGGTCGGGATCGTCGGCGGGCGTGAGCAGCACGTAGAAGCCGGTCTCGTCGGTGGCGAAGTAGGTGAAGTACTGGTCGTCTTCGTCGTGGTCGTCGCGATCGGCAGCAAGGCCATAGGCGCCGTAGTTGCCGGGCGCGGTCAGCGCCTTCATCACGCCGAGGTCCTTGATGGCGAGCAGGCCGGTCTTCCGCGAGTAGACCAGGTCGTTGTCGCGGTAGTCGGCCGCCACCGGGTTGCCCGGCGCGACCACGCCGAGGCCCTTGCCGATCAGGCGCTCGATGAGCAGGCGGATCGCCTCCGCGATCTCGGCGCCATCCGTCCAGGTCTTGGCGACGTAGTCGGCATCGGCGGCGGTCTCGCCCGGCCACGGCGCGACGAACGTGCCGGCGGCGTCGCCGGCGATCTCGGCGACCGTCGCGGTCAGGCCGCCGATGTTGATCTCGGTGCCACGCTTGAGCTGCGTCGACCACGCGGTGCCGCTGCCGGTGAAGGCGGCCGAGCCGGCCTCTACCGAGATCGTGCCATCGGTGTAGATCGACGGGGTGCTCACGCCTGGCGGTCCTTGTCGGCGCTCGGGGTTGCGGTATCCTCCCCTCCACTCTTGCCCGACGCGGTTCCCGATAATGAGCCCGACAACTGTCGGGCTTGCGGTAGCACGACGATCCCGCCGTCCTGGCCGACCAGATACGAGACCTCCTGCGCGTGAACCTCGGCGAAGCGACGTCGCCGCTCGCGGCGACGCATCCGCGCTGCCTTGAGCACCTGCTCGGCCGCCTCGGGCTCGCTCGCCATCAGATGCCCGTCTTCGGTTGGAAGAGCGAGGCACGGGAACCGCCGACCGCCCACTGCACGTTGCCGGAGCCGCCCGCCGTCTTGTGAGCCCGCACCTGCCACTTGTAGACCTTGGTGCCGGTTGACGGCGGCGCGTCGATGTTCATGCCCATGAAGGGCAGGATCGGCATCGGACCGCCCGGATGCATGACCGAGACGCTGTTGACCAGCGTCGTGTCGCGCAGGAACTGCAGCTCGACCCCGACGCTGGCCCCCGAGATCGTGGTGATCAGCACGACCTGCGCGAAGCTGATCTGCGCGATGATGTTTTCGGTCAACGAATCTACGGCGACAGTGAAGCTGCCGATGTCCACCCAGGCGGTGGCGGCGTCGCCGCTGGCGAGCGCGTCCGTGCGGAGGCTGACGCCGCTGAAAACGCCGACCTGCGGATTGAGGATCGACCCCTCGACGAACTTCAGCGTGCCGACCGTCAGATCTTGAATGAAGCTGCCGTTGAAGGCCGCGGCCGGCGCTCCATCCTCGTCGGTGACGCTGAGGCGCGCGCCGACGATCTGGACCTCGCCGTTGGTGATGGTCATGACCGGTACAGGATCGCCGGCGGCGACCTGCGCGTAGAAGACGATCTGCGGCTTGCCGCCGATCGCCGTCACGCCAGCGTCCATGATCAGGCCAGTCGCGGCGTAGTCGTCATCGGCTTCTGCCCGCAGATCGATCGAGACGCGCGCCGCCACGCCCGCGGGCGCATCGAGAACGGTGAAGCGGACCAGCGCGTTGGCGAAGCGATCGTCGGTGCCCGCCGTCAGCTCCGTGAGCGCGTCGGCGATGCCGGCTGCGACCGTGCGAACTTCGGTGATCTCGGAGACAGCGTCGCCGTAGCGCTGCCCGATGTAGTTGATGATCGAATTCTCGATCCGCTCGTGCAGCTCCGCCGCGAGGCCCGCCGTGGTCTGGCCAAGAGCGTCGAGGCGGTCGCGCAGTTCGGCGAGCGCCGGCGCCACCGCGGCCTGCCTCGTGCTGTCGAGCTGCTGCATGAGCGCCCCAAGGGCCGCGCTCAGCGCCGCCTGGGTGACGATCTCGGGGGGCAACTGCGGCGCCGGCACGCTCGCCACCGTGCGGTAGCGCCAGAGGCCCTGGCGTACGCCGATCGCGGCCGCGCGGAGCGTGAAGGGCTGCGGCATGATCACGGCGGTGAAGCGGGTCCCGACGCCATCGTGGACCGGGGTCCAGCTCGCCGCCGCCGGCGTGTCGGCCGCGCCCTCGTCGTAGGAGAGTTCCGCGACATAGCGGACGGCGCCGGGCGCCGGCTGCCAGCCGGCCTCGAGCTCGATGTGCACGGTGCCCCGACGGGCCACGGCGTAGAACGAGTCGACGTCGATCGACGGTGCCTCCGGCGCCGGCGCGAACAGGCTGGGCGGCGTGTAGGGCGCCGGCACGATCTCCGTCTGATCGGCCGTGTGCACGCGCTGGTCATCGTTGACGAGCAGAATGTCCCAATACCGCCCGCTCGGCGTCGCCGAGACCAGCAGGCCGTCGAACGGCCGGTAGTCGCCAGCCAGGATCATCAGGCGCGCCGCCTCGGATCGCTCGTCGGGAAGCACGTCGTCGAGTTGGCCGTGCTGGGACTCGACGATCAGCCGGTCGGCCGCGTTGAGCGCGATCGTGCACGCGTCGGGGAAGCTGTCGATGACAACCGGCCCCCATTCGCGGCCCTGTTTGTCCCGGATGATGAGGTGATAGGTCTCGTCGTCCTCCGGCACGAAGTCGCGATCGATGGTCAGGCTGTCGTCGTCGCGCCCCGTCAGGCGGGCGGCGGCCACGCCCGCCATCAGCGGGTCATGGTAGAGCACCGGATCGCCGCGGGTGAGCAGGCGGCCCTCGTACTCGACCTTGAACGACCGGAAGGAGCGGCGGTAGGCGTTGGTGGCGGCGTCGGTGATCGCCTCGCGGAAGACGTGCTCCCGATCGGTGATCCCCTCGTAGGACTTGGGCTGCGCTTCCTCGGCACCGATTGAAGAGATCGCGGCGACCACCTCGCGGTTCGCCCACACCTCGCCGTCGAAGTAGGTGGCGCGGACGTGGGTCGGGCGTCTCCTCGTCGAACCAGACGTCCTTGCGGCCGTGCGAGCCGCGCAGCGTGTTGCCCGGCCCGAACACGTGGCGCTTGATCTGCTTCGGCTCGTCGCGGTTGAAGCCGATGCGGCCGCCGAGACGAACCTTGTAGGCGCGGCCGGCGCGCAGCACGGTGTCGAGGGCGTCGCCGATCGGGCGGCCGTCGTCGAGGATGCCGTTGAAGGCGTCTCCGCGGCCGCTCCACACCTCGTCGTAGGCGGCGAGCCACGCGAGATCGTAGAGCGCGTCGTCGATGCCGGCGCCGTAATCGGTATTGCGCAGGATGTCCGCCGCCGCCCACGCGATGGCGCTGGTCTCGGCGGGCGCGGACCACGTCTGGCTCTCGACGTCGTAGATCGGCAGGCAGCGCTGGCAGGTGAAGAAATACTGGCTCGCCGATTGCTGGCTGAGCTGGTCGTTGGCGCGGATTTTCGTCGCGATGAGAGTGACGCCCGGCGGCACCGTCCAGTTGGTCAGATACCCGCGCAGACCTGCCCAGGCGACCCGGTTGATCGGCCCGTCGTCGCTGGTGTCCTCATCCCCGGCTTCGAGGGTTACCTCGTAGCGGCCGGGTGGCACCGTCGCACGGCGCGTGAAGCGCTGCGGCGTTGCCGTGCTGCGCGTAAAGGTCAGGACGAAGAGCAGCGACCAATCCCCCAGCGGCGCTCCCTCGTCATCGATCTCGCGGAAGCGCGAGGTGAGCTGCCGCGACGCATCGCCGGCGCCGCCGTTGCCCTTCCGCGCGTACAATCCCGCCGGAAACTCGATGTCGACCGCAATCTCGGAGATCTGCGTGCCGGCATCGTTGATCGTGAAGGGGCCGAGGACATCGGGTGGATCCGGCACGACCTGTCGCGCCACAGTTTCGGCGACGACGACGTTCGCCGGGAACAGCGTGATGGCATCGCCGGGCCGGATGATCTCGATGTCGATGCCGGTGAACGACGACGTGAACCCGCCAGCGGACGTCCAGGCGAGCGTCTTGCCGATCTCCCAGCGCTTCGGGTTGGCCACGCCGACGCTGACGCAATGGAGCTGATAGAGGAGTTGGTCGTTGCCGTCGAATTCCGAGTACGCGATCGACGCCGGCGGCGGGGGGTAGCGCATGAGGCCGTACAGGCACGGGACGATGCCAAGCGGTCGCGCCTGGTTGGCGGATGCGTTCGCCAGCGACACCCGCTCGCCGGCAGCGAACGCTTCGGGCTTCGGAGGACCGAAGAGCGCGTTGATGATGAACGAGCCGCCGAGAATGATGCCGGTGCTGATCAGGCTCGCGGCGATCGCCGAGCCGCCGAAGAGCGCGCCGGCGATGGCGCCGCCCGCCCACGGCGCGACCACGGCGAGGGCGATGCCGGCGATGATGCCGAGGATGCTGCCGCCGTCCTTGCCGGGCACGCCGACGAAGACGAGCGTCTCGCCGCGGCGAATCTTGCGCCGGGTCCATTCCGCGCGCAGCACCGGCACGCCGTCGCCGTCGCCATCGGTGACTACGGCGACGACCGGCAGGCGGAAGGAAAGGCGCTGCCGGCGAATGGCGTCGGCGATCGTCACCGGCCGCTCGAACGTCACAGTCGTGGCTTCGCGCTGGAGCGCGTTGGCGAGGACCATCATGCGCGGAGCCGGCCGTCGCGCCCGCCGGAAGCTCGACGTCGTCATGCGGCACTCCGCATGGCCGCGGCGAGGTCGGGCGCGAACCCGTTCCAGGCGACATGCCAGCGGCCGCCGGCGGGCGTGGTGAGCTGGAAGGGCGCGTCGGCGCAGACACCGGGGACGTCGAGGGCGTGCACCACCACGCCGCCGTCCAGGTCGAGGTACGTCCCCATGTGAAAGCCGCAGTCCTGCCGGGACATGACGGCGATCGCGCCGTCGATCGGCCGCGCGATCGGGAACCAGCGGTGCCGCTCCTCATGCATCGCGATCGCCGAGGCAATGGCGATCCGGCCGGCCTCGCGCGGCATGGTGAAGGCCGGCATGTCGCGGTCGAAGAAGGTGCGTTGCAGAAGCCTTGTAAGGCCGTAGCAGTCGAACGCCTCCGGGCCGTTGGCACCGGACTTGTAGGGTCGGCCGAGGAGCCGATTGATGAACGCCGCCCTATCCAGCATCGACGTCGCCTCCGAACAGCGCGGCGAAGTCCTCGCGGCTGAACTTCCGTCCCGGGAAGCCGCGGCTGAGTAGATCGAGGAAGCGGGCGCTCATCGTTGTGGTGGTGCCGGTGAAGTCAACGTCGCGGACCGTCAACTCGCCGATCAGTTCGCCCGGCGGTCCCGGCGCCGCATACGCGCCGGTCTCCAGATCCCGCACCGCGGTCCAAGTGCGGATGATCAGCCGGGCGGTGGCACGCACAGTCACGGCCGCATCGAACATCGGCGCGTACTTCCGCGGCACGTTGTCGAAGGCCAGGCGCACCTGGCCGAGCGTGTCGGCCGCCTGCTCCGGCCGGTCGAGGCGCATCGCCACGGGACTGAAGGTGACGACCTCGCCGCCGTGCAGCGGCGCCGCGTCCTCCAGCTCCAGCTCCCACGCCCGCTCGTCGAGCACGCCGCGGACCGACCCGGGAAAACCCTCCTCGTCCAGAAACGCCGGGTGGATGAGCTCGATGGTCTCGAGCTCGAGGGTGTCGGCCGGCGCCGACGCGCGCGCTTCCTCGATCGCCGCGGTCCACAGGTCGCTCACGGATCGTCCTCCTCCTCGGGAGGAGGCACGACGTAGTCGTCGAGCACGTCGAGGGTGAGCGACACGGTGGTATGGCGATCGCGGCCGCGGGCCGTCCGGTACTGCTCGGTCATCGCCACTGTGCGCGTTTCATAGCCGCCGCCGGCGACGAGCAGGGACATGGTGAAGGGCAACGTGCCGTCGACCAGGTCGTCGCGCTCGAACAGCATGAAGGTGCGCAGCTCGTCGTCGGCCAGCGAAAGGTCGAAGGTGATGGTGGCGATGTTCTTGGTAGAGGATCGGCGGCCGCGCTTCGGCCCGTCCTCCATTTCGGTCCGCCAGGGCGCGCGCGACGGCGCGACCAGGCGCAGGCTGCCGCGCACGATGTTGTAGGTGACGCCGGCCGGCCACGCGATCGTCATCGGGTCTGCCGCCGCATGCCGAAGGTGCCCGCGAGCGTCTTCGAAAGAGGCCCGTCATTCTGCACGTCGTCGATGACCGCGCCTACGATCAGCCGCTGCACGTCCACGCCGCCTTCGTTGCGCGTTCCGCCGTCGCGCGCCGCCACCGGAGCGCCGCCCTCGGTCACCAGCTCCAGCCGCACGCGCACCGTCCCGCCGGCGCCGCCACTCCCGTCGCCGGCGCCGACGTACCCGCCGGCGGCGTAGCCGCGGATCGGGCGGTTGTCGTTGATTGCCTCGAGCAACGGGCGATGGCGCGCGGTCGCGGCGGCGTTGACCATAAACTCGCCGTTCGACGCGGCGATGAGAACGGAGTCGGACGTGCCGGTACCGGGGCCGAAGATCGCGCCACCGCCGCGCATGCGGCCGATACCGCCCTGGCCGAGCGGCGTTCCACCTGCGAGAGGCACCGCCGCGCCGATCCCGAATGCGCCGGTGATCGCGCTGTAGAGGGCGTTTACGCCCTGGTTGACCGCGAGGTCCCAGAGCTTGTCCTTTAGCCGCCCCAGCGCGTTGCCGAGGGCGTCGATGTCCGTCACGCCGTTCTTCAGGTCGTTGCGGAAGCCGCTGGCGAAGTCGAAGAGCAGATCGTGACCGAGCTTGAGCTGCTCGTTGACGCGGATCATCCCGGCTTCGGTCGAATTGAAGTCGATCGCCAGTCCGGCGCCGCGGAGCGTGGTCGCGATCGTCTGGTCGATATCGGAACGGCCGAGCTGAGCGCGATCGAAGCCGAGATTGTCGCGCAGAGTCGCCGATGCGAGCGTGGTGGCGAGCTCGCCGGCCGCGGCCGACTTCTGCTTGATGATCTCCAGCTCGGCGCGGTCCACGGCGATGCCGTTCTTCGCCGCCTCCTCGCGGAGCTGCCCGGTGAGCTGGTACTCCATCCGCAGGCGCGCGGTCTCGCCGGCCGTCCTCCCGATCAGGTCGATATCGAGCTGGGCGCCCTTCAGCGTCGCATCGTACGACCGGAGCCGATCGCGCTGCGCTTCGGCGAGCCCGTGCTCAGCCTCGGCGAGCGCCATGGCAGCCGCCTGGTCAATGCGCATCTGTCGCGCGAGAGGCATCTCGTCGTCGTTGTAGGTGGCCGCTGCGGTGGCACGCGCCGCGCTGGCCTTTTCACTCGGCGAGCGCGCGTTGATGCCCTGCAGGTCTGCGGCATTCTGTTGACGTTGCCGCGCCATCGCCGCGTCCTGGGAAATGACGTAGCTGGCGTAGCTGTCCATGTCGTTTGCCGCGAGCGGGCTCCAGGGCGCCAGGCGCCCGGCGGCGTCCAGATTGCTGCGGAACGCGGCCACTGCACGCTGGGCCTTGTTCGCAGCCTCATCAAACTTCAGGATGTTGGCGATCAGATCCTTCAGATATGCGGGGACCGCATCGGATTGCGCCAATGACGCGATGGCCGTGTCGAACTTGACGAGATCTGGAACGCCGTCCTTCAACTCCTTGCGCAGCGTCTCAATCGGCCCGGTCAGCCCCTGATACCGGAAGTCCAGTTGAAATTGACCGCGCTGATTGAGATTTCCGAGCGTGCTGACGAGGCCCTTCACTCCGGCGTCGAGCTGCTTGCGGAGATCGTCAATCTGGCGAGCCGCGAGCACCGAGACGACCGTCTGCGATTCGCGGGCATACGCCTGCGCGGCGGTGCCCGCCTGGCCGTAGGCCTCCTTGATCCGCGCGATGAGAGCTTCGTGACGCTCCAGCGACGTGTCGGCACCGCCCGAATTTGTGATGGCGCGCCACAACAGAGCGGCGCCGCCCGCGGCCGCCGCGAATCCGAGCACGGCCAGGTTCAGCGGATTGGTCACGAAGGAGACGATCGCTCCGCCGACTTCCGCCAACGCGGCGCCGAGTCCCGTGCCAGGCTTAAATATCTGGCTGATCTGCATGCCCTGCTGCATCAGCATGACGAACGGGCTTTGCCCGCTCGCCAGCATCGTCGCCATGTCGTTCATCTGGAACGCCATGTTCTGCATCTGGAAGGTGTTGAGGCCCTGCGCCTTCGCCGAGGCATTCAGCATCACGACCTGGTTGGCGAAGGCCGCCTTAGTCCGCTCGATCGCCGCCGCTCGCTCGCGCTCGCTGATGGCGCCGACCTTCGCCGCCTCGCTGATCTCCAGGAGCCGCGCCTTGTATTCCTGGCCGGCAGCGAAGAGCGGGTTGAACTTGCCGCGGACGCGGTCGAGTTCCTGACCGTAGGCGGCGATATCGGCGGCGCGCTGCGCGGTGCCGAAGTCCCTGATGTTGGCGAACTGGTTGACCGCCGCGGCCATGCCGACGATCGCGGCCGTCGTACGGCGGGCGCCCGCCTCGGCCGCCTGCGCCGACGTGCTGGCCGCCTGGGCGACGCCGGCGACGGCGCGCCGCGTGTTGTCGGCCGCGCGGACGGCCTCGCTCGCATCGCCGCCGATGAGAAGGGACAGACGCATCGTCATGTCACGACCTCGTTGAGCGCGGCCGCGGCCGCGTGTTCCATCGTCTGCAGGTCGGCCCACAGCTCCGGCGTGACGTCGATGCCGGCGGCGTCAAGGCCGGCCCGCGCGCCGGCGTAGTCGAGGCCGAGATAGACGATGCGTCCGGTCGGCGAGATCGCCGCGCGCCACTGCGAGCCGCAGACGGCCATGAAGGCCCGCACCGCCGCCTCGTGCTCCGGCCACAGCATGAAGGTGCCGGGGGCGGCCTCCATGTGCGAACGGAGGGCCCCGATGCCCTTCTCACTGAACCCGAAGCGGGCGGCATCGTCGATCACCTCATCCGTCTCTACCGGGCCGCCCTTCGCCCACCAGCGGGCGGCCCCGGTCAGTTTCCCGTTTTGGCCTTGGAGACGCCTTCGAAGTAGGTGCTGACCAGCGCCTGGCGGACATAGGGAATGGTGATCAGCCGATCGCGCAGCTCCTCGCTGTAGGGGATCGCCTGCTTCGCCTCGTCCTGCAGCTCGTCGAGCCCGACGATCGCGCTCTGCAGGAAGGTGGTCGTGCCTCCCGCATCCATCAGATTGACATCCGCCAGCTCGTCCGTCGGCACGACGCGGAAGGTCGCTGTGAAGACCTCCTCGCGCCAGCCGCCCTTGACCGGCACCTGTACGCGCACCTTGTGGGTGAAGGTCGGATTGGCCGCGATCGTGAACATCGTCGTTCTCCTAAAAGAGGGATGGAAAGGGTTGCTAGATGAGCTTGAGCGACCACTCGTCGTCGCCCTCGTCGGGCAACGGGCGGAAGACGAGCGGCCATTCGACGATGCCCTGGTTGACCTGCGCCGCGGCCGGCCGGCTGAGCTGGCAGGTCAGGGCCTCAAGCCGCGTCCGCGCGCCGGCGACCGTGCCGTGCACCAGCACGACCGGCACCTTCGTGCGGGCGTTGGCGATCGCGAACGGGTCGAAGGTGCCGAGCGGCGTCGCCTCGACGACCACCGAGATCTGCGGCGCGCGATCGGGGATCGTGATTTCATGCTTTCCGACCAGGAAGCGCGGCTCGACCTGGTTGCCCATGTCGAACGACAGCGAACGCATCACGAGCGAGACGCCGTTGACGGTGAACGTCGGCGTCTTCGCGTTGCTGACGATCTCCGGCGCGGTCCAGTCGCTGTAGTCCGGCGTGACCTGCGCCTCGGCCGTCGGCGTGACCCAGATGCCGGTGAGCGTCCAGCGGGTGCGCGGGATGCCCTGGGCGTTGAACTCCGTCACGCCGGTGCCCCGCGCGCCAAGGAAGATGTGGCGTGTCGGTCCCCAGTGGAAATGCACCGACACGCTCTCGTGCGCCGCCGTCATCGGCTTGTAGAGCACGTTGCCGGGCACTGCGTCGGCGGGCGGGTCCTCGACCTCGGGCACATCCTCGGTGATCGTCTGCGAGACCGCGCAGGCCCGCATCAGCGCGCCCCACTTCGGCGCCACGCCGGTGGAGCCCGAGGGCGCCACCTCCGTCGAGAACGAGAGCACGCCGCGCTGCGCCGTGACGTACTGCTCCTGCTGCCCGAGCCACGGATATTCGAGGTCGCGCGAGACGTCCTCGCCCTCCATCGGCATGAGCTCGAAATTCGTGCCGAGGACGGCATCGTCTCCGGTCGGCGCGGAGCTCACGCCGTAGGTGCCCTCGGGCTTGACCAGCAGCAGTTTGGTTTTTGCGCGGATAGCGTCAGGCATCGCGGGGTTCCCTTGTGGTGGTTTTGCGGCGTGGCCGCGAAGTGGAGCGGGAGGGCGCAGTCGTCACGGCCGCGGTGGCCTGGTCGGGCCCGTCGCCTGCTTCTCCCGCGTGATCCTCGGCGGCTGCATGGACGGGACGCGTCCACGCGACGCGCTCGCGCTTGCCGTTACGCACGACGAAGCTGCCGCCCTCGGACACCGTCATGCGGTCAGCTCCTCGTGCTCGGTGACGTTGGCGAGGTCTCCGCCGTCGTCCGGCAGGTCGGCCTTCATGATGGTGAACACCTCGCCAAGGTCGACTTCCTCGAGCGCGCTCTCAATCGCGGCCGCCCGTGTCGCGTGCGGGCCGTCGTAGCGGTCGATCCCGTCGGCCTCGCCCTCGGCCCACCACCACGGCGTCATGCGAGAACCCTCACCTGGCGCTGGAGGGCGAAGTCGAGCTGATAGGTCGCGGCGCCGGCCACGAGGCCGACCATCGCGCCGCGCACCAGGCGCAGCACGCCGATCGCGGCGTCGGGCGCCCAGCCAAGCAGTGCGGGGAGCACCGCCTCTATCAGCGCGTCGATCGGCGTCAGCGCCTTGCCGCCCTTGGCATCGCCTGACGAGCGAACGATGAGCACCACACCGATCAGCTCGTCGACGCCCTGCGTGAAGACGCCGGTCGCGGCGTCGCCCTGGCTGCGCGGCATCAGGCCGAGCGGAATGACAAACGCCCAGGGCGTGACATTCGGCAGCTCGTTCTTGCGGACCAGCTCGGTCAGCTCGGCCGCGCCCTCGATGCGCTTGGTCAGCGCGTCGACCTCGGTGCCGAGGCGTGTGACGACGTCGGCGACCAGCGTCATTGCCGCTGCTCCGGTCCGGCAACGAAGTCCTCGGCGATCGCGACGATCTCGCCCTCGTCGTCCTGGTCGAGGCCGAGAAACGGACGCGCCGGGATCGTGACCTGGTCGGCCGAGTGCCAGACGCCGAGCAGGCGGAAGCGGAGCTTGGGCGCGTTCTTGGCGCGGACGACGCCGCCGAACTGATGGATGGCCGCATAGAGCACGTTGGTGCCGACCTCGACGCCATCGTCGGTGGCGTTGTGGGTGATCGACTGCATCAGCCGGGCGGTGTCGATCAGCGTCTTGCCGTTCTCGGCGAGCGCGCGGATCGACGGCGGCCACACCGAACCATCGGGCGCGCGGCCGGCTTCGAACCGGCGCTGCGTCGAGACGACGAGGGAGCCGCCGATCGCGTCCCACATCGGCCGCGGATGCTCGACGCGGCCGACGAGCGCACCGAGGCTCGCGAGCGTGCGCTCGTAGCCTCCGACGTCGATGGTGATGCCGGCGCCGGCCATCAGAACTTCGCCAGCCTCGTCGTCGTCGGCTTGCCGATCGGCGCGGTTACCTCGGCTACCGCGCGACACACGCGAACGACGCGGCCAGGCTCCGCAGCCGCGATCGCCGATGCGCGTTTGATCGCGGCGCTCTCGCTCGTCCAGGACTCTGCCTTGTCGGTCTTCTCCGAGAAGCTGGTGTTGCCTTCACCGTCGATCACGAACCACATCAGACGTACCCCTTCATGTTGTCAGGCGTCATGTCGCGCGGGCGATCATTGGTCTTCACGCCAGAGCTGCCCGACGCGGCCGGCTCGACGCCGGCGACGTCCAGGCGGACGGCGCCGGTGGAGATCTCGCGGAGCGTCCGCATGGCGTCCTCGTAGTCCTTGCGAACCTTCTCCGGCGCGACGTGCGGATGGAGCTTGTAGAAGGCGACGGTGAGCGCGAGGTCGGTGAGCAGCGGCGGCGTGGCGACGATCGGCAGCGCGTAGCGGCCCTTGAGGTAGCCGTCGATGAGCGCGCCGGTGTCGGCGATCGCGCGATCGATCACGTCGCTGTCGACCTCGCCGGTCGCCTCGTCGCCACGATCGGTGAGGTCGGTGAGCGCGCGCTCGCCGAAGCGCTCCGTAAGCTGATCGAGGGTGCAGTAGCTCATGCGACTATCGTGCCTTCATGGTGGGGCTCGCCGCCGGCGAGAGGTTCGGCCTGACCGCCGGCGGCTCGCTCACGGAACGCGGGAAGGAGAACGACGAAGAACCCGCCCCCGCGCCGAAACTATTGCTCCGCCGGCGGCGGGGCTTCCGGCCGCTCCTCGCGGCTGGTGATGAGCACCGGGTCGCCCTCGATCGCGGCGATCTCGGCGTCGGTGAGATCGGCGGCGTTCAGCTCGACGGGCATGCGCCCGAAGTTGCGGCCGGCGCGCCAGCGCGAGTCCTGCTTCGCCTTCACGACCAGGACGGCGCGCATGCGCGTGCCACCAGGGGACGGTGTTGACGCCATCTGCTTCGCAGCGGCGGGCATGCTAGCGGCGTCCTTGAGAATGCCGAGCCCCTTCAGGATCAGCGCCTCGCGGTCAGCGTCCGCGAGCGCGTTCCAATCGCTCACGGAAATATCGCTGCCGCGCCACGCTGCTTCGACTAGGTCGGCCAGACGCATCGACTTGCCGCTGCCGAGGTCGACAGGGTCCGGCTGCACGCCGGAGCCCTTGAGCATGTCGTGGATGCCGAGCGTCTTGTCGCTCGCGTGAGAGGTCCCGGCGGCTTCTGCTGCCGCCGGAGTGGCTTGCGTCGCGGAGGGACCCGCTTCGGTCACCGGCGGAGCCGCAGCGTTCCCTGCCGCCCCCGCCTTGGAATTCTTGCTGCTCTTGGCCATTCGTCGTTCTCCGTGCGTTGGATGCGAGGGCCGGGCGCGGACGCCCGGCCGGTGAGTGTCAGCCGGCTAGGCGAGCCAGGGCACGACGAGCAGCTCGGCGGTGCCCTTCCACTCGTTGGTCTCGCCGCCCGAGGCATATTCGGAATTGAGCAGCTTGCGACCGGCGCTCTCCAGCGACGGCGGCACCACCAGGAGGTTGGGAGTCAGACCGAGTGGCCGACCGTAGTCGGACTTCATCGACGAAATCGCCGACCGGCCGGCAGCGTAGTGGGTGGCATCGAGCGTCTGCTTGGATCCCCAGGCGAGCTGCCAGAAGCCGAAGCCGACGTTGCCGCGCGCGTCGGCGCCGTACCGGAATTCCTTGTTGTCGAAGACGTTGTCGTCCTCCAGCCGGTCCTTGGCGACGAACTGAAAATCGCGCCGCTTCTGCAGGATGATCGGGCGGTAGACCTTCGACACGTCGAGGAGGAACCAGGGCGTGCCAGAGCCGCTGTCGGTATTGGCGACCTGCTGCGTGGCGCCAGCCGCGTCGAGCACCGGGTGATCGGTGTCGAAGAAGTTCTGGCCGTCGTAGCAGGTAGTGGCGAAGCCGGCCTTGAGCAGCGCCCAGACCAGCTGCTCCCATTGCGAGCCGGTCGACTGGCCCATCGCTGTAAACATCGGCGTGTAAATGCCGAGATTGTCGGTCTCGATATCGTCGCGATCGACGGCGACGGTCAACTCCCACGGCTTCTCGCGGATCGTGTAGTCGCTCGCTGCGAGATTGTGGACGGCGCGCGGTCCGACCCACTCGCGCGGCCCCGGCATGTCCTTCAGCCAGCCGTATTTCTGCTCCTTGAGCGTTGCCGGCACCTGCATGGAGACGCGCGCATATTGGGAGGTGGCAAGGCCTTGCCCGCCCTGGAAGGCGGTCGAGAAGCCGACGCGGATCGCGTCGAGGTTGGCGGAATTGATCAGCATGGACGGTTCCTTCGGCGAGGGGACTGGATGGGAGGAGGGACTGGCCGGGGCCCTAGTCGGCTTCGGGCAGCGTGACGCCGGCGACGTAGGCGCGGGCCAGCACCTCGTCGAAGCGGACCCAGACGCCCTGGCTGTCGACGCCGTCGATGAAGCCGGCGATCGAGCGGGTGCCGCTGCCATCGGTCTTCGCGACCTTGGCGTCGTCCACCACGTAGCAGGGCTTGCCCACGTCGGTGGTCGCGATCAGGTCGCCCGAGGTGGAGTTGTCGAAGCGGAAGATGCCGGCCTGGTAGTACAGTGCCTCATCGCCGGCGTTGGCGCCGCCGGTCTTGCGCTCCCCGGCGCGGCCGACGCCGACCGCGCCGGTGGCCGCGGCGCCCTTGGTCAGGTAGCCGGACGAATTGCGCATGACGAGCGCGCCGGCGAAGACGACGACAGCGGCGGCGAGGCCGCCCTGGCGGAGGTCGCCCTCGGCGCGGGGCGTGTTGCGGTCAGCGGTCAGTGCCATCGGTCGGGTGTCCTCGGTTGTTCGGTGGGGTTCGGCTGGCCGCTAAAGCGCGACCTGCTCCTGGGCCTCGGCCTCGGCGGCGAGCGTCTTGGCCATTTCCTCCGGCTTGATGCCCAGCGCCTTGGCGACGCTGCGGTGCTCGGCGTTCAGCGAGACGACAATCTTGCCGTCCTTGTCGCGGTTCGCCGGCGGCACATCGTGTGCGCGCGACGGGCCGAGGATCGCCATCGCGCCGATTTCCTTCTCGACGCGCGTGGCGTCGATCATGTGCTGGGCGATGTAGTGGTCGCGCAGCGGCTTGACGCCGACGCGGCCCTTGGTGATCTCGCCATCGACGTAGGCGGTCGCCTTGTCCTTGGTGGTCGTGTCCTTCAGCGTCTTCAACTCGCCGGCAACGGTGGTGAGCTCCGCCTGGAGCGCGACGACCTGCTTCTTGCTCTCCGCCGCGTCGGTGCCGGCGAGCGTCGTGACGGCGGCGAGGATCGCTTTGTCGTCTGCATCGTCCTTGAGCCCGACCGCCTTCGCGATCGGTTTGAGGGCCGCTTGAAGGGCGATCACGATCGTCGATGCGCCCGTTTTCAGGTTCGCGACGGCCTGCAGGGCCGTGGCTTCGTCGGCGTCGTCCTTGAGTTCGAGCGCCTTCAGGAGGGCGGCGAGGACAGGGTTCATGGTCTGCTCCTGGTGGAGCGCGGGCATGCCGCGCAGATTGGGTCGGTTGACGAGGGAAGCGCGCAGGATGCGCGTGATGGTGTTGTCGGCCTTGTGGGCGATGACCGGCGAAATGAAGCGGTAGGCACGCTCCGCCATGAGGGCCTTGCCTCCGGCGTTCCACTCGACCTTGCCGAAGATGCCTTCCGGCCGGGCCTGCAGCGCGACGATCCAGCCGCGCGCCGGCGAGGCGCCGCCGTTCGGCGCCGCCAGGTCGGTGGCGTGGTTCTCGTCGATCGGCAGTCGGTCGCCGGCGGTGAGGCTCGCCGCGGCGAGCGCCTTCGCGTCGCTCACTTTGTAGGGGCCGCGATCGTCCATGGTCGCGATGAGGCTGCCCGCCGGGAGCAGCTGCAGCCATTCGGGCGCGTCACCTTCCGGCAACGCCTGGCCGGCGCAAAGCGCGATCTCGCTCTCGCCACTTGCGGCCTGCAGGGCGATGGCCTCATGATCGGGCGAAGGGGATGGTTGGCCAACGGACACACGGCCACGTGCCGCCCGCGAGGGGGTCCCCAAGAACGACAGATGTGCGCCGTTGGCCATGAGGCGCACCGTGGCCGATCGACATCCCGGAATTGAGCCCGACAAGTGTCGGGCTGTCCGAGGCCGGCAAGCAACCGCCGGCCACGCTCCGACCACTCCCCAAAATCCTCGCCATAAAACGGGTTTAAAACAGGCAGGGCGCCCCGAAGGCACCCGGGCCGCTACGCCCGTCGCGGCAACGCCCGAAGGCGCGCCGGCGGGCCGTCTAGGTTGCGGCAAACGCCAGATGGCTGTATTCCGCGGTTTGCCCGCGTGGGCGGGGCCGCGATCCCGCTGGCCCGCGCGGAGCGGCGGAGCGACGCGGCGCTCCAGACCTCAGCGGCGGTAGATCAGGCGCCCCGACCTGAGCCGCAGGGCGCCGTCAGCGCGGCCACGGAAGAAAGTCAGCCCCGACCACTCTCCGCCATCGGCGTCCGCCACCAGGCCGACTATGCGGCCGCCGCCGATGTCGACCAGCTTGACGTAGCGCCGGCGCAGGCCAACCCGGCCGGTGATGACGTCGATCGCCCATCCAATCCAGATCTCAGCGGGGTCTTCGACGATGCCGGGAATGAGGCCGAAGTAGCGTTCGCGGCCGTCCCGCCTACCCGCATCGGCGAGCAGGTGGTCGACGATCGCCTGGCTGACGCGCACGCGGCCGGCGGCCGGATCGGTGAGCACCGCCTCGTCGCCGCCGATCGCCTGGCGGAGCATGGCGCGGAGCGCGTCCTCGCTATCGCCGGCGCCGCGGATCGGCGGCGCGGTGGATCTGTCGATCGGGAGCGGTGGCAGGCGCTCCTCGCCGGCGCCGGGCGCATCGAGCGGCGCCCACGCGCCATGCCGCTCCATCGCCAGTCCCTGGGCGCCGTTGCCGAAGCCGGCGATACCGGGGTTGTAGGCGAAGCCGGGGTCGATGCCCTCGGGCACCTGCACCGTCACCTTGCCCGACCGGGTGTTGATCTCGCGGGCGACCAGCGGCGAGTCCGGCGCGCGCTCCGAGACTTTCAGGCCGTAGCGCGTGAGATCGCGCTCGGAGAGCTGCTGCACCGAGCAGCGGCAGTTCCACCCGTTCGGCGGAAAGTGCGTCGCCCACCAGGGATCGTCGACGGAGAGGACGGTGTCGTGCCAGTGGCGATGCAGCGGCCGCGTCCGTTCGTCCATCACCGCGACGTAGCGCAGATACGGCCTGGTCGCCTTGAGGCGCTGGATCTGCGCCCAGCGGCCGGCGGAGTACGCGGTGCGAAGGTTCGTCTGGAAGATCATGCGCGATCGCCAGTTGCGCGAGCCACGGTAGCTCCAGCCGTGCGCGGCGACAATGCGGTCGAAGTCGGCGCGGAACTGTTCGAGCGTGCGGCCCTCGGCGATGTTGCGGTTGACCGCCTCGTGGAAGTCGGCGAGCAGCGCGTCGCTCTCGGCGCCGGCGACGACGAAGGCGGCCGAGTGCATGCCCTGCCAGACGTCGGTCCACCGCTGCGTCGGCACGCGCACCTTGCGGCGCAGGAAGTCGATCGCCTCGACAGGGTTGACCGCGAAGGCGGCGGGTTCAGGCATTGAGCACCAGCGCGCGGTTGGAAAGGGGCATTTCCTTGGCGAGACGCGAAAGCCAGACCGACCAACTATCGATGGTGGCTCCGGCCGACACGAATAGGCTCTCGCCTCCCCACAGCGCGCGCGTCATGCCGACAGGATGATCGGAGATACGCACCTTCTCCGTGCGGCGCGGCATGTCGATGAACACATAATTCGACCGGCCAGCCCGGGTGACCGATTTGTCGACCCAAACGCTAATGCCGGGCAACGCGGCGCGCACCGATGCGACGAACGCCCGGGTTGTCCTATCGACAGCTCTCATATGCCGGCCGCTCGTTCGATGGACGCCGTCTTACACCGATCCCACGCCTGCTCGACACGCCGCCACATGCTCACCGCGCGGATGCGCCGCGGCGAGCCGGGCGGCAGTAGCCAATACGACGCGTTCTCAGGACGGTGCCGGAGAACGCGCCTCGCTCGGCGTTTCGCGAGGTTGTAGGCCGCCCGCACGGCGCGCGGCGTTGCCGACCAATGCACGTCGCAAATCCATTCCTTGTCGTCCTGCGCTGTCGTTCGACGACAGAAGGGCACGCAACATCGAACGCGGCCGCGCGCCAGCTCAGCCATCGGCGATCTCGTCGCGGCCGCTCAGCTCCGCCATCACCAGCGCCAGGCGCAGCAGCGACGCGAGTCCCGCCGCCGGCATCTGCGGGCGAAGCGCGAGCAGCCGATCGCGCACTTCCTCCAGCGTGGTCGCCTCGTTGATCATCGCGCGGATCGTGTCGATGAGCGCGTCGGTGCCCGGACCGACGATCGCCTCCGCCGCCTCCGCCAGATGGTCGACGGTGTCATCGCCGCCGGCGCTCACCGCCTGCGCCGCTGTTTCCTCGTCGTCATCCTCATCGTCGATCGGGTCGTCCGGGGCACCCGGCTTCGGCTCGCGCCGCGGCGCTCTCAGGATGTCGGCGCCGGCGGGAGCATCTGGCAATCCGAACATGTCGGCCATGACGCTTTTCTCGACGCGAAGCCCCATCGGCACCAGGGTGGTGAGCGCCTGCAGGGTGAGCTTCTGGTCGAGTTGCTCGGCGCGGCCGATCCTCATCGACGGGTAGAGCTGCTGCGGACCGTACTCGAGCGAGATCCACGGCACGATGAGATCGCGCGTCAACGTGGCGGCGAGTCCCTTGGCGTCGGCGCGCTCGATGTCCTCCTGCACCTGGCGGTGCTCCTTGCCGGAGCCGAGGCCGCCGGTGACCGAGTCCGTCGTCGCGGTCTGGCCGAGCACGAGCTTCGACACCTGCTTGTCGAGCCAGTCGGAGCGCTTCTCGTAGAGCTCGCTCGACGAGCCGACCGACTCGCTCTCGACGAAGTCGATCAGCATCGCTTCCGGGATGATCGCCGCGCAGTCGCCGGCGATGTTGGCGACGGCCCGGAAGAGCGTCTCCTTGTCCGCCTCGCTGGCGCCGGCGGGATACTTGCCGACGCGGATCGGCTGGCCGTACGTCTGGGTGAAGATCGCCCAGTCGCGCTGCGTGTACGCCTTGAACAGCCACGACCAGGCGGCGACGCGGGCGATGCCCGACTTCACCGGCAGGCCCGACTTGGCGCGCGTTACCGAGCGGATGAACTTGAACGCCGGCAGCGGCTCGTCGCCGTTGTCGCCGCGGAGCAGCGGCGTGGCGAGGTCGCGCCGATCGGGACGGAACCAGCGCGGGTCGCGCCATTCGAGGCGCGCCGGCCGCCACTGGCCTTCGCTGGTGTCCCAGATGATCTCGACGTAGCTGAGCCCCTTGCCGACCGAGTCGAGGATGTTGAAGAGTTCGTCCTCCAGCTCGCCGCGCTTCAGCCAGGCGCGCACCATGTCGGCGTGCTTGACGTGCTCCACGTCGTCGCTCGCCGCCTCGACGGTGATTTCGAGCTGGGCGACCGAGCGCTTCCGCGTGCCGAGCACGCCGGTGTAGTGGTGGTCGCGCTCCTCGATCGTCTCGGCCAGCTCGAAGTAGCGCATGGGCTCGCCCTCGTCGGCCTCGCGCAGGATCGACGCGAGACGACGCGGGTTCAGCCCGTCGCCGGGATGGCCGCTGATCGGCGAGCGCACGCCGGTGATCGACGGGCCGGCCACGTCCTGGGTGAGCACGGCGCGCTGGAGCGGCATGCCGTAGCGATCGACGAGCTGCGGGGTTGTCGCCATCAGAGACTTCCTCTCATGCCGCGGCCGAGCGGCTCCTTCCACCAGTCTCGAGACGGATCGCGCTCATCGGGCGGCAGGTCGCCGCGGCGGCGATCGCCGTCAGCGTCGCCGGCGCCGGCGCCGCGGTAGCCGGCTTCCCAATGGGCGCTGCGCGACGCCGCGTAGGCGAGCGCGCCGGCGACGGCGGTGTCGCCGTGGCGGGCCTCGCCATCCGCGCCTTTCGTCGAGTGATCGTCGGGCACCTTGATCACGCCCGAGTCGACGTACTGCAGCGCCTGATGATCGCGGAGCACGTCCTCGTCGCGCGGCAGCACGATCGTGCCGTCCGAGAACGCCTCGATGTAGGGCGGCATGTTCAGCCGGTACCATTCGACCGACAGCTTCACCTCCACGACGCGGGCACCGTATTTCTGCGCGGCGACCTCCGCGAGATAGGCGCCGTTGCCGGTCGCGTCGAGCATGCCGCCCGCCATGCGCGGCAAGCGATCGACGATGTAGAAGAGGATGTCGCGCTGCTGGTCGAAGGGCACGTTGCGCAGCTCGACCAAGAGCACCGTGCGGCGCACCAGGTCGCGGCCGATCTCCAGCACCTTGATTGCGGTGAGGTCCCCGGAGCGGGCGAAGTCCTCGCCGAAGACGTGCTGCCGACCCTTGTCGAGCACATCTAGGATGGGCTTCAGCTGCGCCTTGCAGAAGTCGAGGGCGTCGCCCTTGCGCACGTCGGCCGGCGCGTTCTTGAACGAGTCAGGGCGGCTCCACCGGATGATCGGGATCTCCGGCCGCATACAGGCTTCGATCTGCACACGCGTCAGCGCGGCGCCCTGGGCTTCCGCGGGGACGCAATCGAGCTCCTGCTTCATGGCCGCGGTGCGCGGCCCGTAGGAGCTGCGGATCTTCGCCTCCCACTCGGCCTCGGCCTCCGCCGACCAGGGCTTGCCCTTGATCTTGCAGACGCGGCGGAAGAGGCCGTTGGCCACCGCCTTCTCGAACGGGATGTGATGCAGGTTGAAGGGGGTTTTGCCGGCCTTGGCTTCCCGGATGAGATCGTTGAACGGATTGAGGACGCCGTTGTGGGTCGAGATCACCCTGATCTTGCCGCCCCAGATGAGCAGCGCGTTCACCGCATCCAGGACGAGGCGCACGTCCTTGTGAAACGCTGCCTCGTCGATCACCACAATGCCCTGCAGCCCGCGGATGTTTTCCGGCCGCGACGACAGCGCTTCGACGCGAAAGCCGGAGGCGAAGCGCACCCGGTACGCGGAAATGAACCGTGACGAGCCGTCGGCGAGCTGGTCCTCGAAAAGGAACTCCTCGATCTCGGTGAGCTGCTTGGCGACGACGCGGCCGAAGTGCGCGACGTAGCCGACGAACTCGCGACCCTTCTCCTTCGTATCGCCGATGTAGAAGATGTTGTCGCCGCCGGCGTCGCGCGCCGAGGCCGCGATCAGCGTGTCGCCGAGCGCCTCGGCAAAGGTGATGCCGGTGCGACGGCCCTTCTCTCCCAGCTTCAGGTCGGACTCGTCGGCGAGCCACTCCGCCTGGTGCCGCATGAGGATGCCCTCCGCGAACGGATCGAAGTCGGCCGGCAGCTCGCCGCCCTGGGGCAGCATGCCCGGTAGCGACGCCGGATCTCGCGAGAGGACGGGCTCGCTCATGCGCCTCTCGCGATCGGCAGCCACAGGGACGACGGCACGATGTAGAAGGGTTTCACCCGGAAGCCGTTGTCGAAGGCGCGCTTGCGCCCGTCCTCTTCCGTGTCAGTTTCCGAGAACAAGTAGGTCCGCGCCAACAACCGCCGGGCATGCCGCGCCTCGCGGCTGATCGTGCGCACGTCGATGACGCCGTTGGCATCGACCGCCGCGAAGAACCGCTCGCATTGCGTCATCGCCGCGCGTCGTACTTCTGCCTCGGCAAGCTGCGCTTCGAGCTGCGCCTTCGTCGCCGTCACGCGGAACCGGCCCTCCGTGCGCGTCATGCTGCCTTCCTCACTCCGAGCACCTGCGCCTTGATCGCCTCGACCGTGTCAGCCGTCAGGCCCTTCGCCTTCGCGACCGTGTCGATCGCCGCTGCCGCCTTGGCCGCCCACTCCTTCTCGACCTTCGTGCGCCGCGCGCTGGAGACCGACTGCGCCGACGCGGCCGCGTGCAGCGCGCGCGACAGCTCCATCACGCCCGTGGTGCCGATCGTCGGCATGCCCTTCTTGTCGACGCCGGCCTCCAGCAGCTCGAACACGAGTGTCTTGATCGTCTCGGCGACCGCCACCGTCAGATCGTCCTGGTCGCCGGGCTCAAGGCGCTCCGTCAGCGCGTTCGCGATCGTGCGCGTCTCTTCCAGGCGCCGCGCCATGGTCGCGAGGCGCAGGGCGTGCCGGTTGAACGCGGAGAGCGAGATCGGCGCGATCTCGCTGCCCATGTCCGCGGCGAGCTTCCGCAGCCGCTTGTTGAATTCCTCCAGGATATCGACCTGCGTGTGCTGGCGAGCGCGCAGCTCGCCCATCGCCCACACCACGATCGGCTCCGCCTCGTGCGGCAGCAGCTCGATCGACGACAGTCGCCCGCGGCCGGTCCGGCGGGACACGGTCAGGTCCCCGGCGAAGGACGGGCGACGCCTTCGAGGATCGCGCGCCGCTCGATGTGGTCGAGGCCGGGCAGCAGCAGCTTCGCGACCATCACGGTGGGCGTCGGCTCGTTGAAGCTGACGGCGCCGACTTCAGCGAGCGCGCGAATCTGCGTCCGCACGAAGTCGCGCGTCCGGTTGTGGCCGAACGATTCGAGCGCCTTCTGGAGCAGCACCTCGTTCATCGTGTGCGACGTCTCGCCGGCGAGCGTGCGCAGGATGATCAGACGTGCGTCGTGGACGAGGAATTCGCTGAAGCTCATTTTCGCGACTCAAGCATGTAGGTCTCGACCCGCAGCGACGACTGCACCGCGGCTTTTACGTTTTCGGAGAGCGCGACCATCGTTGCGCTCTGCGCCTTGACGTCGCCCTCCATTCTCGTGACGGATAGTTCGAGGCGGTGGACGGTGTCCTTGTCGGGCATGTGCTGCAGTTGCTGTTCGAGCGCGGTCAGCCGCTCGACGACCTTTTCGCGCGACTCGCGGCCGTTGTTTGCATCGGCGGCCCGCTCTGCCTCGACTTGGTCGACGCGTGCATTGACCTTGTCGAGTGCGCTTTGCCGCACGCCCGAGCGCTGCAGGTAGATGTTCCACGCGAAGACACTGACCGCGATCGCGATCGGGAGCCAGAGACGGAAATCCTCCAGCGTCATTCGCCCGACTTGCCCCACACCTTGCCGAAGATGTCCTGCGCCGCGTGGCCGCCCATGTAGAGGCCGGCGAAGATGCCGGTGAGGCCGAGCAGCGTCGCGAGATCGATGGTCGGCAGGCGGAGCATGATGCAGAGCGCGGTCAGCACCCAGAGTCCGGCGAGCATCCACATCCAGAACGGACGCCACGCCCAGGCGAACCACGGCTCGGCCGCCTCCTGGGCGAAGATGCCGGCGCGAATCTTGTCGGCGTTGGCGAGATAGGCCCAATACTCCGGGCTGTCGGCCTCGACCTTGCGGATCACGGCCTCGGTCGTCTCCGGACCCCCCATGTGGGCCGCGACGATCGCCTCAGGCGTGGCGGGGACGCCGAGCTGCTCGGCGATCGTCTCTACGATCTTGCCCGCGACGGGCGACTGCCCCTTGACCAGGTCGGCGAGGATCGGCGCGCCGGCCTTGATGAAGATCGACACGAGCGGGCCGCCGAGGGCACCGCCGAGGCCCGCGAGCAGATCGGTTGGCGTGGTCATGGAGCTAGGTTCCCTTCGCTGAAGCTGCATATGCGGCGGCGCGCTGCCGCTGGACGTGAGCGCGCCAGACGAACCACGCGACGAGGACAACGGCGCCGATCAAGACGCCGCCGAGAATGAGGTTCACGAGCTGGTCGGCCTGGCCGGCATCGACGTTCGACACGTCGACCTGGCTGCCATCGGCCACGCCCGCCGTGGCGGTCACGCCGGCGCCGGCGGTGTGCCGTGTTGCGGAGGTCTTGGCGACGGCGCTCTGCTGCTCGGCATCGACCTTGATCGCCGCCGGCGACGCGCCGGCGGCGGCGAGCGCGAGCTTGACGCCGAACGCCTCGACATCGGCGACGCGCGCCGCCCAGCCCTTGCCGTAGCGGACCCAATTCGAGAGGCCGTGGAGGAACGACGTGCGTTGCGAGCAGACCGCGCGGACCAGAGCGGCCGCGCCTGCCTGGAAGCTCACCGCCGCGGCGATGGTCTTCCCGCCGACCTTACCGTCAGTCGAAACCTTGACCGCCTTTTGAAGCCACTTCGAAGAGCGCGATACGCCGCTGTTGACCGCGCCGTCGAAGGTGGCGTGATCGACGCCGGCGGGCAAAAGGTTCGCCGCGACCGCGTCCCAATAGTCGTGGCGATAGAGCGGCGCGACGTCGGCGGCGGTGAGGTTCGCGATATCGAGGTTCGGATAGGCCGCGGCGGAGATCCCGCGGTTCGTGCCCTTCAGCTTGCCGACGCCGACCTTGCCGCCCGTCCAGTTGCCCGGATCGTGGCTGTCCTTCGTGAAGCCGCCCTCGTAAGCGAGCACCTTCGGCAGCGAAACGTCGAAGTTGAGCATGGGGGCTATTCCAGGGGGACAGTTGTCCGGCTACGCTCGCGGACCCTGCCCGACGGAATTCCCGGAATTGAGCCCGACAAGTGTCGGGCTACCTACAGGAGGCGCCCCTGATCGGCGTCTTCGGCGCGCAATCTGCGCTTCAGCCTCTCCACCGAGCGCTCGGTGTATCCCGAGGCCCGGGCGATTTCGCGGATGGTGCGGTTCTCGGCGATCATCTTGAGGATCGTGGCCCGCGCTTCCGCCAGCGTGCCGCGCGGCCCGTTCGGCACCTTGACGTGCATGCCGCCGACGGCGGTTGCGAAATGCTGGCAGAGACGGTCGGCGGCGTCGCGTCCAAGCAGGGCGACGAGCCAATGCCCCTCGTCAGCGCGCGACGGGACATAGATGCGCGTTCCGCCCTTCTCCGCGCACAGGATGAGCGCCGCCTTGAGGCCGACCGCGGCCGCGATCTCGTCAAGCAGCGAACCACTCCGGCGCGTGGCCGCCAGGGCGGCAGGGGCGCGAGGCTCGCTCAACCTGCCCCCTCCCGCAGCCCCGCGCGCAACAGCTCCGCCGTCGCCTTGACCAGCGCGCGTTCCACGGCGCGCCGATCGGGACTGCGCGACCGCATGATCATCAGCTTCCGCTGCAACGAGGCGCGGTGCTCGACGAGCTGCGCGACGCCCGGCGTAGGACCTGCCGGCGACGCCGGTGCCGCCGGCACCGGCGCGGCAGCGGCCGCCTCCTCCGCGTCCTGCCGGTGCTCTTCGTCCTGCCACCAGGCGCGAGTCATGCGACCTCGCGGCGTTCGAGCAGTGCGCGGACCTTTGCTTTCGCCTCCGGCGCGAGGCGGTACCCGTCGCCCCAAATTGTCTCGATGCTGATGCCGAACGGCTGCAGCTTCTTCCGAAGGTGGACGATCTGGACGGTGTGCGCGTTGCGGGTGCGGTCGGAACCGTCGAGGCCATAGAGCTGCTGGCCGATGCCTTCGTGGCTGCACAGCTCCCGCGCCATCAGCATGCTCAGCACGCGCGCCTCAATGCGGGTAAGCCGGAAGAGCGCGCGCAGCGGGTCAACGCGGTCGTCGCCGAACAGCGCCTCCAGCTCCTCCACGCGATAGCGCAGCCGCTCGATCTCGGCCTCCAGCGCGGCGATGGTGGCGCGGTCGTTCACAGCAGCACCGGTTCCGCGGCCGCGGAGTCGACCATGCCCTCAGCCAACAGTGCGTACGCCAACGTGAGAATGGGAGTGAGCTTCATGCAGCCCGCTCCACCTTCGGGCGCCGGCGCTGCGCCGTGCGGACGCGGCGGCCGAGCGCGCCCATCAGGATCGACCAGTCGTCGTCGGTCAGATCGTCCAGCCCTGCGCGGCCAGTCTCGAGACTGACGGTCGCCGCGAACGTGGCGTCCTCGCCGCCAGCGCCGACGTGCACGGCGCCGAGTGCGATCAGCCGGCGCCACTGCGCGATCACCACCTGACACTTCGGCGAGTTGAGCGCCGCCGGCCGGCGGTTCTTGTCGATCGACCAGTCCACGCCGCCTTCGCGCGCGAGCCACGCCTTCAGCGCCTCGATCGCCGCGCTCGCGTCCTCAGCGTCGCGAAGGAACCGCGTATGCGAGAGGCCGGTTTGCCGCTCGACGAAGGCGGTGAGCGCCTTGTCGTCTCGCGCCTGGACGATGCCGAGGTGCCAGCCCGATATCCAGAGCGCGCGGAGCTTCGGCGCGTAAGGCCCGTCAAGGCCGCCTGCAGATGCCTTCGAACCGGGCTTGAAGCCGAGGCGGCGCATTTCGTCGAGCACGGCGAACAGCTCCGCCGTCGTCATGCCCTTCGACGAGCGCTTGCCGGTCACGCGCTCCAGGAGGGCGCGGTAGTCGTCTTCTTCCAGGTCGAGCTGCTTCCGCCCGACGTGGATTGCCGCGAGCGGGTTCATGTGATCAGCCCCCGCCGGCGCCGTGCTGCCCGCGTCCAGCTTCGCGCGAGCTCACGTTCGACACCGCTGGTCGCCGTGCCTGCGACGCCCGCGATGCGCAGTTCGTTAGTGCCGTTGGCGAAGCGGAGCCTTGCTCCGGCCTTCATCAGCAGCTCAAAGGCGTATTCCTCGCCTTCGCCGGCGACGGCCGCCACCAGAGCGTCGAGTGAGGGCTTCTTTTTCATGCCGACCTCCCGACGCCGAGCGTCGCGCCGGCCGGCATGTCGATGACCTTCGAATGCCCGCACTGGAAGGTCACCACGACGTGCGGCGCCAGCGCCGGAATGCCGACCGCGTGAACGTGGCGGATCGCGCAACCGTCGATCGGGCAGATGCGCGGGACGAGATCAGCGATGCGGCGCCACTGCTTGCCCTGCTGCCGGCTCTGTGTTTCGACAGCGAGGCGCGCACCCAGGTCGCCCATCGTCTCGACGTCGCCGGCGCCGCGAGCTGAGCGCGCTCTCATAGCGGGATCTCTCGCGTTTCAACAATCTCGCTCGCCTTGCCGCCGCGCACGTCGAGGGCGGGCGCGATCCTTTCCCAGCGGCTGCAGGCCGGAGAACGCGCGAGAACGTCAGTCGAGCGGCCATGCGACCAGGCGCGCTCGGCGAGCGCACACTTGCGGTATCGCCCGGAGTTCGCCCGGACAATGTGCTGGCAGCTCCCGCACGTCTCTCCGGCCGGCCCGCTTCCCGGAGGGGCGATGTAGCCTCGTGGCTTGACGTAGTGCCGGCCCCGCTTGGGCGCGGCGAACGCCTGGCCGCCGATGGTCATGAAGGTGAGCTGGTCGGCCATCGCTAGGCGCTCGCGAGGTCGATGGTGACGGCCGTCCACTTCTCGCCCGGTGCGGAACGGACGTAGAAGCGGGTGTAGGTCTTTGACCCGATCACGCGGATGGAGTCGTGGATCGCGTCCATCGCGCGCTGCCAGCGCGCGTCGTCGATCGCGACGCGCAGCAGCATGAAGATGTCCGACCGGTTGATCGTGCCTTCCTGGTCGACGTTGAAGGCGCGGTTCACGATCGCGCGGATGTTGTCGTTGGAGTCCGCGCTCCACTCGGCCAGGCACTCGTCGACGAGCTTTTTGGCCGCCTGCAGCTCGGGGCCGAACGACAGCCGGTCGGCGACCTGCCACTGCACCTTCATGCATCCATCGAGCGTGGACAGGGTGATGTTGCCCTTCTCGCCGCCGACCTTCGCGCCGTACTGGTCGGCGATCAGCGCCTGGAAGGCGCCGAGGTCGTCGAAGCAGTGGCCATGGAACCGGGCGATCTGCTCCGACAGGTCCCGGGCGAAGGCGATCATCCGGCGGACGGTGTCGTCCATGAGCTTATCGACCGGCTTGACCAGCGCGACCGGCACCAGGGCGCCCTTCGCGTTCGCCATGTAGGGCTTGCCGTCGATCGTCTTGACGCCGGCGGCGATCGCCGCATCGACCTTGGCGGCGAGATCGTTGACGGCCTCAGCCGTGAGCGGTGTGGACTGCATGCTTCTTCTCCTGACGAGTGGGTGAGTTGATGGCGTGGAGCGCGGCGGCCATGCGGCCGCGGGCGCGAGTGAGCCGGTGGCGGGCGGCGATGATGCTGCCGCGGTTGGCCACGCTCGCCTCCTCGCTGGCGACGAGCGCGAGCAGGAGCTCGTTGGCGGCCTGCACGATGGAGGTTGTGAGCGGCGCGGGTGGCGGCGGCACCGGGACGTGCGCTAGCTCCGGCACGCCTTCATCGTGCGCGGCCGTGACCGCGGTCGCGAGCGCCATGAGCTCGTCGATGGAGATCGAGGTCGGCCCGTTCGGGGCGTTGAGAATGCGTTCGGCGACCCGCAGCGGATCGTGGTCGGTCGTCGGCGCGACCGGCACGCGCAGGGACGCGGCCGTGACCGCTCGAATGGCGACCTCGATCCCGGTCAGTTCCTCCGCAAGGTCCGCGTCTTCCTTGACGGCGCGCTCGATCTGCCGAGAGCCGTGCATGACCGTCGTGTGGTCGCGCGACAGGCGCCGCCCGATGTCGGCGAGCGACTGGCTGGTCAGCAGCTTCGCAAGGTACATCGCGACGTGCCGCGCGTGGACGATCGGCGCGTCGCGCCGGTTCGAAAGCACCTCGCGGTACTCGAGGCGAAAGTGCGCGGCGACCAGCTCGGCGATCAGGCGGACGGACGGCTCGCTCATTGTCCGCGGGCCTCGTGGCGGCCGAAGGCCGCGCGACGGTGGAGCTGGACCGGATCGACCAGCAGCCGCTCCATGCGCCGATCTGCCTGCATCTGCGCGACCGTCGTTTCCAGGTTGCGCGCCTGCGCCTCGAACGCCGCCAGCTTGGCGGCGAGGCCGATCATGTCGTCGCCGGACATCACGCGCCCGCCGTGGGCGCCGTCGAGCGCCGCCTTCCGTAATTCCCTGATCGAGTCTGAAAGCATCGTGGTTACTCCTGTCGGATGCGCGCGTTGGGACAGCCGCCGCGGCAGGCGTGGTAGAGCCGCGTGCGGATTGCGTTGGTCGGCGCGAATTCGCGCTTCTGATGGAAAAGGCACTGGTCGCGGCCGATCGCGCCGAGCACCGGGCACGCCACCTCGACGCCCATGAGCGCGCCGCGGACCATTTGCTCGACGCGCGCCATGTCGCCGGCGTAGGTGCGCGAGATCACGGTCGACACCGTCGAGGGCGAGTAGCGGATCGCCTTGCCGGCGCCCTTGAGCCCGCGGGCATCGGCGAGCGCGGCCAGCTCCTCGATCCAGTCGGGCGGCGTTCCGTCCCAGGCGGCGCGGGCCTTGTCGGCCATCGCGGCCGCCGGGCCGCGGCGCACCAGCGGGCCGCGGGCCGCGCTGACGGCGCGCGTCATAGGCCCACCTCGTCGGCGACCACCGGCCCGGCCACCTTCTTCCGGTTCGGGTCGTAGATGACGCGCGCCACCAGCATCCTGGGCGCGCGCGGACCGGTGTTCCCCGACGGCTTCAGGCGGTAGGTGCGGCGCCATTTCGCGGCAGGGTCGACGGGCAGGAGGTACCCCGCCGCGAGCAGAGCGCTGGCGTACTGCGACGCGTAGCCGGCGGTTACGCGCACCTCCTCGGTGGTCGCCGCCACGGCGAGCTCGCGCGCGTCGAAGGTCGACAGCGCCCGCATCGCATTCCACATCGCCTGAAGCCGATCGCGGCCGTTTGGCGAGGCCGTCCCGTCGCGGTTCAGCCGCGGCGTCTCGATCGGCCTTTTGACGAGCTTGTAGGTGCGCGGCACGGACATGCCGCGGCGCAGCCGCGGCGAGGACGGCTCTTTCCAGCCCGTCGCCGCGACGATGCCGGCCTTGACCAGCCGGCCGAGGAACGCCGTCACCGACCGCCGATGCGGATCGTTGCCGGCGAGGTCGATCTCGGCGGCCGTGAACTCGCGGCCGTTCTTCCCGGCCGCGCGAATTTGGCACCACAGAAAATCGACGCCGCGCAGGATTGGCGCCCCGGCCTCGACCTTGAGCGGCAGGAAGATCGGCATCAGGCGGCCCTCGCACGCGATGGCGGAGCCCCGGTGAAGAACACTCCGTCATGAGCCTTGAGGTCGATTGCCCGCAGCCCGCTATTGCGGGCCTGCTCGGCAGCACGGTTGAGATTCACGACGATGCGGCGCGGGCGCCCCTCTGAGCGGGTCCGAATGGCATCGAGCAGGTCATCGGCGACCTTGATGTCGCGGCAGAACAGCGTGGCGAGCGAGCGCGTATCCTCGACGTCGGCCGGCTGGGCCGCGACCCAGTTGAGGACGCGGCCGTGGGTGCGCTCCGACCGCTGGAGCTTCTGCGGCAGCAGTTCCTCGCCGACCAGCAGGATGGGCGCCTGGCTGTGCTCGTGGATCTCGCGGATGATCTCGATCATGCCGCGATCGACGAGCTGGTCCGCTTCATCGACGATCAGCGGACGCGTTGGATCGTCGCCGAGGAACATGATGACCTGCTTCGTCATGTCGGAGATCGTGCCGGCCGGCGTCACGCCGGCCTCGTCAAGGATGCGCTGGACCAGCGTCCGCTTCGTCCAGCTATCGCCGACCTCGACCCGCAGGGCGCGCGTCTTGTTCTGGGCGTAGATCGTCCCGTACGTTTTGCCGTAGCCGCTCGGCCCATGGAACACGCCGATGCCCGGCAGATGCGGTGCCCGTGAACGCAATTCCTCGACCAGCGCCATGCACGCGGCGACGTTCTTGAGCATCGCCAGCGTCGGCGCGGCCCCTGTCTGTGATGTCGTCATCGTCGTCGTTCTCCAGATACGCGGCGCCGGGATCGGCGACCGCCTTTGCCAGCTCAGCGGAGTGCCGCCTCCCCGAAGTCCTCGTAGATCGTCGCCATCGCCCGGTACTCGGGACCGGCCTGGTAGCCGCCCAGCCACAGCGCCTCGTCGTTTGTCAGTGGCTCGCCACGCTTCATGCGCGCGAGCAGATCGAGCGCCCGCGCGAAGCGCCGCTCCCGTGTCTCCGGCATGGCGATGATGTTGGTGGTCGGCTCCGCCTGCAGCTCGGCGTGGAGCTCCGCGGCGCGGCCGGCGAGTGCAACGGCGGCGATCGGTGCCGCCGCTTGGGCCGCGGCGGCGATCGCCGGCGTCTCGTGCGCCTCGCTCGGCCGCGGGAAAGCCACCAGCGAGGCGCTGTGCCCCGCCGCCTGACGCCGCTGCGCGGCGGCCACATCGCGTGGCCCGATCTTTTTCGCCTCGCGCCGGATATCCGCGAGCCGGCCGCTCATCAGCGCCTTCTGCGCAGCGCGCACGCGGCTGATGGTCTCGGCCGGATCGAGGCCGGCAAGTTCCGGCGCAATGGCGTGACCGAGGAACGTCTCGCCGTCGGCCGCGAACACGTGGAGGCGGCCGAGGTCGGCCGGGTCCATGCGGCAGAGTACGTCCTCGCCCGGCATGACCGAGCCGATGAGGTAGTGCGTGCCGTCGATGCGGATGCCGGAGCGGGTAACGCGGCGGATGCCGTCCTTGCCGGGGACGCGCGCGAGCAGCACCGCGAGCGCCGCGGCATCCTCGATCCGGCGCACCGTGCCGACGTACTCGGCCGCGCGCTGGAAGGGCGTCGCGCCCTTCAGGCCGTCGTGCGGCGCGTGCGCGTAGATTGTCTCGGCCCACGCGGTCACGTGTGCCTGCAGCTCGGCGACGGTCAGGTCCACGCCGAACAGGGCTTCGTCTCCCGTTCCAAGGCGCTTGGCGAAGGCGGTCTTCGCCCTGATCCGCTGGCGATCGGCAACCGAGTGACCGATGAAGCCGGGCAGCGTGCGCGCACAGTCGCGCTGGAAGGTGCCGATCGCGCGCTCGACGACGCCCTTCTGCTCGGGCGAGAACGGCGCTGCCTTCTCGTGCTCGATGCCGAGCGAGGCGATCAGGCGCGCCGTCCAGTGGGCGACGAAGTCGGAGCCGTTGTCGCTTTTGATCCGCTCCGGCACGCCCCATGCGAGGATGCAGTTGCGGATCAGCAGGCCTACCGCCTCGGCGCGCGGCGTTGCCGTCACCAGCACCGAGACCCGCCGCGAATAGACGTCGATGCACAGGTAGATCGACTGGCGCCCGTCGCTCGTCATCACGTCCGCCGGCGAGGCGTCCACCTGCCATTCCTCATTGAGGCGATCGGCGCGAGTCGCGCCCGTCGCGACGAAGCGGACCTTGTTCTTGAAGCCGTCCGGATCGGTCAGGTAGGTGAGCTCATGGCGGTACTCGTGCTTCCAGCCCTGCAGGGCGTGCTGGAAGGTGCGCAGCGGCGGCAGCGGGACGCGCGTTTCGGCGCCGGCGTCTCGTGCCAGCTGGTTGCCGAAGCGGTCGCTCACCAGGGCGCGGATGTGCTTCGCCGTCAGCAGCGGGTTCTTGGCGAGCATGGCGAGCGCCACCGAGCGCACGGCGCCGCCCTCGGCGCGTTCAAGGATGCCGGTGCCCTTGCGCGCGGCGCTGCGGTCGACAGCCAGCGACGAGAGCGCACCGCGCCGCGTCGCCGCACGCCAGCGCGCGATGGTGCGCGGACTGATGGAGCCGACCGCGGCTTTGACCCACGGTGCAACGGGCATCGAACCGCCGTTGAAGAGGTCGCAGAAGAGCCGGTCGGCGGCCATCACGGAAAGGCCGGAGCCCTTGTGGTGCCGATCGGCCATCTTGGCGATTGTCAGCCGGGCATCGCGCGCCGACTGCGCGGCGCTGCTGAGCTGCTCCGCCTCGGGCTCGCTCGCGGCCTCCTGCTGCAGCGGCGGCTGATCGATTGCAACGTGGCGGCGGAAGTACGCGAGGCGCGCCCACGCCGGCAGGAGGTCGATGTGGTACTCCCAGCCACCGCCGCCCTCCGCGCCGACGCGGCGACGCGCCTGCGCCGGCCGGTCGCGCCAGCCGTTGCGGTCGGCCAACTTGGCAATGCCGCGGGTCGACGCGGGCAGTTCCGGCAATTTCTCGTCGGCGATCTCGCGAGCAGTCAGCCAGAGCTTCATGGCCGGCTCCTCGCCACTGCCAGCAGCTCAGCTTTGCGGGCGTCCAACTCGCGCTGGTGCTCCTCGATCAGGTGAAGCTCAATGATCGCGGCATAGCGGCTCGCGACAACGGCCTGGCCGAAGGGCTCGGCGACCAAGCCGAGAAGATCGAGGCATCCGGTGACCTCGACCAGCGCCATGAAACGCTCGACGGTGATGCGATGCGTGGTGCGCGCCTCAGACGCGTAGGCGTTGAGCATCGCCAGCGAGACGCGCTCGCCGAGGTATGCCGACATTTCGTTCGCGATGTCCGCGCGGTCCTTCTTGCTGCGCTTCAGTGCGATCGCCACGGCGCGCGCAATCTGCGACGCGAGAGAGCCGCCCCGGACTTCGCCTTTGAAGCCGGCAGCGACTGTGGGCGCCGTCCAGGTCAGGTCCGTGGGGTTGCGGTCGCTCGCCGACATCAGCGCTTCGCCTTCCGGCGTTGCCAGTCGAGGAAATCGCGCTCATGCGCGGCAAAGAACCGGTCGCGCGTCTTGCCCTGCAGGCGGGCGAAGGCGTTCTCCGCCAGCGACCAGTAGCGCTCGGTCTCGGTCGGCTTCTTCCCGCCGTCGAGCTCGGCGATGGCGTCGGCGACCGAATGCGCGTTGCTCTTGTCGCTGGCGATGACGTCCAGGATGCGCGACTGGCGCGCATCGGGTTCGGCCGCGAGAAGCATCAGATCGGCGCGACTGTCCGCGAGCTTGATGAGGCTAGGCGTCACCAGCCGGGCACGGACGGCTGGGCCGATGCCATGGGCGATGGAAACCGCGATGGCGATCGTGCGCTCGGACAGCCCGACGCGCTCGGCAATCTCCGCGGCCAGACCAAACTGCACTTTCTGCAGTTTGCTCTTCGCCTGGTCGGAGGTCCGATCGCCACCGCGCCGGCGAGCTGGGGTTTCCGCCTGCAGGTCGGCGTGCAACTCGGCGATATGGACGGCGCGGTCGAGCTGCGACAGGCTGCGCCCGAGGTTCTCGTGGATGGCCCGGCGCCGGCGAGCCTTGAGGTCGCCGCCCTTCTCGTCGATCAGGGCGTCGATCGTCTTCCGGCCGCGCCGGCGGGAGCCCTCCAGCCGGTGCAGACCAAAGACGAGCACGAAGCCGTCGCCCTCGGCGCCGACCTCGATCGGCTGCACCTGGCCCTCGGCCTCCATCATGGCGCCGATCGTGTCGGCCCATGCGACGTCGAGCTGCCGCAGCGTGTCCTTCGGGACGCGTACCTTGTCGACGGGGATCGAGGCGAGGCGGCGAGTCATGGGTGGCGCCCACCCTTCGCAACCGCGTATGGCTCCGGCGACGGACGGCTCTGTCGCGACGGGCGACCGCCTTTCGGCAGCACCGTTGTGACGGTGTAGTTCTTGATGACGTAGGCATGGCCGTCACGAACCGCAGTCGGTGCCCCGAGCGCCGCGGCTACGCCGGTGATCGCGATGACTTCGGCGCGCGCGCTCTCGATATCGACGCCCTTCACGCGCTCCAGGTAGCGAAGCAGGGCGTGGTCGGAGACCATGACGGTGCGCGGGATAGTCATGCAGCGACCGCGGGCGCAAACTGCTTGGCGATGCGCGCGATGTCAGCGTCTTCCTCGGCGGTCGAGGCCGCCGGCGTCGAGGTCATCGGCTTGCTCGCGCGGAGAATGTTGCTGCGGCAGACGCGGAGATCGAGGATGCGCTCCTCGAACCGCTCGATGAGGCGCTCGCACTGCCGCGCCGCGGCTTCGTCAAGGGCCGCGATCTCGTCGGTGAACGCGACGATCTCCGCTTCGGCGTCCGCAGTGTCGGCAGCGACCGCGGCGGGCTCGCGCAGCGGCGCCAGCAGGCGACCGCGGTCGATCATGTAGACGCGCAGATCGCCGATGCGGGCCTGGTACCACTCGATCTGATCGTCGAGCGTGCCGACGATCGCGTCGCTCAATCCGCCAAAGCGGATGCGGAAGACGTCAATCGCCGCCGCCCTCACTGGCCCGCTCCCGCGCGCCACGCGGCGACGAGATCGCTGACGCCGCCGGCGACGAGGGCCATTGCAACTACAAAGGCGACGATGGCGATCAGCGCCGCGACGTTCTTGACGACGCCGGCGTCAGATAACGGATCGAGAACGACCGGCACGGTGGGTCTGCGACGAGGATCTGTCCACATGTCTAGAGGGCCTTTCGCTTTGAACAGGACGAACCGCTGCGACGCGAGGTAGCCTTGGTCGCGTGATGTGGAGCGCCGTCGAAGAGCCAAGCATCGTCCCAGCTTTGGCGGCGACGTATGGCCTCAGCGCGGATGCGGCGGAGTGCGTTGTGCGACGGTTGCAGGAGGCCGCTTTCCCAACGGGAAACGGTTGGCTGCTTTACGCCCGTAAGGTCGGCCAGCTCCTTTTGAGTGAGCTGAAGGACGTGCTGCCGAATGTCTCGAATTGGGCTCATGAGCCCAGAGGTATATACCTATAGGTATGGTAACTCAAGAGAAATATACCTAATGGATTGGACGGTCGCGTATACCGACGCGTATATCGGCCCGATGGATATCGGCCGGCTGCTGCAGGAACTCCTTGAGGCCAAAAGCTGGAGCCAGGAGGAGCTGGCGGCGCGGCTGCACACCACTCAGGCGAATGTTTCGCGGTGGTTGAAAGGCAGGGAGCCGCGCGCTTCCCAGATCGAAGCCATCAGGGATCTGGCGTCGGAGTTGGGTCTGCTGGCCGAGGCGCCGTCGCGGAGGCAGATTATTCCGATCATGGGTTACGTCGGCGCCGGCGGCGACGTCGATCCCGACTTTGAACAGGTGCCGCCAGATGGACTCGATCAGGTCGAGATACCCTACATCGTCGGCATCGTCGGAGACCCCATCGGCTTTGAGGTGCGCGGCGAATCGAACCAGCCAAAGTACAGCGCCGGCGAGGTGGTTATCGTCGAACGCGAGCAGCCCACCAGCATCGATTCGATGATCGGAGACTTCGCCGTCGTGGTGACAGAGACGGGGAAGAGGTACCTTAAAAAGATCATGGCGGGCCGGAAGGCCGGGACGTTTGACTTGGTAAGTATCAACGCTCCGACGATGGAAGGGGTGCGGCTGAAATGGGCGAGCCCGGTCCGTATACAGATTTCGAACATCGGCTTGCGTAGACTGGGCGCCATTCAGCGTCGCGCGCCGCCAAAGAAATAACGACGATGAGCCGCCTGCTGCAGATTCTCGTCGGTGCCGCGGCGATCGTCGTGATCATCGCTGCCGCTTTCTATTTCTGGGTGGAGTATGAGGGCTACCGTGGTTCCAATCGTGTGGCCACGGGCGATGGCCTGGTGATCGACGGCAGCGACAAGAATCTGTCGGTCGACGATGCCAGGGTGCTGCTGATCGACGTGAGGCGGGATTTTTTTGACCCTGACTCTGCTCGTTTCGCCGGGCTGAACTACACCGTCAAGAACGGGCAGCCCGATCGCGCCCGCATCTGTGGTCACGTCAACGGCAAGAACCGCCTCGGAGGCTACATCGGCTACCAACCATTCTTCTATGAAGTGGCCGAGCATTCAGTTGTGATGCTGCCGAGTGAGCTCCGCGATTCCGACGAGGCGGCGCAGGCGTTTCTCGCGCTGGTCGAGGCACTTGGCTGTCCTCGACCGTAGGCTCCCTTCCACAGCGCGCTTGCCCTGATTGTTCTCCTAGTGCAGCTTTGATCGGGGACTGCCGGCGGGACTCGAAATATCGAGATCGTCGATGCCTGATAGCGATCCAAACCGCGCGTGGCTGTTCCGGCTCCGCCAGCTCGCGCGCGAGTGCCCGTTGCCCGGACCAATCAGGGTCAACGTGGGCGTCACCCGGCGGGCGGCGACCGAGCTGCAGAGGTCATTGCGCCGCGATGGGGTGCGGGTCGAGACGATCGACTGCGCCGGCAAGCCGACGCACCGCATCGTTCTGGAGGGCATGACGTTCGAGTGGCTCGCCGGCGATTGAGCGGGCTCTACACCCGTTTGAACCGCCGTCGAAAGACGTTCTCGCGTTCCAACCTCTCAGCGCGCGGCTCTGCGGCTCTGCGGCTCTGCGGCCCTAGAGCCGCCTTGCGTTCGCTAAGGTTGGCACCGTGGCGGCCTGCCACCGCCTGCAGTTCCAACCTCTCGCCGCCGGCGCCGTCACCTTTGGCGGTTTCCCGCCATCGCGCCGTTTCGGCTTGCCGCCTCGCGGCGCCAGTCGATGCCATTCGAACTTGCGCGTCCGATTTCGGCCGCCCGCGCTCTCGGTCCCGCTTTTCCGCGGGAAACCGCCTGTTCCCGGCTATTCCCGCCTCCGGCGCCACGCCACGCTCACTGCCACCTCAATCTTGCGCGTTACACGCATCGCGGTTTTGGGGAGGGGTGTGCCTCAACAGACGCCGCTTTATCCCGCCGCCTTCGCCCCCGGAAACGCCTTCCGGAACTGCGCATCGCGTTCGGCCGTCACCCGCACCGAGGCGACCGTGGCGCCCTCGGCCGTGTCGTGCCGCTCCACCACCTCGCCGATTTCGTAGAGCCGGTGCAGGTCGCCGAGCGCCGCGCCGGTGAGTTCAACCGTGTACGTGCGGCGCGAGCCGGACAGCCGCTGCTCGATCAGCGCCAGCAGCTCGGGCAGCCCCTCCCCGGTCAGCGCCGAGACCGCGACGATCGCCGGCGTGTTCGCCTCGCCGTTGGCGCGCGCCGGCGTCATGCGCGGCGGTCGCTGCTCGGGCGGCAGCCGGTCGATCTTGTTCCATACCTCGATCACCTTCGCCGGCGCGGTGACATCGACGTCGAGCTCGGTCAGCACGGCGGCCACGTCGACCGCCTGCGCATCGGTGTCGGGATGCGAGATGTCGCGGACGTGCAGGATGAGATCGGCCTCGACCACCTCCTCCAGCGTCGCGCGGAAGGCGGCGACCAGCGTCGTCGGCAGGTCGGAAACGAATCCCACCGTGTCGGAGAGCACCGCCGACGAGCCGTGCGGCAGGTCGATCTTGCGCAGCGTCGGATCGAGCGTCGCGAACAGCCGGTTGTCGGCGAAGACGCCGGCCTGTGTCAGCGCGTTGAACAGCGTCGATTTGCCGGCGTTGGTGTAGCCGACCAGCGCGACGAGCCCCTCCCCGCCCTTCTTGCGGTTCTGCCGCTGCAGCCGCCGCCGCGTCGCGACGGTCTCGAGATCCTTCTCGATGCGCGCGATGCGGTCTTCCAGCGCCCGCCGGTCCGCCTCGATCTGCGTTTCGCCGGGGCCGCCGAGGAAACCGAAGCCGCCGCGCTGCCGTTCAAGGTGCGTCCACGACCGCACCAGCCGGCTCTTCTGATAGGTGAGATGCGCGAGCTCGACCTGCAGCGTGCCCTCGCGCGTACGCGCGCGCTCGCCGAAGATTTCGAGGATCAGGCCGGTGCGGTCGATGACCTTCGCCTTCCACGCCTTCTCGAGATTGCGCTGCTGGCCGGGCGACAGCGTGCCGTCGATGATCACCAGGCCGATGCGCTCGGCTGCCACGCGGAGTCCAAGCTCGGCCACCTTGCCGGAGCCGAGCAGCGTCGCCGGCGTCGGCGCGGCAAGCGGCACGGCGAAGGCCGCGACCACGTCGAGATCGATGGCGTGCGCCAAACCGGCCGCCTCCTCGATGCGCGCCTCCGCATCGCGTAGCGGCGGCTTGCCGCCTTTGCCGCGGCTGCGCGGCACCGGCACAAGCACCAGCGCCCGCTCGGGCGAGCCGGGCGGCGGGTCAGGTAGCTTCGGTGTCTCGAGTAGCTCGTCCGGTTCTTCGCTCAATCCGCGTCCCGATCGCCAGGCCCCTCTTCGCCACCCTCGAACAATTGCAGCGGCGCACCCGGCATGATGGTGGAGATCGCGTGCTTGTAGACAAGCTGCGAGTGTCCGTCACGCCGAAGCAGGACGCAGAAATTGTCGAACCAGGTGACGATGCCCTGCAGCTTGACGCCGTTGACCAGAAAGATCGTCAGCGGAGTCTTCTGCTTGCGAACGTAGTTGAGGAAGGTGTCCTGAAGGTTTTGTGCGCGGTCCGCCATTTTTGTCTCTTGAGGTTCGATGCCTCGGGAGGCTTCAGTCGCGTTCTTGGGTCAACGACCGGGTAGACGATCAGTTTGACGGGTGTTGCCCATGCCGTCACTAGCAAATCTGAGGCCATACCCTCGGTCGAGGCACGATTTTCCTGACCAATTGGTCAGACTTTAGCTTTCGTGGCGAAGTACATGCGCCCGCAGCGCAGTCGCGACCGGACCGGGCTTGCCGTCGCCGACAGCCTTGCCGTCGATCGCGACAATCGGCGTCGCCGCCGTCGTCGCCGACGTCAGAAACGCCTCGCGCGCGATGAGCGCCTCCTTCACGCTGAACGGCCGCTCCTCGAACGTCAGCTTCTCGCGCTTCAGGATGTCGATGAGCAGCGAGCGCGTGACACCGCGCAGGATCGCCGTGTCCGCCGGCCGCGTCACCACCGCGCCCTGCTTCGTCACGATCCACGCGTTGCTGCTCGAACCTTCGGTGACGAAGCCGTCGCGATCGACGAACCATGCCTCGAACGCGCCCGCCTCGTGCGCCGCCTGCTTGGCGAGCACGTTGGCGGTAAGCCCGATCGTCTTGATGTCGACCCGCGCCCAGCGCGTCTCCGGCGTCGTGATCACCGCGACGCCCTTCGCCGCCCGTGCATCGCGCGCAGCGAGGCTTATCGTCCTCGCGGTCACCACGAGCGCCGCCCGCACCGGCTTCGCCGGGAAACCATGGTCGCGCGGCGCCACCCCGCGCGTCAACTGCACATAGGCCAAGCCTTCGGCAACACGGTTCCGCCGCACCACCTCGCGCAGGATGACGCCGAGCGCTGCCGGCCCGACCGGCGCCGTGATCCGCAATTCGCCGAGCGAGCGCGCCAGCCGCGCCATGTGCCGCGCCTCGTCGATAAGCCGGCCGCCGCGCACCTCGCAGACTTCGTAGACGCCGTCGGCGAGCTGATAGCCGCGGTCCTCGATGTGCACGGCCGCCATGCCGTGCGGCACGTAGCGGCCGTTGACGTAGGCAACGCGCGACATGAGCGCCTAGCCGTTGACGCCCAGCGACTTCAGCTTGCGGTGCAGCGCCGAGCGCTCCATGCCGACGAACTCGGCCGTGCGCGAGATGTTGCCGCCGAAGCGGTTGACCTGCGCCGTCAGGTACTCGCGCTCGAAAATCTCGCGCGCGTCGCGCAGCGGCATCGACATCAGGTGCTCGCCCCCTGCCCGGCCCGGCGTCGTCGGCAGCATCTCGCCGATCTCCGCCGGCAGCATCTCAGCCGTGATGGTGTCGGAGGCATCGCCGCGCGCCAGGATCATCAGCCGCTCGACGTTGTTGCGGAGCTGGCGGATGTTGCCCGGCCAGTCGTGCGCCTGCAGCACCGCCATGGCGTCGTCGCCGATCGTGCGCGGCGGCAAACCCGTCGCCCGCGAAATCTGCTCGACGAAATGGCGCACCAGCAGCGGAATGTCCTCACGCCGCTCGGCCAGCGCTGGCACGCGCAGTGGCACGACCGCAAGGCGGTGGAACAGATCCTCGCGGAACGTCCCCTCCCCGATCTCGCGCTCGAGATCGCGCCCGGTGGACGAGATGATGCGCACATCGACCGTCACGCGGTTAGTGCCGCCGACGCGCTGGAACGTCTGGTCGACCAGCACGCGCAAAATCTTGTTCTGCGTCTCGCGCGGCATGTCGCCGACCTCGTCGAGGTAGAGCGTGCCGCCGTGCGCCTCCTCCAGCGCGCCGACCTTGCGCGCGTCGCCGTTGACGGCCTCGGTGCCGAACAGCTCGTTCTCCATGCGGTCGGCGATGATCGTGGCGGCGTTCAGCACCACGAACGGCCCCGTCTTGCGCGACGACAGCTCGTGCACGGCGCGCGCCACCATCTCCTTGCCGGCGCCGGAGGCGCCGGAGATCATGATGCGGCTGTTGGTCGGCGCAACCTTCTCGATCATGCCGCGGAGGTGGTTCATCGCGGCCGAGTTGCCGAGCAACTGGTTGGCGTCGCCGGCGCGCTCGCGTAGCGCCTTCACCTCGCGCCGGAGTTTTGACGCCTCAAGCGCCCGTTCCGCCACCAGCACCAGCCGGTCGGCCTTGAACGGCTTCTCGATATAGTCGTAAGCCCCTCTTTTTATTGCGGAAACCGCCGTTTCGATGTTGCCGTGCCCGGAAATCATGATGACCGGGAGGTCGCTGTGCTCCTTCTTCACCTCGTCGAGCAGCGCCAGCCCGTCGAGCCGGCTTCCCTGCAACCAGATGTCGAGGAAGACGAGCGACGGCCGCCGCCCCGCGATCTCGGTGAGCGCGGTATCCGCATCGGCCGCGGTACGCGTGCCGTGGCCCTCGTCCGTCAGGATGCCCGCGACCAGGTCGCGGATGTCCGCCTCATCGTCAACGATCAGAATATCCGACGCCATGCTCAACCGACTCTTCCGTTACCCGCCCGCCGCCAATTTCACTTCCGGTTCTTCGAGCCGCACCGACTCTGCGCCCGGCAGGGTGATGCGGATCATCGCGCCGCGTCCGCCGTGGGCGACCGCGGGCGCATCGAGCAGTTCAACCCGCCCGCCGTGTTCTTCAATGATCTTCGTCACAATCGCGAGGCCCAATCCCGTGCCTTTTTCGCGCGTGGTCACGTAGGGCTCCAGCAACCGCTGGCGATTTTCGCGCGGCAGGCCGACGCCGTTGTCGATGACATCGACGACGATCGCCGCCCCCTCGAAGCGGCCATCGACCTCGATCGCGCCCTTGAAGTCGGGCGACGGCGGCACCGCGGCAATCGCCTCGGTTGCGTTCTTGACGAGGTTGCCGATCGCCTGCCCCATCAGCCGCGCATCGAAGCGGCCGGTGAGCGGCTCCTGCGGCAGCTTGGTCTCGAAGGCGATGTCGGGCTGGGCGACACTGACCAGGAACACCGCCTCGCGCACCACGTCCGACAGGTTGCCGGACACGATCGCCGGCTTCGGCATGCGCGCGAACGATGAGAATTCGTCGACCATGCGGCCGATGTCGCCGACCTGGCGGATGATGGTGTCGGTGCATTGGTCGAACACGTCGCGGTCGTCGACGATGACGCGCCCGAATTTCCGCTTCAGCCGCTCGGCCGAAAGCTGGATGGGGGTGAGCGGATTCTTGATCTCGTGCGCGATGCGCCGGGCGATGTCGGCCCACGCCGAGGAGCGCTGCGCCGTCACCAGGTCGGTGATGTCGTCGAGCGTCACGACGTAGCCGTGCGCCTGGCCGGTCGCCCGCTCGGTGGTGACGCGGATGTTGACCGTGCGCTCGCGCCCGCCGCGCATGATCGTCACCTGGTCGCGATGCTCCGGCCGCCCGTCGCGGAGCGCGCCGTTGACGACCTTTTCGAGCTCCGGCGCGACCTCCACCAGCGGCAAGCCGATGGTCCGGTCCGGCGCCTCCAGAAGATGCAGGCCCGTGCGGTTGGCGATGGTGATGCGCCCGTCGGCATCGATGCCGATCACGCCCGCGGTGACGCCGGAAAGCACCGCCTCGGTGAAGCGCCGGCGGCTGTCGTTCAACTCGCTCGCCGCGACGAGCTGCTGGCGCTGCCCGCGAAGCTGCGCCGTCATCTGGTTGAAGGTGACGCCGAGAGCGCCGACGTCGCCGTCGGAATTGCGCGCCTGCACCTCGACCCGGAGGTTGCCCGCCGACACCTGCTTCGCCGCGTCGATCAGCCGGCGGATCGGCGCCACCAGCCGGTTGGCAAAGCCGATGCCCAGCCACACAGCCGAGAGCAGCACCACGACCGTGATGCCGAGGAAGAGAATGCCGAAGGCAAGCTGCACGCCGAAGCGGCTCGCCTCCAGCACACGGTACTGCGCCACGGTATCGTTGGTCATCGCCAGGTAGCCGGCGACTTTCGGATCGATCGGCCTGACGGCGTACAGGAAGGTATCGTCGAAGCCGTCGAGCCCGGTGATCGCACCGATGGCGTTGCCGTTGCCGGGCGGCACGATCACGACCTGCGACAGATCCTGCTTGGCCTGCTGCAGCACGGCCGTCGACGGCGGCGGGAATTCGCGCCGCTCCACCGACGTCGCCTGCGCGACCAGCCCGCCGTCGCCCTTGACCAGGAAGATGCCCGGCAGGTTGCGCTCCTGGGCGAGCGAGGCGAAGAACGTCTCGAAGCGCGTCGGGTCGTCGGTGAGCAGCGTCGGCGCCTTCTCGAGCTCCGCCCGCACCGCCAGCGCATCGAACCGCAACTGGATCGACTGCTGCTCGGCATAGGCCTGCGCGATCGACAGCGAATTCTCGACGATCGCGCGCGTGCGCACCGAGAACCAGTTGTCCAGCCCGCGGTCGAGCGAGACGCTGGCCGCGATGGCGAGCAGCACCGCCGGCGCCGCCGCGATCAGGCTGAACAGCGCCACGATGCGGATGTGCAGCCGCGCCGCCGCCCGCCCGCGCCGGTTGGCGATGACGAGGCTGACCACCTCCCACGCGATGACGAAGATCAGGAAGGCGACCAGAATGCCGTTCGCCAGCAGCGCCGCGAAAACGACGTTCGGCGACGGCGCGATGGGCGTCAGGCCCATGAGGACGAAGAAGCTGCCGGCTGTCGTCGCCAGCGCCAGCACGACGGCGACATAGCCGGACGCGCGGATCAGCCGGCTCAAGGTGAAGGCACGGCTTCCCGGTGCGTCTTCAGCGATTGGCTCGGCCATCGGTGCCGCTTCCGCAGTCATGACACTGTCGCTTCCCCGCCACACCAAGCCGCAACCACGGACTAGGCCACCGTCCGATGCAATTGCAACAACATTGTGATCAAAAAACAACAGGGGAAAGTAGGCGTGGTTGACGAGATTTAGCCCCGTTCCGCGCGCAGCCGTCGCCGAGGCACCTCTCCCTGGAGGGAGAGGGCTTCCGAGCTTGGTGAGCGGAGCGAACCCAGCGAGGAAGGGTGAGGGGTTAGGGACCCCTCGGCCCATAACTCCTGTCTCTAACCCCCGACCCCATTCGCCTAAGTTCGCTGGCGCTCACTAAGGCTCATGGCCCTCTCCCTCCAGGGAGAGGGGGAATGACAACTACCGCCCACCGCGAATAACCTGGATATCCAGCTCGCGGATCTTCTTCCGGAGCGTATTCCGGTTCACGCCGAGCAGCTCCGCCGCCTTGATCTGGTTGCCGTGGGTGGCGGCGAGCGCCACCCCGATCAGCGGCGACTCCACGTCGCGCAGGATGCGGTGGTAGAGGCCCGGCGGCGGCAGGTTCTCGCCGAAGCCGCGGAAGTACGTGTTGAGGTGCCGCTCGACCGATCCGGACAGGGTCTCGTCCTGTCCCTCGGCCGCCGGCGCCGCGACGCTCGGCTGCTCCAGCTCCGCCTCGATGATCCCCTCGCCGATCACCTCCTGCGGATAGAGCGCCGCCAGGCGCCGCACGAGATTTTCGAGCTCGCGCACGTTGCCCGGCCAGCGGTAGCGCTTTAGCCGCTCCATCGCCGCCGTCTCGATGTGCTTGGCCGGCAGGCCTTCGCGCTCCACCAGCGTGAAAAAATGGCGGATCAGATCGGGCACGTCTTCGCTGCGCTCGCGCAGCGGCGGCAACCGGATCGGCACGACGTTCAGCCGGAAGAACAGGTCCTCGCGGAACTGGCCCTGATTGATGAGGATGCGGAGGTCCTTGTTGGTCGCCGCGATGATGCGCACGTCCGTCTTGATCGCGGTCCGCCCGCCGACCGTCGTGTATTCGCCCTGCTGCAGCACGCGCAGTAGCCGCGTCTGCGCCTCCATCGGCATGTCGCCGATCTCGTCGAGGAACAGCGTGCCGCCGTCCGCCTGCTCGAAGCGGCCGGCGCTGCGCGCCGCCGCGCCGGTGAAGGCGCCCTTCTCGTGGCCGAACAGCTCGGCCTCGATCAGGTCGCGCGGTATCGCCGCCATGTTGATCGCCACGAACGGCCCGTTCCGCCGCTTGCCGTAGTCGTGCAGCGCCCGCGCCACCAGTTCCTTGCCGGTGCCGGATTCGCCGGCGATCATCACGGTGAGGTCGGTCTGCATCAGCCGCGCCAGCACGCGGTAGATGTCCTGCATCGCCGCCGAGCGCCCGACCAGCGGGATGGCATCGGCCGGATCCTGCGGCGCCGCCTCCGGCCGCTTCGCCTTAGGCTCGGACAACGCGCGTCCGACGATGGCGATCAGCTCCTTGAGGTCGAACGGCTTCGGCAGGTACTCGTACGCGCCGCGCTCGGAGGCGCGGATCGCGGTCATGAACGTGTTCTGCGCGCTCATCACGATGATCGGCAGGTCGGGCCGCACGCGCTTGATGCGCGGCAGGAGATCGAACGCGTTCTCGTCGGGCATGACGACGTCGGTGATGACGAGGTCGCCCTCCCCTTCACTCGCCCAGCGCCACAGCGTCCCGGCCGACGACGTCAGCCGCACGGAGTAGCCCGCACGCGACAGCGCCTGGTTGAGCACGGTCCGGATGGCGGCATCGTCGTCAGCGACAAGAATGTTGCCGAGCGGCATGTCAGGAATCCTTCGCGTCGGAGGTAGCGGGCCCGGGGTAAGCGGGCATCAACACACGCAGCGTCGTGCGGCCGGGCTGCGACTCGCACTCGATGACGCCGCCGTGGTCGCGGATGATTTTGGCGACCAGCGCCAGGCCGAGGCCGGTGCCGTTCGCCTTGGTGGTCACGAACGGCTCGAAGAGATGCGGGATCAATTCTTCCGGCACGCCGCCGCCGTTGTCGCGCACGCAGAATTCGAGCGGCAGCGTCACCTTCGACGGATTGCCCGGCACCGAAAGCCGGAAGCCCGGCTTGAACGCGGTGGTCAGCACGATCTCGCCGCCCGGCGCATCGCCGACGGCCTCCGCCGCATTCTTCACGAGATTGAGGAACACCTGCACGAGCTGGTCGCGGTTGGCGAGCACCAGCGGCAGCGACGGATCGTACTCGTCGCGGATGGTAAGCGCACGCGCGAAGCCCGAGCGCGCCAGGCGCCGCACGTGATCGAGCACGATGTGGATGTTGACCGGCTCGCGCTCGATCGGCCGCTCGTCGGAGAACACCTCCATGCGATCGACCAGCTTGACGATGCGGTCGGCCTCGTCGCGGATCAGCCGCGTCAGCACGCGATCCTCGTCGCCGACCGACCCTTCCAGAAGCTGCGCCGCGCCGCTGATGCCCGACAGCGGATTCTTGATCTCGTGCGCCAGCATTGCGGCCAGGCCGCTGACGCTGCGTGCCGCGCCGCGATGGATGAGCTGCCGGTCGATCTTGTCGGCCATCGAGCGCTCCTGCAGCACGACGACGACGCTCTCCGCATGATCGAGGCTCGGCGTGGCGTAGATATCGACGACATGCTCGCCGCCGTTCCGCGGCGTGCCGACATCGACGCGGTATTCGTTGACCGAAGCGCCGCGCTGCCGAACCTGATCGATCAGCTCGAGCAGCGGACTGCCGAAGGGCACGAAATACGCCAGCGGATGTCGCCGCAGCACCGTGATCGAGGCCTGGAAGAAATGCTGCGCGGCGGTGTTGGCATCGGCGATGCTGCCCGTGCCGTCAACCAGCAGTACCGGGTGCGGCAGGGCATCGAGCACCGCACTCGCCGACCGTCCGCGCTCGATAGTCGAGGCGTCGATGCTCATGCCGCCTCCGCGATCGGTTCGGCGAACGCCTCGGCCAGCAGAGCCAGCACCACGTGAGGGTCGCTCGCCGTCATCATCGGCTGGCGCAGAGCGGCAGGAAGATCCGGCAGATACCAGCCGAGGTGCTTGCGCGCGACCTTCACCCCGGTCCACACGCCGTAATGCGCTAGGATCGCCTCGTAGTGCGCGCGGATCACGTCATGCAGCGCCACGCCGTCGGGTGCCGCCGGCATGACGCCGGTGGTGGCAAACGCCGCAAGATGCCCCGGCATCCACGGCCGCCCATACGCGCCGCGCCCGATCATCACGCCGTCCGCGCCGGTAAGCGCCAGCATCCGCGCCAGATCGTCCGGCGACGTCAGGTCGCCGTTGGCCACGAGAGGAATGGACACCGCGTCCTTGACCGCGCGGATCGCCGCCCAGTCCGCCGCGCCGGCATAAAACTGGCAGCGCGTGCGCCCATGGACGGTCACCATGCGCACGCCGGCGGCTTCCGCGCGCCGCGCCAGCTCCGGCGCGTTGATCGTGTCGTGGTCCCAGCCGAGCCGCATCTTCAGCGTCACCGGCAGCGGCGTGGCGCCGACCGTCGCCTCGATCAGCGTCAGCGCATGATCGAGGTCGCGCATCAGCGCCGAGCCGGAATACCCGCCGGTCACTTTCTTCGCCGGGCAGCCCATGTTGATGTCGATGATGTCGGCGCCGGCGTCGGTCGCGGCCTTGGCGCCTTCCGCCATCCATTTGGCTTCGCGCCCGGCCAACTGGATGACGTGCGGCCCGCGTCCCGCCCGCTCCGCCCGCATGGTCGACTGCGCGTCACCGCGCGCGAGCATCTCGCTGGCGACCATCTCCGACACGACCAGCCCGGCGCTGTACCCCGAGGCGATGTTGCGGAACGGAACATCCGACACGCCGGACATGGGCGCCAGAAAAACGCGGTTGGGAACGGACACCGGCCCAATGGCCAGCGGCTCCGCGAGCTTTGCTACATCAGGTGACAAAATGCATACCGATTAGGCAACGTCAGATTTGCTCATAGATTAGTCAAATCACTGCTCTGAGCAAGTGCGAAATGGCATGGCCGTGATACACATAGCGCCTCCGCATGACAGAGGCCCGTCCGTGGCGACAGCCCAAAAAACCGCCGTCCTGATCGTCGCCGCCGGTGCCGGAAGCCGCGCCGGTGGCAACGGCATTCCAAAGCAATATCAGCAACTTGGCGGCGAAACGGTGCTGGCGCGCACGCTCGGCCTGTTCCTGCCGAACACTTCCGTCGATGCCGTACAGGTCGTGATCGGCGAAGGCCAGCGCGATCTTTACGATTCCGTCGCCCCGCGCCACCCCAAGCTCCGCGCCCCCGCCACGGGCGGCGCAACCCGCCAGGCGTCCGTCCGCCTCGGCCTCGCCGCGCTCGCTGCCGACGCGCCCAACCGCATCCTCATCCACGATGCCGCCCGCCCCTTCGCCTCCGCGGCGCTGATCGACCGCGTCGCCGCCGCGACGGCCGACGCGGTCGTACCGCTGCTGCCGGTATCGAGCACGCTGAAGCGGGTGGACGGCGCTAGCGTCGTCGAGACGGTGCCTCGCGAAAATCTATTCGCCGCCGAGACGCCGCAAGGCTTCCGCTTCGATCTCATCCGCGACGCGCACGAGCGCGCCGCCGCCGCCGGCCTCGCCTTCACCGACGACGCCGCGGTTGCCGAGTGGGCCGGCGCCATCGTGCAGGCGATCCCTGGCGACGCCGCCAATATCAAGCTGACCACGGCGGAAGACATCGCCGCCGCCGACCGCCGCCTGACGGCCGAGGCGGCGCTGGCGCTGGGCGACGTCCGCGTCGGCGTCGGCTACGACGTCCACGCCTTCGGCCCCGGCGACCACGTCATGCTCGGTGGCGTCGCCATCCCGCACACGCGCGGCTTCGTCGGCCACTCCGACGCCGACGTGATCCTGCATGCGCTGACCGACGCGGTGCTCGGCGCCCTCGGCGACGGCGACATCGGCCAGCACTTCCCGCCGTCCGATCCGCAATGGAAAGGCGCCTCCTCGGACCGCTTCCTCGCCGACGCCGTGGCGCGGGTGAAAGCCCGCGGCGGTATCGTCGCCCATCTCGATGCGACCTACCTCGGCGAGGGCCCGAAGGTCGGCCCGCACCGCGAGGCGATCCGCGCCCGCATCGCCGCGATCGCCGGCGTCAGCATCGACCGCGTCGGCGTCAAGGCCACGACCAACGAGGGCCTCGGCTACATCGGCCGCGGCGAAGGCGCCGCCGCCCACGCCGTCGCCACCATCCGCCTGCCGTTCAAGCCATGACCGACCTCGCCCACCTCATCCCGTCGGCGAAGATGCTGATCGACCTCTGCCGCTCGCACGGCCTCAAGATCGCGACCGCCGAGTCCTGCACCGGCGGCCTGATCGCCGCGACGCTGACCGAGATCCCCGGATCCTCCGAGGTCATCGACCGCGGCTTCGTCACCTACTCGAACCAGGCGAAGATCGATCTCCTCGACGTGCCCGAGCCGATCCTCAACGACCCGGCAATCGGCGCCGTCTCGCAGGAAACCGCACACGCGATGGCGCAGGGCGCGCTGCAATATTCCGAGGCTCATCTCGTGGTGGCTGTAACCGGCATCGCCGGCCCGGGCGGCGGCTCGCTGCACAAGCCGGTCGGCCTCGTCCACTTCGCCGCGGTGCGCCGCGGCCGCGACATCATCCACCGCGAGCAGCGCTTCGGCGACATCGGGCGGAGCGAGGTGCGGCTGGCCACGGTGCGCGAGGCGTTGGGGATGCTGGACGCGCTGGCGCGGGGATAGCCGAGGCGGCGCGATAGGCGCCTCCCTCCGCTGTCATCCTTCGGCGGCGCGAAGCGCTGACCGGAGGACCGGCTTCAGCAAAGCGATCGTTGCGACTGGTGCTCCGGTCGAGGCCTCCGGCCTCGCCGAAGGATGATAGCGAAGGAGAGGCGCCGCGGTAACGCGGAAAGACTACGGAAACTCCGTCAGCGACAGCAAATTCCCGTCCGGATCCCGAAACCACGCGATCCGCGCCCCGCTCGGCGACGTCCACACCCCCGCGCCATCCTGCTCGAGCCCGGCGAACCGCTCGAACACCACGCCCTCCCGCGCCAGCTCGGTAATCTGCGCGCCGATATCGCCGACCTGCCAGCCGAGCGCCGTGAACGGATGCGGCGTCAGCGTCTCGACCTTCTGGATGCGCAGCATCACGCCGCCGACGTCAAACTCCAGCGCGAACGGCGAGTCGTCGACCAGCCTGAGCCCCAGCGTATCGGCATAGAACGCCCGGCTGCGCGCCGCGTCCGCCGTAGCGAGAAACGCGATCAGCGGCGCCGCGCCGAGCGTCATCATGGCGCGTGCGTCCCGTAGACGGCGTCGGCGCGCTTCTCGAACGCCTCGCCGAATTTACGGAACACGCCCTCGAACGCGCTGCCCATCACCATCGTCAGCATCCGCGACTTGAACTCGTAGTCGATGGTGAAGCGCACCAGGCACGCCCCCTCGCCTTCCGGCACGAACGACCACTGGCTGTCGAGATGATGGAATGGCCCGTCGAGGTAATCGGCATCGATGGTGAGCGCCGGGCGGTCGAGCGTCACGCGCGTCGTGAACGTCTCGCGCACAACGGCGTATGCGATGGTCATGTCGGCGACCAGCACCTCGCGCCCGTCTTCGTTCGTGCGACCGCGTACGGTGAGCTTCTCGCACATCGGCAGGAACTCGGGATACTTCTCGATGTCGGCGATCAGCGCGAACATCTGGTCGGCCGGGTGGCGCACCCGCCGCTCGGTCGAAAACTGCGGCATCAGGCGCCGAGCTTGGCGGCGCGCGCCGCGCGCAATTGCGCGAAGTCTTCGCCGGCGTGGTGCGACGAGCGCGTCAGCGGGCTCGCCGACACCATCAGGAAGCCCTTGGCATAGGCGATCGTCTCGTATGCCTTGAACTCGTCCGGCGGCACGAAGCGCATCACCGGATGATGCTTGCGGCTGGGCTGCAGGTACTGCCCGATAGTGAGGAAATCGACGTCGGCCGCGCGCAGGTCGTCCATCAGTTGCAGCACCTCGTTCCGCTCCTCGCCGAGCCCGACCATGATGCCCGACTTCGTGAACATCGAAGGATCGAGTTCCTTGACCTGCTGCAGCAGGCGGAGCGAGGCGAAGTAACGTGCCCCAGGCCGCACCGTCAGATACTTCGACGGCACGGTCTCGAGGTTGTGGTTGAAGACGTCCGGCTTCGCCGCAACGACGGTTTCGATGGCGCCGTCCTTGCGCAAAAAGTCCGGCGTGAGAATCTCGATGGTCGCATCGCTCGCCGCCCGGATCGCGGCGATCGTGCGGGCGAAATGCTCGGCGCCGCCGTCGGCGAGATCGTCACGGTCGACCGAGGTGATGACGACGTGATGCAGGCCGAGCTTGGCGACCGCGTCGGCGACCTTCGCCGGCTCGTCGCGATCGAGCAGGCCCGGGATCCCGGTCTTGACGTTGCAGAAGGCGCACGCCCGCGTGCACGTGTCGCCCATGATCATGAAGGTGGCGTGCTTCTTCGACCAGCACTCGCCGATGTTCGGGCAGCCGGCCTCCTCGCACACCGTGACCAGCCCGTGCTCGCGCACGATCGCGGTCGTCTCGCGATAGACCGCCGAGCCCGGCGCCTTGACACGGATCCAGTCCGGCTTGCGCAGCAACGGCGTCTCCGGCCGATGCGCCTTTTCCGGATGGCGCGGCCGCGGCGCCGAGATCGTGTCGATGAGCGTGGTCATGCTGCGGTTATATAGCACGTCGGGTGGAGAAATCGCTGGTTCGCCAGATGCATGGCGGGCATGCATCCCCGAGCGCGAGGGCCAACCCGCCCCTCGGCTACATCTGCCGCCCGCGCACCATCCGCCAGACCCAGATGAGCAGCACCGCGCCGACGACGCCGATGATGAGCTGCGCGTACCAGGCATCCGACGGGACGATGTTGAGCAGCCCGAGGATGCCGTTCAGCACCAGCGCGCCGACGATGCCCAGAACGATATTGGCGATGATCCCCATCTGGGAACCGGTCACCCTTTCGGCGATCCACCCCGCGATGCCGCCCAGAATGATCGCTCCGATCCAGCCAACGCCCTGCATGACGAACCTCCCTGCCGATCTAGCCGAGGATGATCAGCCGCGCGACGATCAGCACGATGATCGCGCCGCCGAACGAGATGACGACCTGCTCGAGAAACGGGTTGCCGAAATTGAGGCTGATCTTGAGCTGCTGCGCCAGGAAACCGCCGACGACCGAGCCGAGGAGGCCGGCGATCAGCCAGCCGAACAGGTTGCCGCTGCTGGGCACGATAACGCTCGCGAGGAAACCGGCGATCAGGCCGATGATCACCCACGAGACAATCGACTGCGACCGTGCGCTCAATGCACCCTCCCGTCACACGCGCTTCACGAACGCGGGGGCCGATTCGATCCGGCCTCCCGCATTCTAGCGCCGCGCGCCACTCCGGCGAAGGCCGGAATCCGGTGAGGCCGGATCAGACCACCGGTTGCGGCTCGGCGCGGCGCAGGCGCCCGCCGACGGTGCGAGTGAAGGCGCCGGTGCCGAGGACCAGCGCAATCAGCACGATGAACGGACCGACCCACGGGATAAGGCCAAGCGCCACCAGTGCGATCGCCCCGATCACCAGCATCAGGATCGCCGTCGGCACGCCGATCGGCCCGGAACGCCGCAGGAGCACCGCCGAAGCGATGCCCGCCGCCGCCACCGCGTGGCCGAAGACCAGCAGGAACGGCAGCAGCAGGAGCACGGCGCCGCCGACGCTCCAGCCGATAGCGGTTATCAGAAGCGCCGCGCCGATGAAGCCGATCAGCACGATCGTCAGGATGCCGAACAGGAAACTCGACAGCGGCCGGTGACGGACATGCTCGGTCGCGGTCGTGAAGACATGGCCGCCGAACAGCATGGCGACCAGGCCGGTGAGGATGGTGCCCGCGGCGATGGCGAGCGCAACACCGGCTACCCACTGCCACGGCGCCACGGCCCACCACGTCTGCGGCTGCTCCTGATGCACGGTGCCGCTGACCACCGAGCCCGGCGCGAGTTCCGGCGCATTGACCGAGCGCACGGTGAGATCGCCGCCGATCCGCGCGTTCGGCCCGATGACGACCCGGGTCGCCGCGATCGTGACCGGCCCGTCGGCCTGGCCGTCGAAGGTGACCGACGCGCCGCCCGATTCGACCGGCCCGGCGATGTGGCCGGAGACAGTCACGACCGCGCCGTAAACCTCGAGCTTGCCGCGCACGTCGTTGGTCGGCGCGATGACGATGCTGGCGCCGCCGACGTGCAGGTTGGCGCCGGCCTGCAGGTTGACCTTGGTGACGGCGCCGCCGACCACCGCGTCACCGGTGACGGTGCCGGTGACGTCGACGACCGCGCCGGCGACGTTGAGCACGCCGCCGGTCGAACCGGAAACCGCGACCTGCGCGCCGGCAACCTGCGTGTCGCCGGTCGAGGCGGTGGTAACCGTGACCAGCGCACCGGCCGCGCGCACGCTCGACGCCATGCCGGAAACCTCGACGCTGGCGCCGGCAACTTCAACCTTGCCGCCGTCAGCCGCGATGGAAACCATCGGCCCGGCCTGCTTGAAGTCGGTCGCGTGCGCCGCGCCGGCGCCGAGCATGAGGGCAGCGGCGACGATCAGATGGCGAGATGAAAAAGCGATACGCATGAGACGCGTCCCCCGGCGAAGCGGCGCCGGCCGCGCCGGTGCCTAGACGTGAATCACCCGGCCGTAGGCGGCGAGCACGCTCTCATGCATGGTCTCGGAGAGCGTCGGGTGCGGGAAGACTGAATTGATCAGGTCTTCCTCCGTAGTCTCCAGGTTCATAGCGATGACGAAGCCCTGGATCAACTCGGTGACTTCCGCGCCGACCAGATGAGCGCCGAGCAACTGGCCGGTTTTCTTGTCGAAGATCGTCTTTACCAAACCTTCCGGTTCGCCGAGCGCGATCGCCTTGCCGTTGCCGATGAACGGAAACTTGCCGACGCGGATGTCGTAGCCGGCGGCCTTCGCCTTCGCTTCCGTAAGTCCGACAGAAGCGACCTGCGGATTGCAGTAGGTACAGCCTGGAATCTTCAGCTTGTCCATCGCGTGCGGGTCCTGGCCAGCGATCGCTTCCACCGCGATGACACCCTCGTGCTCGGCCTTGTGCGCCAGCATCGGCGGCCCGGCGACGTCGCCGATCGCCCACACGCCCGGCACGTTGGTGCGGCCGTGCTTGTCGATGACGATGGTGCCGCGCTCGATCTTCACGCCGAGCTTCTCCAGCCCGAGATTCTCGATGTTGCCGACGACGCCGACAGCGGAGATGACGCGATCGACCTTCAGCTCCTGCTTCTTGCCGTCCTTGGTTTCGATCGTGGCGGTGACGCTGTCCGCGGCCTTGACGAGCTGCGTGACCTTGGCCTCGGTCAGGATCTTGATGCCGGCCTTCTCGAAGCGCTTGCGCGCATGCGCCGCGATCTCCTCGTCCTCGACCGGCAGGATCTGCGGCAGGATCTCGACCACCGTCACCTCGGTGCCCATCGTGCGGTAGAACGAGGCGAACTCGATGCCGATCGCACCGGAGCCGACGATCAGCAGCGACTTCGGCATCTTGTCCGGCGCCATCGCCTCGAAATACGTCCACACCAGTTTCTTGTCGGGCTCCAGCCCGGGCAGCGCCCGCGGCCGCGCGCCCGTCGCCACGATCACGTTCTTCGCCTGGTAGGCGCCGGGCCCGAGCGCTCCCTTCGGCGCCTCCGTCTTGAGCGCCGCGGTCGACGCCTTGACGGTGACCTTGCCGCCCGCCTCGACCGTCGCCTCGCCCCAGATGACGTCGATCTTGTTTTTCTTGAGCAGGAACGCGACGCCGTTGGAAAGCTGCGCCGCCACGCCGCGCGAGCGCGTCACCACCGCCGCCGGATCGAACGACACGTCCTTGGCGGAGAGGCCGTAGTCTTTGGCGTTCTCCATGTAGTGGTAGACCTCGGCCGAGCGCAGCAGCGCCTTGGTCGGGATGCAGCCCCAGTTGAGGCAGATGCCGCCGAGATACGCGCGCTCCACGACCGCGGTCTTGAGCCCAAGCTGCGCCGCCCGGATCGCGGCGACATAGCCGCCGGGGCCGGAGCCGATGATGATGACGTCGTAGGCGTCGGCCATGGGTCCGTCTCCTACGCCAGCATCCCGGCAGGCTGCTCGATCAGTTGCTTGAACGCCTGGAAGAGCTGCGCGCCGAGCGCCCCGTCGACGGCGCGATGGTCGGTCGACAGCGTGCACGTCATGATGTTGCGGATCTCGATCTTGCCGTCGCGCACCACCGGCGTCTCGATGCCGGCACCGACCGCCAGGATCGTCGCATGCGGCGGGTTGATCACCGCGGCGAAATCCTTGATGCCGAACATGCCGAGGTTGGAGACCGCGCTGGTGCCGCCCTGATACTCCTGCGGCGCCAGCTTGCGCACGCGGGCGCGCGCCGCGAGATCCTTCATCTCGATCGAGATCTGCGAGATCGTCTTGGTGTCGGCGTGGCGCACCACCGGCGTGATCAGCCCGCCCGGGATCGAGACCGCGACGCCGACGTCGGAGCGCTTGTGGTGCAGCATCCCGGCCTCGGTCCACGTCACGTTGGCGTCGGGCACGCGCATCAGCGCCATCGCCAGCGCCTTGATGACGAGATCGTTGACCGACACCTTCCACTTCGGCTTGCCGTCGACGGTGGGTGCGGCCGAGTTGATGTCGGCGCGGAGCGCCAGCAGCGCGTCGATCTCGGTGTCGATAGTCAGGTAGAAATGCGGGATCGTGGTCTTCGCCTCGACCAGCCGCCTGGCGATGATCTTGCGCACGTTGTCGTGCGGGACGACGTCATACTCGCCGTCGTCGAACAGCTTCATCACCTGCGCGTCGGACATCGACGGCGCCGGCAGCGGCGCCTTGGCGGCGGGAGCGCCGGCAGAGGGAGCCGCGAGCGGCGCCTTGCCCGACTTCACCGCATCGATGTCGGATTTCACCACGCGGCCATGCGGACCGGAGCCCGTCACCCGGCCAATGTCGACGCCGGCTTCCTTGGCAAGGCGGCGCGCCAGCGGCGAGGCAAAGGTGCGGCCGCCGGTGCCGTTGGTGCTAACCGCAGCGGCAGGACCGGCAGCCGGCTTCGGCGCCGGAGCCGCAGCAGGAGCGGCCGCAGGCGCGGGAGCGGCCGGAGCCGCGGCCTTCGGCGCAGCGGGAGCTGGCGCGGCGCTGATCGCGTCCGCCTTCTCACCCTCGGTCAGCAGCACCGCGATCGGCGCATTGATGGCGACATCCTGCGTTCCTTCGGGCACGAGAATCTTGCCCATCGTGCCTTCGTCGGTCGCCTCGAATTCCATCGTCGCCTTGTCGGTCTCGATCTCGGCGAGAATGTCGCCCGACTTGACCTTGTCGCCTTCCTTCTTCAGCCACTTGGAGAGATTGCCCTTCTCCATCGTGGGCGAAAGTGCCGGCATCAGGATGTTGATCGGCATGTTTCAGTGGCCTTGCTTGTCGCGCGGCGTCGTCAGGCCGGGATCGGTCACGTTGGCGAGCTCGGAATCGAACATATCGACGATCGCGCCCAGCGCCTGCTCCTCGCTCATCACGCCTTCCTTGGCGAAGGCGCGCGCCGCGTGCCGGGCGATATCGACCAGCATCATGCCCCACATGCCCGGATCGTCGAAGGCGCGCGTGAAGGCGATCGACAGCCCGCCGTCGACCACGAACGCACGCAGCACCTCGACCGCATCGTCGCTCGCGGCGGCATCGGGCGGGATGGGCTGCTCCGTCGCCATCGCCTACGTCCGGTACGTCACGGCCTTCACCGCCGCGATGACTTCCGCGACGTTGGGCAACGCGAGCTTTTCGAGGTTGGCGGCGTAGGGCATCGGCACGTCCTTGCCCGACACCTTGATTGCCGGCGCATCGAGATAGTCGAACGCCTGCATCGTGATCTCCGAGGCGATGTACGAGCCGATCGAAGCGACCGGCCACCCCTCCTCCACCGTCACCGCGCGGTTGGTCTTCTTCACCGAGTTGATCACGGTTTCCATGTCGAGCGGGCGGATCGTCCTGAGGTCGATCACCTCGGCCTCGATGCCCATGCCGGCCAGTTCGTCCGCCGCCTTCAGCGCGTAGTTCATGCCGATGCCGAACGAGACGATGGTTACGTCCGTGCCGGCGCGCGCGATGCGCGCCTTGCCGATCGGCAGCACGTGGTCGGCAAGCTTCGGCACCTCGAACTGGTGGCCGTAGAGAATCTCGTTTTCCAGGAACACGACCGGATTGTTGTCGCGGATCGCCGCCTTGAGCAGGCCCTTGGCGTCCGCCGCCGTGTAGGGCATCACGACCTTGAGGCCGGGCACCTGCGCGTACCACGCGGCGTAGTCCTGGCTGTGCTGCGCGGCAACGCGCGCCGCCGCGCCGTTCGGGCCACGGAAGACGATCGGCGCGCCCATCTGGCCGCCCGACATATACAGAGTCTTGCCGGCCGAGTTGACGATCTGGTCGATCGCCTGCATGGCAAAATTCCACGTCATGAATTCGACGATCGGCCGCAAGCCCGCGAGCGCCGCGCCAACGCCGAGGCCGGCAAAGCCCTGCTCGGTGATCGGCGTGTCGATCACGCGCTCGGCGCCGAATTCCTGCAGCAGCCCCTGCGTCACCTTGTAGGCACCCTGGTACTCCGCGACCTCCTCGCCCATGACGAAGACATCCTTGTCGCGGCGCATCTCCTCGGCCATCGCGTCGCGGAGCGCATCGCGCACGGTCGTCATCACCATCTCGGTGCCGGCCGGCACGTCGGGATCGGCGAGCGCCGGCGTGTGCGGCGCTGCTGGAACCGACGCCGGCTGCTTCGGCATGCCCTCCGCCTTCATCTCCGGCGGTCGCACCGACTGCTGCGTCGCCGGCGCGGCCTGATGATCCGCCGGCATCTCAGGCGCGGCAGCGGGAGCCGCCGCCTTCGCCACCGGTGCAGCACCGACCGCCTCGCCCTCGCCGGCAAGCTGCGCGATCGGCGTATTCACCTTCACGTTCTCGGTACCCTCGGGCACGAGAATGCGTGCCATCGTGCCTTGATCGACGGCCTCGACTTCCATCGTCGCCTTGTCGGTCTCGATCTCGGCGAGAATGTCGCCGGACTTGACCTTGTCGCCCTCCTTCTTGAGCCACTTGGAGAGTTTCCCCTCCTCCATGGTGGGCGACAGCGCCGGCATGAGAACGTCGATCGGCATCAGCAAAATTTCCTGTTGCGCTGGAACCCGGCGAGGCCGGCGCGCGGCTAGTGGGTGATGTCGGTCCAGAGCTCAGCGGCGTCCGGCTCGGGGCTGCTGGTCGCGAACTCGGCCGCCGCGATCACGATGTCGCGCACCTCGTTCTCGATCTTCTTCAGCTCGTCTTCGCTCGCATACTTCTTTTCGACGATGCGCGCACGCACCCGCTCGATCGGGTCGTGGTGCTCGCGCATGTCCTGCACTTCCTCGCGCGTCCGGTACTTCGCCGGGTCCGACATCGAGTGGCCGCGATAGCGATAGGTCTGCATCTCGAGGATGTACGGACCCTTGCCGGCGCGGCACCACGCCAGCGCTTTCTCCGCCGCCGCCTTCACGGCGCGCACGTCCATGCCGTCGACCTGCTCGCCCTGGATGTTGAACGAGATGCCGCGGCGCGAGAAATCCGTCTGCGACGACGAGCGCTCGACCGACGTGCCCATGGCGTAGCGGTTGTTCTCGATGATGTAGACGACCGGCAGCTTCCACAGCTCGGCCATGTTGAACGACTCGTACACCTGGCCCTGGTTGGCGGCGCCGTCGCCGAAGAAGGTCAGCGCGACCGAGTCGTTCTTGCGATACTTGTTGGCGAACGCGAGGCCGGTGCCGAGCGGCACCATGGCGCCGACGATGCCGTGGCCGCCGTAGAAATTCTGCTCGCGCGAGAACATGTGCATCGACCCGCCCTTGCCGTGCGAATAGCCGGCGGCGCGCCCGGTAAGCTCGGCCATGACGCCTTTGGGGTCCATGCCGGCAGCGAGCATGTGGCCGTGGTCGCGGTAGCCGGTGATGTACTGGTCGCCGGGCTTCGACGCCATTTTGACGCCGGTGACCACCGCTTCCTGGCCGATGTAGAGGTGGCAGAAGCCGCCGATGAGGCCCATGCCGTACATCTGGCTGGCCCGCTCCTCGAAGCGGCGGATGAGGAGCATGTGCGAGAAGGCGTCGAGTTCTTCCTCGCGCGTGAAATTTGCGGGCTTGGTGGTGACGGAACTTGTCTCGTCGCCGGCCCGCTCGGTTTTTCGCGCGGCTACGGCTACCGCAGGCTCTGCGGCCTTACGTTCGGCCTTGGGCATGCACGTCTCCCCATGAAACGGAGTTTTTTCTTCGTATTCTTGGCTGCGACGCTAACGCACACGTCGAGTCAATCCAAGCGCGCCTGTGCAGAGCCAGTATTCCGAAAAGACATAGGGGAAATGTCCAAAGTGCCTAACGCGCGTTTTGCTGCGCCGCACCCAAATCGACCACGACCTCATCCGGCCGCATGACGTTGAGCGCGTGCCGCGCCTCAAGGTCGATCACGTCGGCGTCCAGGCTCGACGGCCGCACGCTCGCCACCTGCCGCTCCAGCGTCGTACGCTCGGCTACAAGCTGGTCGCGGGTAACGGTGAGTTGAGCGGCGTCGGCCACCAGCCGGTCCATCGCCCATATGCCGAACGCCCCGTTGAAGGCGTGATACCCGAAATACGACAGGAACCCGACGGCCGCGAGCGGCATCAGCAGGCGGCGGAGAACGGACTTCTTACGCTGGCGGGTGATCATGGTGGCTCGGCGGACTCCGCAACCACCATGGCGCACGAGGCTTAATGGAGCGTTGCGGGCCGTTCCCGCACGTTCTCTTTACCGAAATCCCAAATGAGGGACTTGCTTGGCAAATCTGCTAACCGTCGCGGGGTAGACTCGCCGCATGACGGCATCTTCCAACGCCAGAAGGCGCGCACTCGTGGCATGGCTCAAAAGCAATGTAACCGAGGCAGAAATCGCCATCGTTGCGGGCGCGGTGGCGGCGTTCCTCCTGCTTTCGCGCCTCGACACTTTCGAATGGTATTACGAAGAAACCCGCATCTACGAAAACTGGCAGCTTGATGAACTCGCCAACGCCTTCGTTGTTGGCACGGTCGCGCTTGCGATAATTCTGTTCTTGCGCTCCCGCCGCCTTACCGCGGAGGTCCGCCGCCGGGTCGCCGCCGAAGCCGAAGCCAGCGCGCTTGCCCGCCACGATCCGCTGACCGGTATCGCCAACCGCCGCCTGTTCAACGAACGCCTGACAGCGTCGATCGCGGCGGCGCGGCGTTCCGGCGCCCGCGCCGCGGTGCTGTCGCTTGACCTCAATCGCTTCAAGGCGGTCAACGATACGCATGGTCACATGGTTGGCGACAATCTGCTGATCGCGATCACCGAACGGCTGCGGCCGCTGGTACGTTCCGATGACTCGTTCGCGCGCCTTGGCGGCGACGAATTTGCGCTCGCCGTCTTCGGCGTCGACAGGGAGCACCTGGTCAGGCTCGCAAACCGCATCATTGCTGCCCTCGATGAACCGTTCGACATAGGCCAGATCCGGACCGATACTGGCGTGAGCATCGGGATCTCGCTCTTTCCGGAAGATGGCGGCGACGGCGAGGCACTGATCCGCAAGGCCGACATGGCGATGTATCGGACGAAGGCGATCGGCGTCAGCGGGTACTCGTTTTTCGATGCCGCGATTGACGAAGCCTTGCGTGATCGCGCAGCGCTCGAGGTTGAACTGCGCAGCGCCGTCGGCACCGACGCGATCACGCCGTTCTATCAGCCGCAAGTGAATCTCGACGACGGCCGCATCACCGGCTTCGAGATGCTCGCCCGCTGGCAGCATCCGACCCGCGGCCTGCTGCTGCCGGAGGTCTTTATTCCCATCGCCGAAGACGCCCGGCTGATCGGCGATCTTTCGCTGGCGCTCCTGCGCCGGGCAGTCGACGATGCCAAACGATGGGATGGAAACCTGGCTCTTTCCATCAACATCGCACCCGATCAGTTCAAGGACCCGATGCTGGCCGCCAAGATTTTGGGTGTCCTCGAGGTCGCGGCTTTTCCGGCAAATCGCCTCGAAATAGAGTTGACCGAGACGGCCCTGCTCGACGACCTCGCGGGCGCGCGCCGTATCATCGAAGACCTGAAACGTGCTGGCGTACGCGTCGCCATCGACGATTTCGGCAAGGGCTATTCGAGCCTCTACTACCTCCGCGAACTGCCGTTTGATGTCGTCAAGATCGACCGGAGCTTCGTCACGACGCGGCGCGCGAACGTCGAAAACGCGAAGATAGTTTCGGCCGTCATCGGTCTGAGCGAGGCGCTCGGCATCGCAACCGTGGCGGAGGGAATCGAAGAAGCGGTCGACGCAGCCTGGCTGCGCGAGCAGGGCTGCAACACCGGGCAGGGATTCCTCTATTCGGTGCCCGTGCCCGCGGGCGAGGTCCCGGCGCTGCTCGCCAAACGCCTGGCGGCCTGAAACTACCCTAACGCCCGCCGCCCCGCATACTCTGCCTGCGTGCCGAGTTCCTCCTCGATCCGCAGCAATTGATTGTACTTCGCGACCCGATCCGACCGGGACAGGGAGCCGGTCTTGATCTGCCCGCAGTTGGTGGCGACCGCGAGGTCGGCGATCGTGGAATCTTCCGTCTCGCCGGAGCGGTGCGACATCACCGCCGTGTAGGCGGCGGCGTGCGCCATGGCGACGGCGTCGAGCGTCTCGGTCAGCGTGCCGATCTGGTTGACCTTGACCAGGATCGAGTTGGCGATGCCCTTGTCGATGCCTTCCTTGAGGCGCGTCGTGTTGGTGACGAACAGGTCGTCGCCGACCAGTTGGATCTTGTCGCCGACCTTCTCGGTCAGCGCCTTCCAGCCGGCCCAGTCGTCCTCGGCCATGCCATCCTCGATCGACACGATCGGGAACTTCTTGGCGAGGTCGGCGAGGTAGGCGACCTGCGCCGCCGCATCGCGCGTCTTCTTCTCGCCTTCGTATTCGTACTTGCCCTTCTTGTAGAATTCGGTCGCCGCGCAATCGAGCGCCAGCGCGATGTCCTTGCCTGGCTTGTATCCCGCCTTCTCGATCGCGCTCATCACGAACTCCAGCGCCGCCGGCGCCGAGGCGAGGTTCGGCGCGAAGCCGCCTTCGTCGCCGACGTTGGTGTTGTGCCCGGCCTTCTTCAACTCGCCGCGCAGCGTATGGAACACTTCCGAGCCCCAGCGGAGCGCCTCGGCAAACGTCGGCGCACCGATCGGCGCGATCATGAATTCCTGGAAGTCGATCGGGTTGTCGGCATGCGCTCCGCCGTTGACGATGTTCATCAGCGGCACCGGCAACACATGCGCGTTGGTCCCGCCGACGTAGCGGTAGAGCGGCAGCGTGTTCGCTTCCGCCGCCGCCTTGGCGACGGCAAGCGACACGCCGAGGATGGCGTTGGCGCCGAGCCGGCCCTTGTTGGCCGTGCCGTCGAGTGCGATCAGCGTCCGGTCGATGTGGATCTGGTTCTCGGCTTCCATGCCCGACAGCGTCTCGAAGATCTCGCCGTTGACGTGAGCGACGGCCTTCGACACGCCCTTGCCGAGGTAGCGCTTCTTCGCTCCATCGCGAAGCTCCACCGCCTCGTGCGCGCCGGTCGAAGCGCCCGAGGGCACCGCGGCGCGGCCCATCGACCCGTCGTCGAGGGTAACGTCGACTTCCACGGTCGGGTTGCCCCGGCTGTCCAGGATTTCCCGTCCGATGATGTCGATGATCGCGGTCATTGGTGTTCCCCGAGAGATGTGATCCGGCGGCGTTCTACAGGAGTGATGTGCGCCTGTCAGCTTCACACTGCTGTCATGCTGACATAGGTGTAGCCAATGGCGGATCTGATCCTCACCAACGGCGACACCGCCGCGGACCTGCTGGCCGCGGCCGGACGCACCGGCACGATCCTGCCGTGGCGCGATGTGCTGCACGAAGGTCCGGTCGTCGCCGGCCCGATCGAGGCGTCATCGACCGAGCGCGTCGCGTATCTCGCCCGCCGCTTCCGCATCCCGCCCGAGGACATCGCCATCGAGTTCCGCGAGCGCGACGCCATCATGCGCGCCCATGCCAACTACGAGCGCATCGAGCTGTGGTTCGAGCACGACCTCTACGACCAGCTCCAGTTGGTGCAGATATTGTCGTTCCTCGCCGAGGTCGGGCGCACCGAAAACGTGGCGCTGGTGCAGGCCGACGACTTCCTCGGCGCGCAGACCGCCGAGACGATCCTCAGCTTCGAGTCCAAGGCGCGCGCCATCACGCGGCACGACCTCGATCTCGGCCGCACGACATGGGCCGCACTCGCCTCGCACACTCCGGAAGCCGTCGCACATCTCGCCGAAAATCTCGATACGCGCCTCCCGTTTCTGAAACCATCGCTCCGCCGTTTCCTCGAAGAGCTGCCCGCGCCGGTCACCGGGCTCGGCCGCACCGAGACCGAGATTGTCGAAGGTATCGCCCACGGCACGACCGCGCCCCTCCGCCTGTTCCAGGAAACCATCCGCCAGGAGGAGGCCGCCTTCATGGGCGACTGGAGCTTCTTCCATCTGCTCGACGACCTCGCCTCGTGCGACGTGCCGCTGATCGCCGGCCTCGCCCCGGCCTTCGAAGGCGAGGACAACAGCGAACGCTTCCGTGAGGCGGTGCTGGAGCTAACCATGGCCGGCGAGGACGTCGCCAACGCCGAGGAAGATCACGTCGCGCTGTCCGGCCTCGACCGCTGGTGGTGCGGCACCCATCTCGCAGGCCGCACCGTCTGGCGCTACGACCGCACGAGCGGGAAGCTGGTGGCGCCGGTCGCGGCGTAGCGCTAGAAGCTCGCCCCCATGACCAAGAAACCCGCCTCCCCCGCCCTGCAGCTCGGCCGACCGGTCGCTATGCCGGAAAGCCCCGACAAGGCCACACTGGACCGCGTCCCGAACCCGCAAAGCGATGTCAAGTACCTGGCCCGCTTCACGTTTCCGGAATTCACCTCGATCTGCCCGGTGACCGGCCAGCCCGATTTCGGCCACCTCGTCCTCGACTATGTGCCCGGCAAATGGCTGGTCGAGTCCAAGTCGCTGAAGCTTTACCTCCAGTCGTTCCGCAACCACGGCGCCTTCCACGAGGACGTCACGGTGACCATCGCCCGCCGCGTCAACGATCTGCTGAAGCCGCATTGGCTCCGCATCGGCGGCTACTTCAACCCGCGCGGCGGCATGCCGATCGACGTGTTCTGGCAGACCGGCGCCCCGCCGGCGGATGTCTGGCTGCCCGACCAGGGCGTTGCCTCCTACCGCGGCCGCGGCTGACCTAGGCTGGACTCCCGTCATAGTTGCATCTAAGCTGCGCCGCCATCAAAGCTTTAGCGGGGCCAGCGATGAAATCTCCCGGCGTTGTTTCCAGCACGCGTATCTCATCATCGGCAGCGGCCGCGAAGTTGCGCCCCAATCCGAGTCCGCCGTTTGACTCCTCTCCCCATGTCGGATGGATGAGCGGTGAACTCCAGGCTCAGATCGGCTCCAAGCCCAAGGACAAGAAGAAGCTCGTGATGGACGTCTGGTACGAGTTCTTCCATGATTCTCCGACCCACTACCAGTGGTCGGTTCGGTACCGCATTCGTGCCGAAGACAAAGATCTGATCGGCGGCGGATGGCATCCGGTCAACAAGCTGGCGTTGATCTCCTACAATTTCAAATACACCCAAACCGGAGCGGCACCCGTTACTGCCACGGCTTCGATCAACCTCTCGGGTCAAACGGATACCTCCGGTCTTCTGATCGGCGGCCAGGCGGGAAACACGGCCGCGCTGCCCGTGTTCGTCATCAAGCATGTCAAGGGCGAGCGGTTCGGCGGCCCGAGCGGCATCGCTATCAATTGGTGAGCGGCTGACCTTTACCGATTGTTGAGGCGACTCGCCCGACCATCGTCGGCCGCTTCTCGCGGCCGGAGGGCGGAACCATGGCCAATGCAATCTCGAGCTTCACGCGCAGTCTGTCGCTGATCCGCGCCAGCGTCGGCGTGCTCGCCGCCGATAAGGAGCTGCTGGTCCTGCCGCTCATCTCCGGCATCGTCAGCCTCGTCGTCATCGCCAGCTTCGTCTCGACCCTGATGGGCAACCCGATGTTCATGTCGCTCGCCCGCGAGGAAAGCCCACAACTGCCGGCGTGGTTCTACGCCTGGCTGTTCGCCTTCTACTTCGTCCAGTACTTCGTCATCATCTTCTTCAACACCGCCTTGGTCGGCGCCGCCATCGCGCGCCTCTCCGGCGGCGACCCGACCGTGCGCTCCGCGCTCGGCCTCGCCTTCGTGCGCATCATCCCGATCCTCGGCTACGCCGCGATCTCCGCCACCATCGGCGTGGCGCTGCGCTGGATCGGCGAAAAGTTCGGCTTCATCGGCCGCCTCATCGAAGGCTCCCTCGGCCTGGCGTGGACGGTGGCGACCTTCCTCGTCGTCCCGGTGCTCGCCGCCGAAGGCGTCGGCCCGGTGAAGGCGATCGAGCGCAGCGGCAAACTGCTCAGCGAGACATGGGGCGAGAACATCGTCGGCAACGCCGGCATCGCGGTCGTCACCTCGCTCATCTCCACGGTCTTCATCTTCACCGGCGCCGCCGGCTTCTACGGCATCCAGAGCGGCAACGAGTGGGGCTACGCGCTGATCGGATTCTCGGCGGTGATCCTGATCGCGATCTTCCTGGTGAGCGCGACGCTCTCCGGCATCTACCAGGCCGCGGTCTACTATTTCGCCCTCACCGGCAACCCGCCGCCGAATTTCGACGCCGGCCTCATCCGCGATTCCTTCGCCCGCAAGGCAGCCGCGTGACGCGCCCTCTCTCGGCCTGAGTGCCCCTCTCTTGTCATTCCGGCGAAAGCCGGAATCCGCCGCGGAACTCTCAGCAATCAGCCAGCCGGGCACATCCGAGCCGCGGAGTGACCTTGGATGTCGCACGCCGGACCCCGGCCTTCGCCGGCGTGACAACCGTTCGGAGGCGAGTCCACCTCCCGCACGCGGCGCGCATCCGCTAGGGTGCCGACGGAGATCAGCGGAGCGGGCGGATGCATAAGGGGCGGGTCGAACTGTTCAGCGATGGCGTCATCGCCGTCCTCATCACGATCCTCGTGCTTGAACTGCACCCGCCGCACGGTAGCGATTGGGAGGCGTTGCAGCCGCTCGTGCCCGCCTTCCTCAGCTTTGTGCTGAGCTTCATTTACCTCGGCATCTACTGGAGCAACCACCACCATCTGTTTCAGGCTGCCAGCCAGGTGAACGGCAAGGTGCTGTGGGCCAACCTCTACATCCTGTTCTGGCTTTCGGTGGTGCCGTTCACGACGGGTTGGATGGGCGAGAACGAGTTCGCCACACTTCCGGTCGCGCTCTACGGCTTCGACCTGCTGATGGCCGGCTTCGCCTACTACTTCCTCGAGCGCACGTTGATCGCGGCGCAGGGCCCCGACACCCGCCTGCAGATGGCGATCGGCGCCGAGGTCAAGGGTTGGAGTTCCATCGGCCTGTACGCAGCCGGCATCATCCTGACGCTGATCTGGACGCCGTGGGCCGGCCTCGCCTGCTACGGCTTCGTCGCGCTGATGTGGCTGATCCCCGACCGCCGCATCGAGCGCGCGCTGAGTCGCGGATGACGGCGCACGAGACGCCAGTTGCTCTCGACGACAAGGCCGCGCTCGCCGCGATGATGCGCGACTACATCTCGGCAATGGCCGAGGTGATCCCCGGCATCCGCACCGATGCTCCCTATCCCGAATTCGATCTCTATTTCGGGGATACCAGGAACCGCTGGGCCTTCTGGCTGAAGGCAGACCAGGCCGACGCGGGCTTTGCACTCGTCAGCCGGCGCACCCATGTCGGCCGCACCGAAATGGAGGAGTTCTTCGTTGCCGCCCCGTTCAGGCGCCGCGGCATCGGCCTTGCTGCGGCCCGCAGGCTGATCCTGAGATTCCCCGGTGCGTGGCGGATCACCCAACGCGAAACGAACGCACCGGCGATCGCCTTCTGGCACCGTGTGCTGGACGGGTTCGTGACCTATGACGAAACTACGACGAGCACCGACGCCGTTCGCCGCCAGCAGACGTTCGTCGTCGGTTAGCGCTGCCGCTTGGCGATCGCGTCCAGAGCCATCAGATCTTCCAGCAGCGCCGGAAGCTGATCGATCGGCACCATGTTCGGCCCATCCGACGGTGCGTTGTCCGGGTCCTGATGCGTCTCGATGAATACGCCGGCGACGCCGACCGCCACCGCCGCCCGCGCCAGCACCGGCACGAAGCGGCGGTCGCCGCCGGTCGAAGTCCCCTGCCCGCCCGGCTGCTGCACCGAATGCGTCGCGTCAAAGATCACCGGCGCGCCGATGTCGGCCATGATCGGCAGCGACCGCATGTCCGATACCAGCGTGTTGTAGCCGAAGCTCGCCCCACGCTCGGTCACCAGCACATTGCGGTTGCCGCTATCGACGATCTTGGCGACGACATTCTTCATGTCCCACGGCGCCAGGAACTGCCCCTTCTTCACGTTGACGACCTTGCCGGTCTCCGCCGCGGCGATCAGCAGGTCCGTCTGCCGCGACAGGAACGCGGGGATCTGCAGCACATCGACTACCGGCGCGACCGCCGCGCACTGCGCGCGCTCATGCACGTCGGTCAGGATCGTCACGCCGAGCTTCGCCCGCAGGTCGGCGAAAATCGTCAGAGCCTTGTCGAGCCCCATCCCGCGCTTGCCCTTGAGGCTCGTCCGGTTCGCCTTGTCGAACGATGTCTTGTAGACGAACCCGATGCCGAGCCCCGCCGTCATCTCCTTCAGCCGCCCGGCCATGTCGAACGCGTGCTGCCGCGACTCGAGCTGGCACGGCCCCGCAATCAGCGACAGCGGCCGGTCGTTGGCGAAGGTGGCGGCACCGATCTTGACGCGAGCGTTGGGCTTCATGGCGCGGGACTATATCTCAGCGAGGCACGACGGGCGCACGGTATAGCGCGGTCTGGTAAAATCTGTTGAACGGCATCCGGCAGGCGCTCGAACCGTGGGATGAGCAAAGACCAGATCGACGCGATCCTTGAGCGCGTTCATTCATGGCATCAGTCCCGCCAGGAAGACCCGGCCCGTGTGCTGCTGGCGATGGAAGTCGACGGGGCGAGGGCGCTGACGCTATCGGACGCCGAGCGTGCCGAGCTTGAAACGCTGCTCGTCGAAAGCCGGGCCGGTGCTGTGGCAGACGATGCCGAGGTTGAAGCGGTCTTTGCGCCCCATCGCGCATGATCGTCCGCTATCATCGCCGCGCCCCTTCGCCAGATCGCCGAAATAATCGAAACGCTGTCCGCCGCCGACGCCACCGTGGCGTCCGCTTGCGCCCGTCCCATTGAGACGCTGGCGCGCCTGCTCGCCGCCACCCGACGATCGGACGCATGACCAACCTCGACGAGGTGCGGGTGATGCCGGCCAAGCCCTATCCCTATTTGCTCTTCGATGATGCCGGCGCCCGCGACGGCATCACCGTGCTCCGCGTCCGCCATATGGCGCGCGACGACGACTGGCGCGAAGGCCGCTGATCTAGCCCGCGACAAACGCAATCGCGCATCCATGCGCAAAGCTTGACGGCACCACCAGCGCCTCGTGCAATTCCGCAAACGGTACCGCGTTCGCCGTGAGCTGCGCGCGCGCCGCACCAAGATCCGCCACCGCCACGCGATACGCCGTGAGCCGCCGCGGATCAGGCCCGGCGTCCTCGCCGAAGAACGCCCGGAAGCCGACCGGCGACATCAGGTCGATGCTGTTCGGCCCGAGATCGAAGCGCACATGCAGGCTGGTCGACAGCATGTCGTGCTGGCCGGTGAACCACGTGAAGAAGATGTGGAAGTCGGCCGGATCGCGGGTGACGAACACGGCCGAATCTATACGCACCGCGCCGTTGGCGTGGCGCTGATATTCCGGGCGCCAGAAATTTTCCGGGTAGTGGTGCTGGCAGGTGAAGAACGCCGCCTGCCCATGCACGCGCGCATCGCTGGTATAGGCGAGCGAAAACGTCAGCGGCCGCTCGACGCCGTCCGGTCCCCGCGCCGTACGCTCGAATTTCGTCAGCTCGTACGTCGGCAGGCCGTGCGCGGCGAAATCCGCGATATCGGCAGCGGCGATCTTGCTCTGCAGAACCAGCGCGGAAAATCCCTCGCGATGATCGAGGTAATCTCGGTTGAAGGCGGCGAAGGAAAACCGCGTCTCCGTCGCCGGCGGAATCTTCGCGGCGTCGGTAACCGCGAGCAGCTCGAGGTAGCTGCCCTCCATCTGCACGACGCTGTTCGACGTGCCGAAAGGATGCTGCGCGATCGGCGCCACGGTAAAACCCAGCCGCGCATAAATCACCCGCGCCGCGTCTAGGTCGCGGACGGCGAGCACGAGATGGTCGATGGGGCGGGGCATATTGTCTCGTTGGCCGAGAAAGAGAAATCCTGACACGATCGGCGCCGATACATGCCATGCCTCGCGCCTCTCGTCTCCGGATTCTCCGATGATCACCCCCATCCCCTTCGATCCCCACCGTTTCCAGACGGCCGCCCGCCACTACCACGCCCGCCAGGCCTACGCGCCGCGCTTGTTCCAGCGGCTTGCCGCGGAGACGGGGCTCCGCCCCGACGACCGCGTCATGGATCTCGGCTGCGGCCCCGGCGTGGTGGCGGTCGCCCTGGCGCCCTACGCCGGCGCCATCGTCGGCGTCGATCCCGAGCCCGAGATGCTGGCGACAGCCGCCAAGGCGACCGCGGCCTTCGCGGACAAGATCACGCTGGTGCAGGGCAGCTCGAACGACCTCGGCGCCGTGCCCGGCACGTTCGCCATGGTAGCGATGGGCCGCTCGTTCCACTGGATGGACCGCGTCGAAACGCTGCGCCGCCTCGACACCATCATCGGTCCGCGCGGCTCGGTGGTCCTGATCAGCAGCGGCCCGCTCGATGAGCGCCGCGGTTGGCAGAAGGACTACCGCGACATCATCGCCAAGTACTCGGCCGATGGCGGCGGCCCCGGCTGGCGCGGACCCGACTGGGTCGAGAACGAGGACGTGCTGCTCCGGTCGGCGTTCAGCCAGCTCGACCGCATCGGCGTCATCGAGCAGGGCGAGCTGCCGGCCGATGCCCTGATCGACCGCGCCTTTTCGCTGTCGCGCACCGCGCCCAACGTCCTCGGCCCGGAGAAATCCGCCGCGCTGACCGCCGACCTCCGCGCGCTACTCGCGCGCGTCGCTCCGGATGGCGTGCTCATGGAAGCGGTGGAGAGCAAGGCGCTGATCGCCCGCCGCCCCTGAACTACACCAGCCGCGACTGCTCCACCGCCGCCGCGATGAACGATGCGAACAGCGGATGCGGCGCGAACGGCCGCGACTTCAGCTCCGGGTGATACTGCACGCCGATGAACCACGGGTGGTCCTGCAGCTCGACCGTCTCCGGCAGCAGCCCGTCCGGCGACAGGCCGGCGAAGCGCAGCCCATGCTGCTCCAGCCGGTCGCGATAGTTGATGTTGATCTCGTAGCGGTGCCGGTGGCGCTCCTCGATCTCGGTCGCGCCGTAGATGTCGGAGATTAGGCTGCCGCGCTGGAGCATCGCCGGATAGGCGCCGAGCCGCATGGTGCCGCCAAGGTCGCCGTCGTGGGCTCGCTTCTCCAGCTGGTTGCCGCGCAGCCATTCCGTCATCAGGCCGACCACCGGGTCCGGCGTCGGGCCGAACTCCGATGAGTTGGCCTTGTCGAGCCCGACCAGGTGCCGCGTCGCCTCGACCACGGCGAGCTGCATGCCGAAACAGATGCCGAAGAACGGCACCTTGTGCTCGCGCGCAAAGCCGGCGGCGTTGATCATGCCTTCCGAGCCGCGCTGGCCGAAGCCGCCCGGCACCAGGATGCCGTCGACGAATTCCAGCTTCTGCGCCGGCGCGCCGCCCTCCTCCAGCGTGTCGGCCTCGATCCATTCGAGGTTCACCTTCACGGTGTTGGCGATGCCGCCGTGGTGCAGCGACTCGACGAGAGATTTGTACGCATCCTTGAGGCCGGTGTACTTGCCGACCACCGCGATGGTCACCTCGCCGTCGTAGCCGGCGATGGTGCGCGTGATGGTGTTCCAGCGCGCGAGATCCGGCGCCGGCGCATCCTTCATGCCGAAGGCGGCGAGCACCTCGTCATCCAGCCCCTCTGCGTGATACGCGGCCGGCACCTGATAGATGTTGGCGACGTCGAGCGCCTGGATGACGGCAGACGGGCGCACGTTGCAGAACAGCGAAAGCTTGCGCCGCTCGTCCGCCGGTATCGGCCGGTCGGCCCGCACCAAGAGAATGTCCGGCTGGATGCCGATCTGGCGGAGCGCCGAGACCGAGTGCTGCGTCGGCTTCGTCTTCAGTTCGCCGGCCGAGGCGATGTAGGGCATCAGCGTCAGGTGGATGAACACCGCATCGCCGCGCGGCAGGTCGTTCTTCAACTGCCGGATCGCCTCGAAGAACGGCAGGCCCTCGATGTCGCCGACCGTGCCGCCGATCTCGACCAGCACGAAGTCGAAACCTTCGTTGCCGTCGCGCACGAAATTCTTGATCGCGTCGGTGACGTGCGGGATCACCTGCACCGTGGCGCCGAGATAATCGCCGCGCCGTTCCTTGGCGATGATGTCCTGATAGATGCGGCCGGTGGTGATGTTGTCCATGCGGTTCGCCGGCCGCCCGGTGAAACGCTCGTAGTGCCCGAGATCGAGGTCGGTCTCGGCGCCGTCGTCGGTGACGAACACCTCGCCGTGCTGGTAGGGCGACATCGTGCCCGGGTCGACGTTGAGATACGGGTCGAGCTTGCGGAGCCGCACCTTGTAGCCGCGCGACTGCAGCAGCGCGCCGAGCGCCGCGGAGGCGATGCCTTTGCCAAGGGAGGAAACCACGCCGCCGGTGATGAATACGTACCGCGCCATGGACCTTGACCCTATCCCCTCACCGATTGATTCGCTGTGACCAAAATGCGCGACTCCAGATCAAAGAGCGGCGCCGCCCGGCGGGGTTTTGGGTGCGCCGGGCGTCTGGTCATTTCGTAACTCGCTTCTACTGCGACGTCGGGGCCTGCGGCGCCGGCGTGCCACCGGCCGCCGGAGGCGTGGTGGTCGTCGTGCCGTCCGCCGCGGGTGGCGTCGTGGTGGTGCCTGCCGCCGGCGGCGTCGTGGTCGTCGTGGGGGCGCCGTTCTGGTTCAGGTAGCGGTTCAGTTCCTGCTGCACGCCGCCCGTGCCGGTGGTCGGCGGCGTCGCGGCGCCGTTGGTGGCCGGCGCGGGCGCCGTTATCGGCGGCACCTGGTCGAGGATGGCCGAGGGCGGCGCCGTCAGGCGCGAGATCACGGTCATCGCGATCGAGGTGGCGAAGAAGACGCCGGCAAGGATGCCCGTCGCCCGGGTAAGCACGTTGCCCTGACCGCGCGACGACAGGAACGCGTTCGAGCCGCCGATGCCGAGCGCGCCGCCTTCCGAGCGCTGCAGCAGCACGACGGCAATGAGGGCAAGCACCACCATCAGGTGAATGACGATGATGACGTTTCCGATAGCTTCCATGGAATCCTGGTACCCGGGTCTTCAGGCCGCGCGCCTTGTACACGATCGATCAGGGTCCTGCCAGACCCGCGGAATTGGCCCGGCGATTAGCCGCAAGCGGCAATAATCGCAAGAAAATCAACGGCTTTGAGACTCGCTCCACCGACCAGCGCGCCGTTAACTCCCGGCAACGCCATGATCTCGGCGGCGTTCGACGGCTTGACCGAGCCGCCGTAGAGAATCCGCATTCCGTCGGCCTCGGCGCCGAACCGCGCCTTCAGCCGCTCGCGTATATGGGTGTGGGCATCGCGGATGTCATCCAGCGACGGCGTCAGCCCCGTCCCGATCGCCCACACCGGCTCATAGGCGACGACCAGATTGGCCGCCGTCGCACCATCCGGCACCGACCCGGCCAACTGCCGCTCCAGCACGGCGTTGGTCTGCCCACCCCGCCGCTCGGCCTCGGTCTCCCCGATGCACAGGATCGGCAACAGCCCGGCGCGCCACGCGGCCTCCGCCTTCGCCCGCACGTCCGCGTCGGTCTCCTTGTGGTCCGTCCGCCGCTCCGAATGCCCGACGATCACCAGCGTCGCCCCGGCGTCGGCCAGCATCTCCGCCGCGATATCGCCGGTATGCGCCCCGGACTTATCCTTGTGGCAATCCTGCCCGCCAATCTTGACCCTGGACCCCACCACCGCCGCCATCGCCGCGCCGATCAGCGTCGCCGGCGGACAAATCGCGACATCGGACACAGCGTTGGCGGACCCGGCAACAATCGCCTTCAACTCGCCAAGGCTCGCCTTGTCGCCATTCATCTTCCAGTTGCCCGCCGCAAGCGCCTTCAGCCCAGCCATGGGTTCGTCTCCCGATTGAAGCGGGAGCGGTAGCGGAAACCCGCGCGGGAGGGAAGCGACCACAATATCTGGCGAGGGCCACGTTGGAGCAACCGGCGCAGGTCGTCAGAGTTCGTCGCAGCCTACCCTTGCCGGATCGGTCCGTATCATAGCGTGATACACGACGTTTGACGCGCCGCATGTATCATGTCATGATACATAGACTGGAGCGCGCAAGTGATCCGATCTTACCGTGACAAGATCACGGAGAAAGTAGCGAGCGGCAGGGCCGCGAAGGGACTCCCGTCCAGCCTCGTCAAGCGGGCCGTCCTAAAGCTGACCGCCCTCGAGTACGCAACCTCGCTGGACGATCTCAAGTCACCACCCGGCAATCGTCTGGAGCCTCCAAAAGGCAACCGCAAAGGCCAGCACTCGATCCGTATCAACGACCGGTACCGTATCTGCTTTGTGTGGACCGAGGCTGGCCCTGAGCAGGTAGAGATAACCGACTACCACTGAGCCCTCAAACCAGGTCGCTTCTAATGACCACCAGCATTCTTCCTGCAGTTCACCCGGGCGAATATCTTCGCGAGGAATACCTCGTCCCGCTCGGCATGAGCGCGCTCGCCCTCGCCAAGGCATTGAATGTGCCGCGGACTCGCATCGAGCGGCTCGTCGCCGAGACGAGTCCGGTGACTCCGGATACCGCGCTGCGTCTGGCGAAGTACTTCCGCACTTCGCCTCTGTTCTGGATGAACATGCAGGCAGGCCACGACCTGAAGATCGAGGCTGCGGCGAAGAAGCAGGAAATCGACAAGATCGGCGTGATGGCAGCGGCGTAACACACCGGCAGGCAGGTGTGACCTCCGCCACTACCGCACCATGACGCCGGCCACACCGGGGTCTATCTTCCCTTCCGGCTGAGGGGACCACGAAATGGCAACGGCAGAATTCACCATCACGGGCATCGCACTCCACGGCCGCCACGGCGCGCTGGAGGCGGAGCGCTCGCTCGGCCAGAAATTCTTCGTCGATCTGGACATCGTCGCCGACATCGGCAATGCCGCGACTAGCGACCAGCTCGACGAGACGCTGCACTACGGCCTGGTCATCAAATCCGCCGTCCGCGCCTTCAACGCCAGGCCGATGAACCTGATCGAGGCGGCCGCCGGCGCCGTCGGCGATGCCCTCCTCGCCGAGTTTCCCAAGATCGTCTCGGTCCGCGTCACGGTCCATAAGCCGAACGCGCCGATCGCCGCGATCATCGACGACCTCGCCGTCACCGTGGAGCGCCGCCGTTGATCGCTGCGGTGTTCCTGAGTCTCGGCAGCAACGTCGGCGACCGCAAGCGCCTGCTCGACGAGGCGGTGGCCCGTATCTCGGTCCTGCCCGAGACGACGCTGCGCATCCGCTCCGCCTACTACCGCACCCAGCCGGTCGGGCCGGTGAAGGATCAGGGCTGGTTCCTCAACATCGCCATCGGCGTCGAGACGAGCCTCGGCACCGCCGAGCTGGCCGCTGCCTGCCACGCCATCGAGACGGCGCTCGGCCGCGACCGTAGCAAGGAGATCCCGTCCGGACCGCGGCCGATCGACATCGACGTCCTGTCCGCGCCGCTGGATACCCGCGCCTTCGTCCTGGTGCCCTTGGCAGAAATCGCGCCGGATGCCTCCTTCGGCGGCAAGAAGGTCAAGGAACACCTCGCCGCGACCGAGATCCGCGGCGTGCAGAAACTGGCCTGGCCGGTGCCGGCCATTTGACGGGCGCGCCGGGCCGCCTAGGTTCGTGGGTGCCCGTTTCTCCTCCCGGTGCTCCGCCATGACCGCCACGCTGTTTTCGCCGATCACCCTCGGCCACCTCGAATTCGCCAACCGCATCGCCGTCGCGCCGATGTGCCAGTACTCCGCCGACGACGGCTCGGCGACCGACTGGCACATGCAGCATTGGATGATGCTGGCGATGTCCGGCGCCGGCATGGTCACCATCGAGGCGACCGGCGTCACCCGCCACGGCCGCATCACCCACGGCTGCCTCGGCCTCTATTCCGACGACAACGAGGCCGCCGCGCACCGCACGCTCGCCGCCGCCCGCCGCGTCGCCCAGCCCGACACCCGCTTCGGCATCCAGTTGGCCCACGCCGGCCGCAAGGCCTCGACGCATCGCCCGTGGCAGGGCGGCGGTTCGCTCGGCCATCACGACGAC